>DDBL01000008.1 GCA_002333425.1 Leptospiraceae bacterium UBA2033
TTAATCAGGGTTTTCATTTGAATCGCAGAAATCGGATCTGCAAAATCCATATCCCGACTGCGGGTGGATACGTTATGATCCATAGTCGCAAACGTCGCTTCTGGACGACGTACTTTGCGATTGGTAAGGCGCAAAGACTCAAACGCCTGCGGACTTGTCACCTCGTGAATGAGGTGCCTATCAATATAAATAATAGAAGACCCACTGTTTTCTGTAACCAGATGGTCATCCCAAATTTTCTCAAACATTGTTTTCATAATTCCAATTTTTCAGCCTTTACGCAAAGGTAAATCTGAATTTTTTCCCAAGATTTGGGCGNNCCCCTACATTGCACACCACCGCCGCGCTCTCCCTCCAACTCCACGGTGAAGCTGTGGAGTTTTCAATTTGCTACGGGCGCATGCGCTTCCGAAAATAATAATTGACACTAATGGTGTATTACGCCATTATCAACTATGATTCTGTCTTTTGGGGATAAAGAAACTGAAAAAATTTGGAATAAAGAATTTGCAAAGACTATTCCCAAAGACTTACAGCGAATAGCCAGACGTAAATTACTGCATATTGATAGTGCGATTGTTGTTGAAGATTTAAAAGCACCACCGGGCAATAGATTGCATTTGCTTTCTGGTGACAGAAAAGGTCAATATAGTATTAGCATTAATATGCAATATCGGATTTGTTTCCGATGGGATAATGGTAATGCACATGAAGTTGAAATCGTTGATTATCACTAGTAAGGAGATTAGAAAATGAAAAAAGAATTAGCTTTTATACATCCTGGAGAAATTCTAAGTGAAGACTTTCTAAAACCAATGAATATGACTGCCTATCGACTAGCAAAGGAAACTCATTTAGACCCAAAGCGAATCAGCGAAATTATTCGCGGTAAACGAGCAGTTTCCGCTGATACTGCACTGCGCTTCTCTAAATTCTTTGGCACTTCACCGGGCTTTTGGTTGAATCTACAAAATCACTATGATTTAGAATTAAAATTAGAACAAATTGCGAAAGAATTAAAGACAATTCATACAGCGCAAGAATTACAACTTGCTTAAAGTTTCCATTAGGGTGCGAGTGCAGAGTGCGGTTGTGAGACAATTTGAAATCATTGGAGAAGAGCAGCCGGTTTTCTTTCAGAAGAAACGCAGAAAGAATACAGTCATGTTCCGTGGCGGATTATGAATTGCCTTTTCTGTAAACAAAATAGCGACAACTCAAAAAGTGTTGAACATATTATTCCTGAGAGCTTAGGGAATAAAGAACATATTTTACCGAAAGGATTTGTATGTGATAATTGTAATCAGTATTTCGCTAGTAAAGTGGAAAAGCCACTTCTTGAACAACCTTACTTTAGAGATGTTCGCCATCGCGCAAGAATTGAGAGTAAAAAAGGACGCGTACCAATTGAAAATGCAATTATTATTTCACCTGAGCTTGTAAAAGCAGAAATATTCTTTGATCAAAGGGAAAATAAAACATTTTTTCTAATAGATGACGAAATGAAAGCTAAACGAATTTTTTCTAGTCCAAAAGGGGCAATGATTGTGCCTGCCTTTGATAAGCCTGAGAATAATAACAAAATTCTATCAAGATTTCTTGCAAAAATTTCAATTGAGGGACTTTTGTATTCTCTGATTAAAGAGGATGGATGGATTGATGAGGTAATGACAAATCCCGGACTTGATGAAATTAAAAAATATGCTCGCTTTGGAGAAGGAGTTAAATTTTGGCCTTACCATCAAAGACGAATTTATTCAGAAGAAACAAGGTTTAATCATCCTTTAATTTCAATGAAAGATTATGAAGTGCTCCATGAATTTCAAATACTTCCGACTAAAGATAATCATTATTACTTTGTAATTGCAATTATGGGGATAGAATATGCATTTAGTTTAGGAGGACCCGGTATTGATAGTTATCAAGAGTGGTTAAAAGAAAATCACTATGCATCTATACTTGAGCGTCCGTATGAAAAAAGAAAGGTGGATAAATTTGGTTTTCAGTGACAATAATCTAAAAGAGAAAAAAATGTTTTATACTAATTATCCTCCTAAAAATAAAAAGGCACACGACTAATAATGATAAACCCACAAATCGAAACTAAAATCAAAACCAAGCTCGCCGAAATCGAAAAAGAGCATAATGTAGAAATCCTTTATGCTATTGAATCTGGCTCTCGTGCCTGGGGATTTGAGTCGCTTGATAGTGATTACGATGTAAGATTCATTTACAAGAACGAGGTTAATTGGTATTTGACGGTGCTTCCGAGGCGAGATGTAATTGAAATACCGATTGAAGATTTGATGGACTATAGCGGATGGGATTTACGAAAGTCATTTTTTCTCATGAACAAATCAAATCCAGTTTTATTTGAATGGCTCAAATCTCCGATCGTATATAAGAAGAATGAAAAGTTCTACGAAATCATTACTGAGATTGCGAAAGAATATTTCTCTCCCATTGCGACTATTTACCATTATCTGCATATGGCTTCTCGAAATTACAAAGAGTATTTAAAACGTGACCTTGTAAAAACAAAAAAGTATTTCTATGTCCTAAGACCTCTCCTTGCTTGTAAATGGGTCGAACTAAAAAACATTGCGCCACCTATGGAGTTCGAGATTTTACTAAACGAACTTGTTAAAGATGAAAAAGTAAAATCAGAGGTTCAGATACTTCTTGAACGTAAACGAAGTGGATATGAATTTGCAGAAGAGAAAAAAATTGAATGTATCAATGAATACATTGAGTCATCCATTGAACATTTGGAAGCTGCTGTTTCCGAGTTTAATCCTGCCGAGAAACCGGCCTCAGAGAAAATGGATTTGGCGTTCTTAAAAATTTTAAAACTCTAAAAACGCCAAGTATTATTTATTAACTAACTTTCTAGTTGCTTGCGGATGATCGGATAGAGGTGTTAACTTTTCAAGTCCCTCGACTATCACCTTACCTCCATTCCCTTCATAATAAAATATAAAGTCCTGTAAATATTCCATAGTGGTATGACCAACAACAGATATATCAACTAACGCAATCGTAACATTTCCACCTAGAGGCAAACTATACAACACCCGCTTGACAGATAAATAATTTGAAAAAATAAGTGTTTTACGAATAGTAACGATATGATTGTTGTCAGAAGATTCTACACTAAAGTCTGCTTTAAAAATACTTTTCATTGGAACACCATGATACAAAAGTAATAAAATTTCTACAACGATTCCTGCAAACACACCAACTAGTAAATCTTCTACTAGGGTCAGAATAATAGTAACCAAAAAAACAATCATCTGATCCATTCCCTTTTCATAAGTATGTTTAAATTCTTTAGGGGATGCAAGTTTAAATCCTACCATAATTAGAATGGCGGATAACGCACTTAAAGGAATTTTATGCAAAACTTCGGGAAACAACGCAATAAAAACTAACAAAAATAAACCGTGAAAAAAATTTGACCATCTTGTTTTTGCACCGTTATTTATATTGGCAGAACTTCTAACCACTTCAGCAATAATAGGTAAACCGCCTATCATTCCCAAAAAAAAGTTTCCAGCACCTTTTGAAATTAATTCTTTATCCATATTACTTGTTCTTTTATATGGATCCAATTTATCTATTGCAGTAGCGGTTAATAAGGATTCAATGCTAGCTACTAACATAATAGTTATCATCATCAGAAAAAAATCTAATGTAAATACTTTTGAAAAATTAGGAGTAGTAAAACCATCAGTGATATGAGCTGGAAGATTCACTAAGTTTTTAGGTCCAACTTCATACGTCTGTTGCAAGAATGTAAATGTATGTTGATCTTCCAAATCAAAATACATTCCAATTCCCATCCCAACTAAAACTACAACCAATGGTCCCGGAATTCTTTTTGCCCAATCCGTTTTAATCATAGGTAATAAAATTAGTATAATAATACCTGCAATTCCAATGATTGCAATTTCAGGATTAAATTTCATTAAACTAGTAGGAATCTCTCCCAGTAATCCTATTATTGATTTTGCTTCAGGGGTTACTCCTAATAATACGTGAGCCTGTTTTGAAATAATAATAATTCCAATTGCAGCCATCATCCCGTGGATTACTGAACCTGGAAAATATACACTAAGATTCCCAGCCTTTAACAAACCAAGGATAATTTGGATTATCCCCGCAATCACAATCGCGGCTAACGTCAATTCAAATCCTAACTTTGGATCTCCGCCGCCCAGAACATTGATTGAGTTTACTACAACTGCAATCAAACCGGCGGCAGGACCATTGATAGTTACATAAGAACCACCTAAAATCGAAGCAAGAATCCCACCTACAATTCCAGCAAAAAGTCCCGCCATTGGTGGAGCACCTGATGCAATTGCTATTCCTATACAGAGTGGCAATGCTATTAGAAAAATAGTAAACCCAGAAAGAATATCTGATTTCCAATTTTCTTTAAGTCCTGTAAACCCATCTTTAGGCAATTTCGTATTATCCATATTATCCCCTACTTACTCTCTCGTAATTTTGCAATTCTTTCTTTTAACGCAAATTGAAATGCAAACTTAAATTGTCCCATTAAAAATCGAAATGCATTTAACATCACATCGGGTCTAGGTGGATCACCGGCAATAAACAAATCAGGCTCTTTGGGTCTTTTGCCCATTGGAAACAAACCACCTGAAATCGCTTCAGTTCCAGCCGCAATCAATGCTTTAGGCTCAGGCATACAGTCCCATGCAGTTTGTAATGGTCCTTCCATATTCTGACTCACAGGTCCGGAAAACAGAATCGCGTCTGCATGTTTAGGAGAAGCGACACTTCGAATCATCTGTCCCTCCGAATCAAAGAAGTTATTGAAACTTGCGCCTAATTCCCATTCAACGCTATTATTCCCTGCTGCGGCTACTTCCCTGTAATTGAAACCTCTCGTCTTTGTTAGTTTTTGAAATATACCAACATTGATAGGAGTCGGAAATTCTTTTGGAACAAAATCTCCTTTCACGAAAGAAATTTTTAACTCTTCTCGATTGAGCGCAAACGCATATACTAAGTTCGAATTTTCTAACTTATCCGAAGGGCAGACGTTTACACAAATTCCACATTGGATACAAGCACCATAATCAAACTTTATTTCTACATCGGACTTGAGTTCTATGGCTTTCGTTGGACAAGAAATTTCACAGACTTTACAATTTTTACAACTTCCATTAGTGCTCGCTTTAGAAGGAACAGGAACCCCTCTGGCATTTTGATTCACAGGAGATGCTTTGTCAAAATCCATTGTTGTATGTTTTTTAAATAAGTTTTTAATTTCGTAAATTCCCATTATAGATCAAACCCCACATAACTTAAATTAAATGATTTGTTATTGAGCGGAAAATCGCCAATTAACTCTCCTCTAACTGCAAGCTCTAACGCATGCCAGTTTAAAACGGATGGATCGCGTATGTATGCCTCTTCAATTTGTCCTTTTGCATTTAGCTCTAACGCAACTAGAACCGAACCACGCCATCCTTCTACACTTTGAAAATATAGACCAGATTTGAATTTTTTGATTTTCTGAAGATACAATGGACCTTTCCCGATCTTTGTAATATCTAATTCTGGAAGAATCTTTTCAAGCCATGTAATTGAGTTTTTAACTTCTAAAAAACGAAGATAAAATCTAGACCAAGCATCACCTTGTAAATATTCTCTTTCTAAATTCAAATCAAGAGGATACTTAGCAGTCTGGTAAAGTGGCTCTGAATAGCGCATATCCATTCGTAACCCCGTTGCTCTAGCTGGCATTCCAATGAAACTATTTTGGAGAACTTGTAACTTTGTGATTCGTCCACAGTCATCTAAACGTTCTCGAATAGTACTTGAATTAACCGCTCTTTGGAATTGGTATTCAACTCGCCTAAAACAATTGATTAGATTAGCCGCTAGTGTAATTAGAATTGATAAGTTTAGATTTTTATTTAACCGAACTTCTCCAGGAAAAATTGTTGCCTTGCCGAACCTTGATCCTGTCAATGTTTCCATCACTCCAAGTGGAACTCCTCTATCTGTAGCACAAACTCCATGAAGAGGATAATAGCCAATATCTCCTGCAATAGCTCCCAAATCCCCGATATGAACTGCGACTCTTTCGACTTCGAGTAGAATCATACGAATCAATTTTACTTCGTCGGAAACTTTGATTCCGGCAGACTCTTCATAAATCCGAGAAAATGCAGTTGCATAGGCGACCGAAGAATCTCCTGAAATAGCCTCCGCAATCGGTAAAGCGGATAATGGTAATTTATCCTTTAATAAAGAAAGAATATTTCGTTTCTGAAAACCCAAACGTATATTTAGATGTTGGATATATTCCCCTGTAACACTAAATCGAAAATGTCCTGGTTCAATAATTCCTGCATGAATAGGACCAACTGCATGAGAATAACTATCTGATTTTACATTCACAGAAATTCCTCTATAATTCAAATCTCGAATTTCAGAAGTTCCTACTTTCGAATGCTCCAATTCTAATTTTCTTCTCTCGTTGGTATTTCGAATAGAATCAATATCTACATCAGAATAATCTTCTTCTCCCGATTTCACTCCAACACTATGCCTAAGAAGCCAAATAGGAAATCGAATATCCTTTAAAATATCCTTTAATTTCAGATCTTTTAAAGCCACCATCTTTACAGACTCATTGTTTTGTAAAAATTTATAGAAACAGGAATTCTTCTGGCTATAAAATAAACCTGTTATAAATTCATACGAATCAAATAAACTATTGGACATTCGCAAAACCTCCATTAGAGAAATTGTAAATCCCATAAAATCCAATTAAGAGTGATAAGAGTAGAATAGAAAAAGCAACCATCATTCTGGTTTTTAAAATTTTCTGATGTTGTAATAAAAAATCTCTAGACTCAATATTCAGAAGCGGCAAAAGCTTATTTAACGCTACAAGGAAAAATATTACTCCAAGTATAGGTATTAAAATTATCCAAGACTTATTTGCCATAAGACCTATTTTAATAAGAAGCAAATCTGTAACAAAAAAAGGAGAAAATGGAATCACAAATGCCATCCCAACTGAAATAATGTAAAGAGAAGTGGATAATCTGTTTAATCCGTCTTCTGGTTTTATACCATTCAAATTTCGAGTACCAGCGTCTATTCTAAATATACCCATAGCAGAGAATAATAACGCTTTAACCGACACACTAGCAGACAATGCAAAATAAAAAATTTCATCTGGTGGATTTAGAAAAATAAATACCGCAAGTGCACCACTATGAAATAAAGCAATTTGCGCAGTGATACGTCGAATATCATTTGTTTGATTTAAAGTCCAAAGGCTATACAACATAGTTATAACACCTAAAATCAAAAGCCCACTCGAAGAACTAAAATGGTCGTTAGTAAACTGATAGTCCATTTTGACAAAATTTCTAAGCGCAATAGCAACAGTTGCAGGAAAAAGGCATGATATAAGAGATGAAATTTGACTAGGACTTTCAGCATAAGTATCGCTTACCCAGAAATGATTTGGGAATAATCCTAATTTGGCGCTATATCCAAAAATCGCAAGCCACATGCCGGTTTCCACAAGTCTATTTTGATGTGAATTGATTTGAGCTAGAATATCATTTGCATTTGTAGTAACTTGAGAATGAATTCCGAAGCTAAGAACGATTATCCCTATAAACGTAAGTCCAAGTCCAAACGAATTTAAAAGTAAAAATTTCCAAGCAACTTCAATAGACTTTTCTGTTCGACTCATAGAAATCAAAAGTGCTCCAAATAAAGTGGTTGCTTCAATTAAAATCCATTGGAGCGCAATATCTTCCATCCACCAAGATGTAACGACTACAATAAATAAAAGTATAACTAACCCAGACCAATAATTTACTTTCTCTTGGCTCTTGGTAAATGCAAAAAGTAAATTTAAAAATACTAATATAAAAACAACAAACGAAATTATACTTAGAGTATTTAAGTCCATTAAGATTTTCCTCCCATTTGTTTGATAGAATCTCCTCGAATTTGTAGAGCCGCAGATGCGACTATGACGAGTAACGCATCGATAAATGCTCCAAATTCAATACCAAAAGGAAGACCTTTTTGTAAAATTAGTGTAAGTAAGAAAGTCCCGTTCTCTATCATAATAAATCCGCAAATAAGTACAATCCAATGAGTTCGTGCTATAAATGTAATTAGCCCCAAGTAGATTAAGAGGAATACATAGATTACCCCGATTTTATCAACTCCTTGAGGCAACTCTCCTAGTCCGTTCACAATAAAAAGAGAAGCAATCAAACCTATGATAAAAAAGAAAAATGTAGCTAAAAATCCAAATCTAGGTTGCGTATGAACACTCATTTTACTTTTTTTTACAGACCAATGAAGAACGTAAGGAGTAAGAGTAGTTTTAAAAATTAAAATCATCGCTACTAAAGTCCAAGCATGAAAATCACCTAGACTATGAACTTGAAAAACGGGAAAAACAAGAAGTAACCCCTGCAAAGCAATTAAATATAAAATTCTTTCTAATCTATTTTCGATAAGAATCACAATTCCTGTCAAAACTAAAAGTAAGTAAATTAAATCAAAAAAGTTAAATGACATAGAACAATCCCTTTAAAATTTTATTAAGCATAATAATGTTTAGCCTCATCATAACTTCACCAAACTTCCTAACACAAGTATAAATAAGAGGGTAATACCCATTACCTCTGGAATCCATGTCCACTTCCTTCTCACACTAACCGACTCCCAGTAGCCAACAAAAATCGCAAGGACTATCGCTCCTAAAAATGCAACTATATTCTCTACTGGTTTAGAGATCGTTCTATCTACAAATTTAGAATGCTCTAATCCGATTCGGACAACTAACGCAAATAGAGTTGCAATTTTTAATTGATAACCTAATTCAAATAAACCCATTGTTTTGCCAGAAGCTTCGAGTAACATTGCTTCGTGCACCATCGTAAGTTCTAAGTGAGTTCTTGGATCGTCAAACGGAGGTCTTGCTAACTCAGCCAAGACAGCGACCATGAGGGCTCCTAAAAACAAACTCCCAAGAATAATTCCAACCCAAGAAAAACTTAGTTGTAACTGACTTTGGGAAACCAAAATACTTAAAAGTAAAATCGGCTCAGAGGAAATAGATAAAAGCATTTCTCTGGATGTCCCAAGTCCTCCAAAAGAAGAACCAGTTTCCATCGCAAATGCAATGGTTGTGACTCTTTGCAAAACAAGAAAAAAAGGAATCAATAAAAAAGGCATCCACTCAAACACCGCAATAGACCACATAATAATTCCTGAGACACATACAAGCATTGGAGAGACTTCCGCAAACAATCCAGAATGAGTTCCATCAATTGGTTTTTTCTTTAATAACCTAGTTAGATCATAAAAATTTTGAAGTATGGGTGGACCTTTTCGTCCCTGTGCTCTTGCTCTAACTTTGCGGATAATCCCACCCGCAATTATAGGGAAAATAATAAAAAATAAAAAGAGGATAATATAGTTTAGCTGTTCCATTGATAAATCCTTTTATAGAAAAATTTAATTCATCATATATGAATTTTTAAGACAATAATAAGAAGTAGAGAAATTAAAAAAGAAATAGCTGAAAATAGGAGATAATAACCNNGAAGCTGGAATAGAAAGTTCAGAGCCACCGTAATTATTTCCACAGTCCCAACTTTTTCTTTTCTGAATTTTATGCGCCCATCTTAAACTCACAAGACTTACAAATAAAACGGTCATTCCAATTGAAAGAAGAGTTAATTTAAAAAGCCAAGAAAGTAAATAAGGCGGAAACCAATTCGCAAACACAGCACCATGACCAGACAAAATGTTTACACATTCGTAAGCAGAATTTGAGCTACAATGGATAAACCTTGTCATCGTTAAGATTGGAAAAAACAGTAAAATCGGAAATAAAAAGATTCCAATTCCAATAAAACGAAGAGAAAGAGAAATTCCACTTGGTACCGTTTTGGAATTCGATTCTATCTCTGCTGCGATTTTTTTATCTGGAATAGATAATACCATTGGCAGATACATACGAATATGCGCTGCACTTCCTAGTACTAATCCAGATAAACTAAATACAATGGCTAATAGGAAGTAAACGGAGTCATCTACATTTGAAAGATCAATTGTCTTTGATATTAAAAATAATAATGTTGCCTCAGCAATAAATCCAGTTGTCCCAGGAATGGATGCAAAACTCATAGTTCCAATTCCCAATTCTAAACTAGAAAGACCGGATACTCGACCTACTCCCCTACATAAATCCATCACAGTAGTTTTTGCTTTTTTACAAATATACCCAATTGACAAAAACTGAAATGACTTAGAAAACGAATGATGTAAAAGCATTAAGTAAAATAAAATCAAAAAAGATTTACCAAGCGATGCATACTCTTCTACTTCACTATGTTTCCATAGAGCAGATACAAATAAAAAAAGGCATAGAAAATTACTTTTCTCAATCGTACTATACGCCAGTGCCTTTTTTACATCTCGACTAAAAAAAGAAGCAAGCCCACCCAAAAAAACTCCCACACCCGCAACAGGAATTAACAAATGACTATACGGAATTTCATTCCACCAATCTAAAACATAACGAACAAACAAAAGTAAAGGAAGGTTTAACATTAGCCCCGAATACGATGCGGATGCATGGGAAGGTGTTCCTTGGTGTGCTTCTGGATACCACATATGAAGTAGTGAAAATGCAGATTTAATCAGAAGACCAATCATGAGTAGACCATAACCAAATTTTCCTTCTGGCAAAAAAACCCATGACGCAATAAAAACCATAGAAACGCTACTTGCGAGAAACATTGCCAGAATACTTTTAATTGATTTTGCGGAAAATCCCTGCCCCGTATAAAGCAGAATAGTTCCAATCGTAGAAACCTCCCAGAAAACAGGAAGCCAAACGGTTTTGCCCGCTAAATAAGATCCAGATAGACCAGTAAAAAATAGAAAATAACCAATTAGAATTTTAAATCTCTCTTGCCCTTCATCTCCTCGCACATACAGCAAAATAAAATTTCCAAGTACTGCTTGAAGAGAAATCCCAAAAAAAATCGGAAAATCCAATCCGATAAAATCTTTCCCCCATTGCCATCCCCAAAAGAGAGGAAAAAAGAGAGATAATCCAGTGATAACATGTAAAAAGTTCATAACTCAATTCCTAAAAATAAAAATGAATTCATAAATGAAAGAGAAGAATTTGATTTAAAAAACTTGCAAAGTGTTTTGTTAACATACAATTTCTACCTCCTAAATAGAAGTAAAGTTTCTATTAAAAAATGCCTAGTTATAATATATAGAAGGTGGTGGTATGCTAAGTAATTTGAAAGGAATTTTCTGTAATAGAAAAAAATCTTGATTGGGTGAAATGGAAATATATTCTTCTCTATTAAAAATTTCAAAGTTAAAAAGTGGGGATATACCAAAACCTTGCAAATCGTCATTGCATTCTGAAAGGAGTGAGTCGGCAGATTGATACGAAGTAGTAGATTGAAATTCAGACTGAATCAGAGAAACTTCTTGCTTAAAAAAATTATCTATGAAAATAATGGTAAAAGAGTAAGAAACAATTAAAATGAATAAAATAATGAATCGAAGAGAAAATTTATTCAATATTTCTTTCATTTTTCTAATTTGCCTCACCGCCATTTAGAAATAGGAATAAAAAAAGACAATCACTTTAAAAAATACTTTACACCTACAAAAAGAATTGGAATTGTATTCGGATTGTACCTGTCTCAATAATTACCGTAAAGGTAAATAATAAAGTAATAGAGCACTGCTCTTAAATTAAATAGTTAGGGTTATGAAAATAAAAGTTGTTT
This sequence comes from Leptospiraceae bacterium UBA2033, assembly GCA_002333425.1. GTDB lineage: Bacteria > Spirochaetota > Leptospiria > Leptospirales > Leptospiraceae > UBA2033. The sequence continues at coordinate 11,850 of DDBL01000008.1, forward strand.
TAAAAAATGATGTGCATATCATCAAAATCGAGGGTCCTATCAAAGCCGGAAACGAATTTGAATTAGGAGAAAAAATTGAAGAGTATATCAAGAAAGGTAAAGCTCCAAAGTTTATCATTGATTTGAAAAAAGTTCCTTTTATCAATTCTGCTGGACTTGGTATCTTTTTAAATATCTATAAACATGTAGATGGACTAAAAGGTAGAATGGTTTTTGCTAACTTGAACTCCGATATCGAAAACTTAATGGAGATTACTAAATTAGCAAGTATCTTTGAGATTTTCAAAACCGCAGATGAGGCGTTGGAATCCTTTGACTTCTAAAAATACCGTCCGTGAGACTTTCAAATTTAAAAATGCAGACTGGCTTTCTAAAAAAGAAGCCAGTGGTTTTTTTATTAGTCGTTATTTTATTTTATAAACTTTCTTTCAACAGCTTCACTGGTAACTTTCTACTCAATTACGTCTTCTCTCATTTTTCAACTGGCTCCTACACAGGAAAAGTAAACCAGTTCTCGCTTCTCTATGGACTCGACATTGAATCAGTCATCGTTCGATCTGGAAAAGAATTTGATGAACAAATTTTATTTTCCTGTGATAGACTTAGAATTTTATATAACCTACCCTACCTGTTTTTTGGAAAAATCAAACTCACCGAAATTTCTATTACCAAACCATTTATCCAAATCCTGGAAAAAAACGGGAACTGGAACATAACCAAACTTTTCCCAACATCACCAAAAGAAAAAGAACCAGAAGAGGAACAATCACCCACTCCAGAAGAGGTAAATCTGTATTTGCCGGTGAGTGCCTATTTGAATTTTTTTATAGAAGATCTAAGTCTTAGAGTAGAAAAAGAAAAAGGGCAAAATTACTTTCTCACAGAAGAAAAAAATTTAGACCTAAAAATACAAATTGCCACAAAAAGAATTCGTAAACTTCCACTGAATACAAGTATCCTCTCTATTTTTGAAATCATTTCCATTTCTCTAAACCCAACTCGAGACTTACAAGTATTATTCGAAGATANNTCAGAAACTACTCCACCCAAATTTCATTCCAAACTCAAATTAGGTTCAGAAAATATTCAACTAACTGTAAAAAATAAAAAACTCCCAGCTTTTGGTTTAAATTTATTGTATGAGTTAAATTATATTCCAACAACAGATACACTTGATCTAAACGATTTAACGATTCGATTTGATAAATGGGAGTGGCTAAGGGCAAAAGGTAAAATAGAAAAAGTCATTTCTGACGAAAGAGAATTTGATTTAGAAGTTTTTAACTCAAATATCGAATTATCACCAGTAACCTCCATTTACAAACAAATTCCAAGTTTTCCCAATCTAGACTTAAAAGGCAATATACAACTTCACCCAATCACAGTAAAAGGGAAAATGAATTCTCTAGCCATAGAAGCAGGCTTAAAAGTAAAAGATTTAATTTTCAAACAAAACCAATCTACACATGCTATTCCTTTTTTGAATTTAAAAGCAGGCACTCTCTTAGATTTAAAAACAGAAAATAAACCTACAGAAATAAATCCTATTCCCTTACTCAAAACTGCATTTTTAAAAACAGACTTATCTTATAATACTCTCCTAGCAGACTTATCAGCAGAAATAGAGAACGAAAAAAAAATCCAAGTTCAACTGAATCTAAAAAGTCTTTTCCTAAAAAATTTTGTAAAAGGAATTAGTGGAAAATTAAGTGGTGTTGCAATCATAGAGGGAACTAATCTTTCTGATTTGAACACTAAAATAGATACATCTATAAACTCACTAGAATATTATGTTAGTGGCAGCAAATCGGGATTAACCAACGTAAACTTATCCCTATTAGGTTTAATTACTCTGGGTGAAAAATTCTCATTCCAATCTGCCAATATAAAAAACATTCTACTAAAAGCAAAAAATCCAGACTACCAAGACTCACTAACGATTGCGGCAAATGGGAAGTTGTCAGCAAATCCAAATTTAGATATAAATTTAGATAAACTAAATATTAATCTAGATTTAGATAAACTCATTCCAATCTTACCTTTAAGTCTAAAAGAAAAAATCGCTCCCCTCAAAAAAACAATAGGTATAAACCCAACTCTATCTTCCAATATTCACTACAGCAACACAAAAGAATCAATACAAACAGATGGAAAAATAAAGTTGGCACTTCCGGGTATCGACCTAAATGATTTTCAGGCTGAGTTTAATACAAAAATTGCAAAAGACATTTCAGGCGAAATTACAATTTCAAAATTTATATTTTCAGGATTAAACGGCTCTCTCACAGGAAATATAAATGGAAACTTAATCAAGAAGGCTAACAAAGAAAAACCTCCACTTGGAGAATACTTTCCATCAATTCAAGTATCACTCGGACTCAACTCAGAAAAACAAACTGAACTCATCAAAGGAATTAAGCTCGACGGCAAATTAGGATTAACCTTAGAACTAAAAGATTATTTAGCAAAAGGCAAACTAGTATCTGAAAATCTTAATTTGGTATATTATTCAGGTATATGCAGTGAAAATGATTATACTACCTGTAATTTAATCTATGTAAATCAAGTTAATATTGCATTTCCATTTGAACATGACTTAAAAATAAATGTAACCAAAAACTTAATAGAAGGGAATAAAGTAAAATTCATTAGCACATACGGTCAAAATCTCCCTTCTAATTTTACAATTCATAATGTAATTGGTACTCACCCTTATATCGAAAAAGAATTGTTTAAGTTAATCCAAGAAAATGGGAAATTACCAGGATTTTCCGCAAGACTAGATTACAAAGAAAATGTCCTTACTTTAGATTCAATGAAAATTGCCATACTAGATGGATTTATTTTTGGGAAAGATATTTTATTCAATGTCGGAAATGCAAACCTAGACGAGATGGAATACGCTGGAACAATTCAAATAAAAGATATTGACCTAAAACAACTATTACCCGCAAAATCAAGAAAAGAAATAGCTGACGGAAAAGTAAAAGCTGACATGAATTTATCGGGAAAAAATTTGAAAGATCCAATTGCAAATTTGAATTTATTTTTTAGCGTTTTTCAAATAGGAGAAGATTTTGGAAAAAGTGCGATTCGTATTGTAAGTCCACCCAACCTTCTCACTGACGGGATAATAGGTAGTTACTCTAGAATCAATAAAATTGAAGTCGAATTATCAAAAGGTTTAGTCTATGCGGATATTTTATTTCAAAGATCCATTCTTTCTACCGTCTTTATGGGTATTGACAATAATAAAATTTCACAGGAACGAATGCCACTCGCTAATTTTTTGAATCGAGCACAATCAGAGGTTTCCAAATATGAATAAGGTTTCCATTTTAGCATTATTAATATCTATTTCGTTATTCACAAATTGTTTTCTAAATCTAAAACCACCACCAATTACATTTACACAGTCACAGACCGCAGCAGAAAAACAAATGATTGGAGAAGATAAAGAATTAGAAAAAGATGGATGGTTAATTTCTTCTATAAAAACTTCCTCATCTGGATCAGACGAATGGAAAAAAGATACACTTCTATATGAAGAAAGTGGATTTAAGGATAAGGACTATTATACGCTTCTTAGTATAATAACCTATCTTGCTCCAGAAGTAAAATTATACAAATCAAAAGGTTTATTAGGAGAAGGATTAAACGGACTTTTACAAAAACCAAATATTGTATTAAGTAAAAATGTCTTAGAAGAATACTCTTCCACTGAGAAAAAAACTAGAATAGAAGAAGTAACCAAGTTAACAAACGACTCCAGAGTCAGGATTTACGAAACTAGAATTCTATCTGAATTAAATTCAGAAAAATCAAAATCAGAAGATATAAATAAAATCAAAGAAAGAATTATCTTAACAAACTATAACAATGCAGAATCTGGTGAATACTTAGAAGTAACCAAAGGGAAGTGGTCAAAAAAATAACTCATGATCACGATTCCTGGATTCACAATTATAGAAAAGGTTTTTGAAAACCAAAATACCGTTATCTATCGTGCTATTGCGGATAATACCAATCATACCGTAATCATTAAAACTCATCGAAATAGTCTTCCTACAAATAGACAAATATTAGCTTATAGAAAAGAATTTGAAATTACTTCCAAATTAAACGTTAGTGGAATATTGAGATCTTACGAATTAAAAAAAATAGGCAATCAATATCTTATAGTTTTTGAAGACACAAAAGCAATCTCACTTAAAGTATTTAGCAGCTATAACCATATTACCCTCTCTAACTTATTGGAAATTTTTATTTCGATTGTAAATGTAATCAATCAAATCCATAAACATAATATCATTCATAAAGATATTAATCCTTCTAATATATTAATTCATCCAAAAACACAAGAAATCAGAATTATAGATTTTGGAATTTCGTCCTTATACAGTAAAGAAAATATCGAAAATACAAAAGTAGAAATTCTAGAAGGAAGTTTACCTTACATATCACCCGAACAAACAGGGCGTATGAATCGACCATTAGATTATCGATCTGATTTTTATTCTTTAGGAATTACCTTTTTTGAATTATTAGCAAAAAAAACTCCGTTTCAATCAGAAGACTCAATGGACTTGATCCACTCTCATATCGCAAAATCTCCGCCCAACCTTTTTAGTGAGGCTATTATCTATTATCCAGATAAAGAGCAAGTGATTCGTAAACTATCAGAATTAATTTTAAAACTGCTAGCAAAAGATCCTGAAAATAGATACCAATCCGCAAGTGGGGTTGCGTATGACCTTGAAAAAATTTTAGATCATTTAAAAGCTGATTCAAAAACTCTTCTATTATTAGAAATCGGGAAAAATGATTTCTCAGGGAAATTACAAATTCCTTCCAAACTTTATGGAAGAGAAAAAGAAAAAAAGATTTTATTAGATACATTTCATAGAGCAGCAAAAAATTTTAGTGAATTAATTTTTATTCATGGATATACAGGAACAGGTAAAACAACACTCGTCAATGAACTAAGAAAAGATGTATTAAAGGCTAACGGATATTTTATTTCAGGAAAGTATGAAGAGTTAAATCGAAATATACCTTACACTGGCTTTTTAATGGCAGCCAGAGATTTTATTCGTCAAATTCTTTTAGGTAAAGCAGAAGAAATAGAAATATGGAAAGATAAAATTCTAAATAACCTCGGTCAAAATGCAAAACTTATTATCAACGAAATACCAGAAGTAGAAATCATAACTGGTAAAATGGAAGATATTGAAGAGTTAGATGACCAAGAATCCAATAATCGTTTTCACCTTGCTTTAAAAAATTTTATTCAATTGTTTCAGGATCCAAGTCATCCGATATTAATTTTTTTAGATAATTTACAGTGGGCTGATTCCAGTTCTCTCAAATTACTTGAATATTTCACATTACAAATGCAAACCAAACACATACTACTTGTTTGCTCTTATCAAAATACAGAGGCTAATTTATATTATACTGTAAAAATTTTCATTCAAGAAGTAAAAGAAAAATATTCTCAAGTACAAGATATTAAAATCAATAATCTTAAAATAGAAGACATTAATAATTTAGTATCGGATACAATTAATTATCCACAAGAAAAATGTTTAGAACTTTCAGACTTGATTTATCAAAAAACAAGCGGAAATCCTTTTTTTGTAAATGAATTTTTAAAACTTATTTATTTAGAACAATATCTACAGCCAGTTGAAAAACCTGGAAAAGGTTTTGAATGGAGATGGAATAAAGAACAAATTCGAAATCTAAATATCAGTGATAATCTAGCTGATATAGTAACTTCCAATTTAAAACTCCTACATCCAAATACAGAAGTTTTAATTCAAATCGCTTCCTGTCTTGGAAATTCTTTTACAAGTGAAATATTAAGTTTACTGACAGGAGAAAATAAGTTTGAGATTGAAGAGTCTTTAATCAGTGCAGTTACATCAGGATTGATCATTGTTTCTGGTGACACATATAGATTTTTACATGAGAAATTACAATTTGCCGCATATTCCTTATTAAACGAAAAAAAGAAATATCAATTACATGCTAAAATTGCAAGTTCTCTTTTAAATAAACCAATCGATTTTGACATACGAGATGATATTTTTACAATCACTAACCATTTAAACTTAGGAAAAGATTTTCTTCCAAATGATTTACCTAAACTAAAAGCATCCGAATTAAATATGGAAGCTGGTAAAAAAGCAAAATCCTCTGCTGCCTATGAGGTTGCTCTCAATTATTTCATAAACGGAATTCACTTTATCGAAGCCTACTCGGAAGAAAATAATTTTAATAAACATAAATATCTAAAAGTAAACTTTTACTTGGAAGCGGCAGAATGTGGATACTTATTAAATAAACAAGATGTAATGGAAGAGTATCTTAGTAAGACGTTAAACGAAACAGATGATCTAATTATAAAAGCAAGAGTATCAGAAATAAAAAATAAATATTTAATAACATCAGGAAATCCAAGTTTAGCAATTCAAAATACGATAGAACTATTGCGTGAGCTAGGAATAAACTTTCCCACAAATCCAAATATCGTCCATGTTCTGATTAGCCTAATCAAAGTTCAAAATATACTTCGCAAAAAAACATTTCAAGAACTCAGCAGTTATAAGACAGCAACAGATACAAAATTTATCGTTGCAATGAAACTCATATCTATAATCGGTTCTGCTGCTTATTTTGCTTCTCCCAATTTACTGCCTTTACTAATTTTGGAAAATGTGTATTTGTCATTAAAATGCGGCTATAGTCCATTTACCCCATTTTCATTTTCTGCGTATGGCATTATCCTATGTGGGACTCTTGGGAAAGTAGATAAGGGTTATGATTTTGCAAAACTCGCGTTAAATATTTATGAAGAAGTTGGCGGAATTAAAAGTAAAACTAAAATTTTACACATGGTGAATTCTTTTATTATCCACTGGAAAGATCATATCAGACTTACAATAGATCCTCTCTGGGAATGTTATCAAAGTGGAACTAAAACTGGAGATTTAGAATTTTCATTTTATGGAATGATTCAGTATGCATTTCACAGTTTTTTTGCTGGTAAAGAATTGTTTCCTTTAGAAAAGGAAGTTGCACTTGCAGCTAAGTCTTTTGAAAATTATAATCATATAAATTCTCGTTATCAAATAAAAATATTTCACTTAGTATTACTAGGTTTGATAGAGAATAAAGAAAATCCTCTACTCATACTAGAAAAAGGGAAAAAACATTTAAACGAAAAAGACATTGATAAAACATCTGTAGAAGCAAACTCATTTTACTATAATTTTTATAATTTATTTTTGCATTACTACTTTGGTGGATACTTAGAAGGACTCAAATATGCCGAATTAGCACTGTTATCCTCTAGTTCGATGCTTTCACTTGCAATTTATCCCGTTTTACTATTCTTACATTCTTTGTGTCTTTTGGAAAACTGGTCTCATGTTAATTTCTTCATTCGTAAAAAATATCTAAAAAAAGTAAAGGCTAATCAGCGTAAAATGAAGAAATGGGCGAAACATTCTCCCATGAACTTTTTACATAAATTCTATCTTGTTGAAGCAGAAATAAATAGAGTCTCAAACAATCAACTTGCTGCGATTGATTATTATGAATTAGCCATTCAATTTGCAAAACAATATGAATTTACGCAAGAAGTTGCTCTAACCAACGAACTCGCAGGAAAATTCTTTCGAAGCTTAAATAAAAATAACATCGCAAAATCATACTTAAACTCTGCCGTTTATTATTATCATATCTGGGGTGCATTAGCAAAAGTAAAACAATTAGAAGAAACCTATCCCGCGATTGTTGATAATATCTACAAAGAAGACTCAGTAAATAAAAATTTAAAAACGGCATCCATTATCACACAAAGAAGTGATACAGAATCTTTCAATCTAGCTAGTATGGTAAAAGTATCTGAAGCTATTTCAAAAGAAATTCAACTAGAAAAACTTTTATCATCTTTAGTAAAAATACTTATTGAAAATGCAGGAGCAGAGAGAGGAGTTTTAATACTCGAAAAAGATAATAAGTTGTTCATTGAAGCAGAAGCTTCTTTTAATAAAAATGAAACATCTGTTTTGCAATCAATACCACTAGATGAGGCAAATCTTCCGTTAACCGTAATCAATTATGCAATCCGCTTTAGCGAATACATAGTGTTAAACGATGCAATTAAAAGTGAAAGATTTTCAAAAGATCCATACGTTTTTAAGAATAAGTCGAAATCTATCTTATGCTTCCCGATATTCCATAAACAAAACCTATTTGGAATATTTTATCTGGAGAATAATCTTAGTTCTTATGCATTCAAAAAAAATAGCGTGGAACTACTAGTTATGATTTCTTCTCAATCTGCAATATCAATCGAAAATGCGAGGTTATATGCTAGTTTAGAATCAAGAGTAAATGAAAGAACGAAAGAGCTGGATGATTCTCTAAAACAACAATTTAAACTAAACGAAAATTTGAGAAAAATTACAGATGAATTAAATCAATCTTTAATGAACATCAAAAGAGATTTAGTTTTAGCTAAAAAAATTCAAGACAGTATTTTACCAAAAAATCTATCAGATATTACACATCTTAATATCTCTACCTTTTATAGTCCAATGGATGAAGTGGGAGGAGACTTTTTCGATATTACACAGTTACATGAAGGGCAAATACGTATTTTCCTCTCCGACGCAACAGGACATGGAATCCAAGGAGCGTTAATTACAATGGCAATTAAAAGTGAATATGAAAGTTTGAAAATGAATATTCCAGATCCAAAAGATTTGTTAGAATTTTTAAACAATGAGTTCCTTAGAAAATTTCATTCAATTAATGCGTTTTTCTCCTGTATACTACTAGATATTTACACAAATGAAGGTAAAATAATATACTCCGCAGCAGGACATCCACCTCAAATTTTGATTCATGATAAAATGATACAAAAACTCACTTCAACAGGTAAAATAATTGGAATTAATGAGGATGTGCATTACAAACAAAATGAATTTCCATTTAAAAAAAATGATAAACTATTTCTTTACTCAGATGGAATTTTTGAAGAATTCAATTATGTAAGAGATGAATTTGGTGAAGAAAGGCTCTGGGAACTTTTGCAAAATTATAACACAAACCCAGTTAGCGAAACTTTAAATATAGTAGTCCAACAAGTTGACGACTTTTTGGGAAACCTACCACAAGAAGACGACATGACATTTCTTGGAATTGAATACCGTGAGTAAATTCTTTAATTTAAGATTGATGAATATAAAACAGAATAAAATAAATGAATAACGAATTATGAAAGCAATTAAAACATACTTTTCCAAAACAATCAATATTCTCGGATTTACAAAACCAAGATTAACTTGGTTATTATTTTGGATTATTTCTGTTCTATTTTTAGGTATCCTATTTTTATTTTTGGCAAAATTCATTTCGTCTTTCAAAACAGAAATTTTAAATGTATTTGCTTTCGGATTTGGTGCAATTGTATTTATTATATTTATCATAATTTTACTCAGAATATTTCTCAACAATAGACTAAGGGGGTATATACTCATTACCCTGTTCTTTAGCGCAGTTGCATTTATAGTAGAAAAATATTATTTAAAGGGTGAAATTTTTGCTCCATTCTCTTTCCGCACAACTCTGCTATTATGGATTTCTTTTACTGTACTTTTTTTATCTATTTTCTATCAGAAAATTTCTAAATGGATACTTGCATTTTTTCCTCCAATTCTTTTAATTGGATTTCTTATATCTTTTTGTTTTGTACTAATTATGCTTCCTTTTATGCTGATTGGTTGGATTGCAATTTTGTTTTTGGGTATAGGTATATTGCCATATACCCCACTTTTGGCAAACATTGCCTTTTTAGTAATGTGTTACAAATCATTCTCCGAATTAAGAGACAATGAATACTACCTCCAATATACTTTCTCAAAATATCTGACTTATGCAGTTTTAATTTTTACTTCGCTCTATTTTATATGGTTTCACACAGAATGGAACAAAGGTCAGTTTATTATTAGAAATCACTTTTTAGAAAATAAAATCATTAACTCTAAAAGAAGTTTGATAGACGATGATTTACCAGCATGGGCTTCTCTTGGAATGAAACTTCCAGTTAACCACGTAAGCGAACTATATCTCCAACCAGAATCAGGAAATGCAGGAACACAATTTACATTATTTGGCTCTGATAAATTGTTTGATCCATTTGCATTTATTGTTTCTAATATTTCAAAAAAAACAGAAATTCCAAATGAAGATAGAGAACATCTTTTAAAACTTTTGTTTGGATACACACATATTAGCCTTGATAGACTTTGGAACGGAAACTCACTATTAACCACACATGTAAATACTCATCTACAATTTTATCCCAAGTCGAGAGTTGTATACACTGAAATAAAATTAAACATATACAATGAAGCACAAAGTGGAAACCAAGAAGCAATTTATACATTTAAAACCCCAGAAGGAAGTATTTGCACAAAACTAAGTCTCTGGATAGATGGAAAAGAAGAACCAGCGCGCCTAACGTATTTATCTAAAGCACAAAATGCATACAACACAATTGTAGGAAAAGAAAGACGAGATCCTTCTTATGTAACATGGATGGAAGACAATCTTTTTAGAGTTAGAGTATTTCCTGTAATTGGTAAAAACTCCAGAACCTTTAAGATTGGATTTATTAGCCCACTTACAACTTTAAATGATAAACTTTATTACAAAGGTTTCCAGATGGAAGGTCCACTTTCAGATTCGGCTACTCATAATATCGAATCAGATGTATTTGAAGCTAAGGATGTAAATATTTTTGGTAAAGGATATTCAATAGAGAAAAATGTAAATATTAGTAATAAATCAAATTTCTCTAAGTGGTTTGCGTATGGAAAATACAAAGAAGATTGGGCAATTTATTTAGATGACCCAAAAGAAATAAAAGGAGATTTCCAATTTGCAAATTTCAAACTAAACGTTTCCGATTTAGAATTAATCGAAAAAGATTTTTTGCCACAAAAATTATACATTTTAATCAACTCCTCACTAACTAAAAAAGAATGGAAGAGCGTATACTCAGAATTAGCCAACTCAGAGATAAATGCACAAATCATACTTGTAACCAATGAGTGGTTTTATTCAAAAAGTAAAGAAGAGAATCTGGATTTTATTGACTCACAAATATTACCAAAGTTTAATTTATTTCCATTTTACAAAATAACAAATGATACAGATATTTTAATAATCACAAATGCAGAAGAAAGTTCAATACCATTTAGTGAACTAAAGGGAAGTTCTTTCTATAATAAAAACAAAGAATTTTTTAGTAAAAATAAAAAAACAATCTATGTTCAATCTCTAAACGGCAAACTGTCAACTTATTTCAATAGTTTAAAAGAATACGAATTGATCGAATTTATACCGATTTCACTAAATTCGATTTTGCGAAATTTGAAAACAGAAAGAATAAAACTTCCAGAACAAAGTGATACAAAATTTTCCTTTCCTTCATCTAAAATGACAATTGAATTAGAGAGGCAAATAGAAAGTAACCCTAAATCAGGAAATGATCTTCTAGCAAGATTAGTCATCTACAAAAAAATAATGAGAATGTTTGGCAAGTCAATGAAAATAAACACCAAAGATTTTTCCGAATCGGAGTTATTAAAATTAGCTGAAGAAGCAATGTTAGTTACTCCATTTACCTCGCTAATTGTTCTTGAGACAGAGAAAGACTATAATAGATTTGGAATTCAAAAGAACAAAAAAGGATTAGGAGAATCCAATTTACAAACAGAAGATACAAATGCCTCAAATCTAAAACATGGAAATATTCCAGAACCTGAAGAGTGGGTAATATTTATTATCTGCATTTGCCTTATGTTATTTTGGAAGAGATTTATTACAAGTCGTGCATAAAATATTCTTACTATATTTACTATCTGTATTTATTTTTTTAAATCCTTATTCACTAATTTTTTTCAGTTCTGGTTCCCAGTATCTGGGGAACAAATTCTCTCTAATTTTATTTTATCCATTTTTTTTCTTTCCTATTTTTATAGAAAATTCAGTTAATAGAAGAATTGATATATCTCAATTATTGGCTGGTTGTGGCTTAGCAGTATTTTCCTATATCTATTTTTCTTTTGCATTTTTCTGGATTGGATCTTTACTTATATGCCTTTCTTTTTTACCTTATTTTAGTTATAGATTTCAAAGTTTAGGTATTTTTATTTTTTTACTCACACCTCCTTTTGTAGAAAAATATACATTATTGATAGGTTTTGAATTACGTATTTTTTTATCCTACTTAACAGGATTGATTTTAGGATTTTTAGATAGCACTACTACAGTCCAAGGAAATCTAATTCTATTTAAAAACCAAACTTTTTCTGTTGATCCTGCTTGCGAAGGATTAAAATTTTTTACAGGGTTATTTTTACTTAAACTCTCATTTTTTAATACTTTTCTTAGAGAGAATATTAATTTGCGCAAAACATTAATTATTCTTTTAATTTCAGTTTTTTCTTTTTTAATATGGCTTTGGGCAAATCTAGTGCGGATAATCATACTTATCCTATTTTCAATTCCTGAAGAATCTTTTTTACATTCAATCGTAGGAGTTATTAGTTTTTTGTGTTTTATTGGACTTCCGTTTACACTGCTTTGGATTTATTATATTAAAGAAACAAATCAAATTAACCTTCCAAATATAAATTTGAACTTTGCACAAATTCATTATAATCAAATCATTCTATTTGGTTTACCAATTCTACTGAGTTTTTCCATTTTAATCCGATCTAAAAATATCATAATTCCAACATCCCAATGGGAAGCGCATTATGGAGATTTTACTCTTGATACGGACAATGAAAATAAAGAATCACAGTTTTATAGAAATAAAAAAGCCACCATGATTTTAAAAAGAAATCTTCCTATCTTAGGGGTAGGTCATCATCCGAAAATCTGTTTTGAAGCAATTGGATATTCTTTTAAAAATGAAGAAGAGATTTTTATTTCTAAGTCGGAAACTATTCGGAGGGCAGAAATTAAAAAAGACAAAAAGAAATTTTTCCTATCCTGGTGGTATACAAAAGAAAATAAAAATCTTAATACCCAGAATAGAACAACAGCCGAATTAGAATGGAGAAAGGACGTTTTATTTAATAACCAATCTTATGTCCAAGTAAACCTGATTACTAATTCGAAGAAAGATGCATATGAAATATATAAAGAGCTAGCAAAACAAAGTCTTTAATTTAATACGGATTTATGGAATTAGAATCAATCATCGGTTATACAGCAGCTAGTTTAACAACCTTATCTTTTTTACCACAAGCCATACGAGTCATCATGACTAAAAAAACGGAAGATATTTCCCGAAATATGTATCTACTTTTAAATGCGGGCATTTGTCTTTGGCTGACTTATGGAATTCTAAAAAATGATTTTCCGATTATTCTATCCAATATCGTAACACTAGTATTTAGCATTACGATATTGGTATTCAAACTGAAAGAAAAGAAAAAATAAAAACATTTTACTCCTAAAGAAGTAAAGGAAACTCTTAATTATCCGCTATTTGCTGTTTCTTTTTTCATTTCCTCCCTTGTCTTCTTCAGTTTCTTTATCAGAATTTTTATTTTTTAGTTCTTCGTATAATTCACCGGACTCGATAGAGTTTGAAAACTCTTTTGCAGAACGATCCGTTATTTTCTGATCTACTTTATTATCTGGCATTAAAATCTATTTTCCTTTCCTGAATTGAACTCAAACTATTCAAGACATTTCATTTTAGCTTATATTTTTTGCTTAGTCAATGATTTTTCTCAGGATAATTCTGATATGTTTCCATCAAATAATACTTATCACAAAAAGTTCCTATGACATATAAGCCTCATGTTATTGTTTCCAAGAGTTGGGTTTTATAGATATTATTCGGTTCAATCTCATCAACTAGGTTGAGTAAATAATCAGCCCGCTTTTTATTTCCAGATAACACATAAGTTTCAGCTAAATTAATTAGATTTTTTACATGTCTAGGATCTCGCAAATGAACTCTTTCACCATAGTCAAGTGCATTAGTAAACTGACGAGCTTGTTTGTAAGTATAAGAAGTTAGAAATAAAAATTCTGTATCTGCAGGTCGTTGCATCAAATACATTTCACATTGTCTGATTGCTACATGAAAATTTTTTGATTTAATATACAGTTTCGCTAATTCTTTTTTTATACTTAGATCTTCTGGTTTTATATTTTGGATTGTTTCAAAAATTCTAATTGCTTTAGGAAAATCCCCTTCTCTGTAAGCAGACATTGCACTTTTTTTGAGATCCATAAAATCATTTGAAACTACAACTTTCCTTTTTGAAGTAGGGTTCTTAAAATGCACTCTCATGAGCGTCAAATCATCAGTTAACTCACCTTTAGAAAGAATTGCTTTTTCGATTTTTTCTAATTCTCCTAATCCTTCTTCTACTCTATGTAAAATTTGATTTTCATCTTCATTAATGACTCGTATTCCGCCTATCGTCTGAATCAAAATGTCATCTCTACCATCAGATCCAAGAATAACAATATCATCATGCTCCAATTGAAAAACATTTACTTTTAATCTCATATCAGATTGTTCTACACCAATTTTTCTAACATGCATATCTTCGTCTAAAAAACTTGCTCTTCTATCTCGATATAAAATCACATAAGGATGTTCGATATTAATATAATAAAGAACCCCTGTCTCTTCACAAATAAGTCCTATCACACAGGAAATTAACATCGATCCATCAAAAGAAACGAATACATTTTGTAGCTCTTGATAACAATCTTTTAGCCATCTCTCAGGGTATTTCTGTTGAAGAATTGGAATAGAAAGTGTATTTTGTATGATCGATTTAAACACAGTACCCATCACAAGAGCGCCACCCGCTCCCTGCAAAGACTTACCCATCGCATCTGCATTCATAAAAACTGTATATTTTTTTTCTTTGAGATAAATGTTATTAACCGCACAAAGATCACCTCCAATTTCAGAAAATTTATTTCGGAACTGAAAATTCTTTTTTTGTCTAACTAGAGATTCTATTACTATATTCTCCGTTTTCATATTTCCATTAGACAATGGTTTTAAAAGTAAGGAAGTGAGAAAATAATCTCCATCCTGATGAACTTTCAACTCATTAATTTCAGACAACGACAATTGTAGTTCTTTAGTTTTTGATTCTACCATTTCTTCTAGATGATGTTGGTAGGAAAATAACTCTGACTTCATTTTCACAAATACATTACTCATCTGTCCTATTTCGTCTCTTCTGTTTAGATCTAAAATTGATTTTTCATCTTGGTCAATATTCGACATTGCCAAGTTCAATGCTTTCACCGCTCTAATAATGTCTTTAGAAAATAAATACGAAAGGATAAAAACGATACCTATTATAAAAAATAAAATGAAATAAAAATAAATCCAAATCTTCTGCGTCGCGGCATGTAACTCGGTTTCATTGATTAAAAGTAAAAATTCTAAACTTAAATTTGTTAAACCATTACTTTCGTATGGAATTTTTACTGAATAATAATTTTCATTTTGAAAATGGATTCTTTCCTTTGAAATAATTTCATCAATACTTTTAAATCCTCCTATAAAATCTTTTATGATTTGACTGCTTGCCGCACGAAGTTCTTTTTTTTCAAAAACCGCCATATGAGTCTTATCCGCTCCTGCTATCTCAGACGTAAACTCATCATCTACTTTTTGACCGATTAAAATCGTAGCACCAGCAAATGGAGCTGTCATTCTAAAACCTAGACCACTATGACCTGACTCTAAAGTTGAGCTAATCTCTCCTTTTAAAGCAGATTGAATAATTTTCTGTCCGCTTTTATCATCTCCAAAGTCTGCAGGTCTATGAAAACGAAAATGTACTTTTCCATTTTTATCGCCTAACTCGAAAATACTAAGAGAATTAGCTCTCATTATTTCTTGAAAATATTCAATATTATCCGCTAATACTTTTCTTTCAAATAAGCCTGCTTGTAATAGACTATTAGTTTTGGAATTGGATGTTATTGATTTTATGAGTAATTTTAACTTTTCTTCTTTAAATGAAAGTTCTCTTTGGAACTGATGTGCCTGCTCCATCGCCCTTTTGTCTTGAGGTTCATTCTTGACTTTTTCCACAAGAATTACAAATGCACCGGTTAACACTAAAGTGAGCATAATTTGACTTACACCCAACAAGGTAAATAATTTTGTTCTAAATTTCATACAACCATTGAATACATTTCTTACTACAAAAAAGTTACAATAGTTTAGCAACTTGGTAAATTGATTTAGTGATTTGTTTACGCAATTGTAATACTGTAGTAATGGAAAAATTTACAATACAATCATAAACAATTATAGGAAGATATAAATGACAATAGAAATGAAAGACGAATTAGAATTAACCACTAATTCTACAAATTTAGAGAAAGAAAAAGAAGTATCTACCATCATAAAACTATTTCAATTCAGCAATCTAAACCTAATTATATCAAACGAATTTGGTGAGATTGTTTTTGCGAGTAAAGCATTTTCCAATCTTTCTGGCTTTTTTGTAAAAGAGTTAGCTAGAAAAAACTTAGATCAAATCTTTAATAAAAAATTTGATACAAGTGAAATTGCAGAAATCGAAAAGGAAACAGAGTGTTTTAGTGCTATGAGAATTTTAAAAACAGAAAACGGCAAAGAAATACGTGTAAATACATACAATACACTATTACACGATTTTCTAACAACTTATATAGTTACCATA
The DNA here is from genome assembly GCA_002333425.1 of Leptospiraceae bacterium UBA2033. GTDB lineage: Bacteria > Spirochaetota > Leptospiria > Leptospirales > Leptospiraceae > UBA2033. The sequence continues at coordinate 28,643 of DDBL01000008.1, forward strand.
ATCATACCGTCACCCGCAATGTGAACTAGAGGAAATTATTGATTGCAAAAAAATAAATGCAATGAATCCTCTCATTTGTGCAACCTATTCAACAAACTCTTACCTATCGTTTCCTTATCAAAATCGTTTATTATACAAGTAAACTTCTTTTGCATTCTGTTCACACTTATTTTAGAACAGAAAAACAAAGTGTCAATGCTCCCCATCCAACTGTGCTTCTAGCTAATCATGTTCTTGAACAAGATATTGTAGCGTTAGCTCATGTGTATCCGCTTATTGAACAAAAGACAAAGTATTGTTTTGCGATGCGTCAGGATATAGTGGAACCAAACTTTTTAGTAAAAGAATTTGAACCAAAGGGTTTTGTAAAATTCATTCTGTGGCTAATAGATAAGTCACAGATAATCAAAGTTTTACTTATCTACATGGGCGGTATCGGAGTAAAGAGAGCATTTCGAGATGATGCAAGAAAACTTCTAAAACAAGGAGAACTCAGAGATTTGGTTGACTCACAGTGGGACAAACTCGCCGATGGAGTTCTCAATGGACGTAACCTTTTTTTGTTTCCCGAAGGAAAATTCTCCGAGTCCGGTCATCTTGATCCAATTAAACGAGGAACCTATTTAATTTTCAAACGAATTCCAAATGTATCGTACAATTACTTTAATTTCACTTACGACTTTATATCTAAATCAAAACCAGTTTTACATATTGGATTTGGAGATTATTCCAAGTTTCCCGAACATGCAGACGAATATCAATTAGCCGCAGATATAAAAACTAAACTTGGAAATAACTACGTTTTAACCCAAGGAAATCTTTTTTCGTATCTATTGTTTAAAGATGATGTAAAAAATGGAATCGCAGAAAAAACACTTTCTCAAAAACTAGATAAATTCCTAGAAAAAATTAATGCAAGTGGAAAATACTTGATCGCAAAAGAGCTATTATCCGAACATTTATTTTCCCTATTTGATGAATTTCTAACCAAAGCAATCAAATCTGGCTTTCTAAAAAAAGATACAAATGGAATCATCACCGCAACAGAAAAACTTGCCGCGACAAACTTTCGAAACGGAAAAGACATGCGACGTCGTAACACTTATCTATATCACTGCAACCAATTAAAATACTATTTTAGTGATTTAGAAAAACTCTACGCGGAAGTCTAAAATTATTTAGAAGAATATCTGCAACAGAGGCACAAAGACACAGAGATATCCAAGAGATTCGGGTACACGGGATATCACCTATTTTGATAATTAGGGCTGATTATTTGCATTAACTCTCTTTAGCATGTCACCTATAAACAAAACTAGGATAACTCCAAAATCTCTGCGTCTTTGTGCCTCTGTGGCAAACTACTTTTTTCTATTCTTACCACGTCGACTTGGGGTATCTTTTCCTATTCCAGTCTGACGTGGATCATTTCGTTTTGGTTTTGTTGAGCGATTTTGACCTTTACCAGCATGACTTTTTTGTTTGGCGATGACATGGCGACTAGGAGCAGGTCCGGTCTTCTTTGCTTTTTGTCCTAATTTTTCCGAATGCGGTTTATTTCGATTTGCCCTACTTGGTTTTGACTCGGAAGAAGAAACTTCTATCAACTTAGCAATTCCACTAAGTTCCTGTTGATTTAATTCTCTCCAGTCTCCGAGTGGAATTCCCTTGAGGCTAATATTCATAATGCGAATACGTTCTAACTTCACAACGGCATAGCCAAAGTATTCGCACATACGTCTGATTTGCCGATTGAGTCCCTGAATTAAAATAATTCGAAATACATACGGAGATTCTTTTTTGATAAGGCATTTTTTTGTAACTTGTCCGAGAATCGGAACTCCGTTTCCCATTGCCAAAATAAATTCATCTGTGATTGGTTTATCCACCGTTACCAGATATTCCTTTTCGTGGTTGTTTCCTGCACGTAGGATTTTATTTACAATGTCTCCATTATTCGTAAGAAAAATAAGTCCCTGCGAATCCTTGTCCAAGCGACCAATCGGGAATATCCGCTCTGTATGTTTTACATGTTCTAAGATATTGTCTTTGGTTGTATCCTCAGTTGTGCTAACAACACCAACTGGTTTGTTGTAAGCCAAAATAATTGTGGAATCTTTTTTACGTGGCTCTAACACAAGTCCATTTACAATCACTCGATCCTTTGGTAAAACAATATCTCCAATTCTTGCACGTTTTCCATTAATCGAAACATGCCCACTCTCAATGTATGCATCTGCCTCTCTTCTAGAACAGATTCCACTTTCACTGATATATTTATTTAACCGGACGGAATTTTTTTCAAACATGGAAACC
>DDBL01000169.1 GCA_002333425.1 Leptospiraceae bacterium UBA2033
GCTACGTCTCTACGTTTACGTTCTCTAATTCATAATTCTCAATACCTAGTGCTGCCAGAAAGGTAAACAGTGTTCTCCCTGTAAATGGATGTTGTGGGAAGTTGGTTTCTGTCAATCGTTCCAATTCCTTTTCCGGATTGTAGCATGAATGTAAGACTAAAAGAATTTCTGGCGGTTTCTAGTCCAATTCCAAACGAGTAACCAGTAAGATTGATATACTGGTTTCTTTTTTCGGGAAGAGTAAAAGAGAGATTATTCGCTAGAGAAACTTCCGTGCTTGCACGACTGTTTTCTCTGTATTGAGCGAATAACGCAGCTTCTCTCCAGTGGATTTCTTCGTTATTCGATCTATTAGTAAAATGTCCAAATCGCAAAACTATATTGTCCAAAATAAAATATTCGATTCCAATATTATAATTCAAAGTTTGATTTCTTCTGAGGTCATTAACATAAGGATCGGAAATTCCTAACTTTCCTAGTCGAGTGTCATAGGTTTGATTCTGTACTTTGAGTTTGTAACCAGAAGTGTAGATAATATCCGAAGAGATTGTGAACTTGCGGTTAATGAAGAATGCCCACCCAAATCGAACTTCACTGACTTGTGGAATTTGATAACTGGAGGGGCTAAGCAGTGTTAGGTTGAAAGCATTTGCTAAAGCTCCCCCTTCTTCTGTGGATTGAATTGCTACGGTAGATGGTCCACCAGTTCTGCCTGCTGTTGTAACGTTAGTTCTATAGGAAACATTTCCACCNNTTTTGTTCGACTACTGTTGTGACACTATTATTGAATTGGTTTTCATTTCCATTCACAATGGTTCGATTGCTATCGTACATGTAATAGGTTGTGAGTCCGATTCCCAGTTTGTCTGTTAACAAATAGGATACACTCGGACCTGCTAAGAGTCTAAAATTTTCTTCTGTGTAAGTAATATCAAGCTGGGATAAATTTCTTCTGTAGATAGGAAGCATGATTCGGTCGGATTGGTCGAAGGATTGATTGATAGGGTTTAATACGGAGAAACCGTAAGTGAACTTGCCATCTTTTTTAATAAATCCTACAAAGTTGGGAAGATAATTTCTTGAATCACGAGTGTAATTTTGACCTGGACCGAAAAGATTTTTATGATTTAAGTTAATTTGGTTATAACTACTAGCATTGATCGAATAATACGAGTTTTGCGCAAAAGCAGTCCCGGCAGGATTATAATAGGTTCCTGAAACGTCATCCGAAATAGCAGAAAAAGCTCCTCCCATTCCAGCAGCTCTCTCTCCAAAAAAACCATTCACATTTTGAAATGTATCAGCGATAAGCGGTATACAAAATATAAAAAACCCAATAACCAGAAAATCTTTTGCTATAACTCGAAACAATTTAATCATAGAATCATTTTTATTGTAAGAACTAGTTTCAAGTAAAGAACAAAAAGAAAAATATCATAACAGGATGATAGAGTTGCTTTACTTTTTCAAATGAAGGAAATTTCTAGGTGATATACGGAAGTTAGAAATCAAAATTTAAGGAGTTTGTCTATGGCGCAAATATTTAATTTAGGTGATCTCAAAGCAAAACAGCAGAAAACCACTCAAAAGAAAATCATCCCAAAGAAAACAAATGAACCAAATGGAAAAACTTTATCTATTTTAAAAGTTACTCTTGCAAATTGGGATGGTACTATAAAAGGAAATGCTTATAGAGTTCTTTCCATACCGACAGAGAAGACTCTCGATAAACTCGCTGAAGCTATACTTGATAGTTTTGATTTTGATATGGATCATATGTATGGTTTTTATGATAATATTAAGATGTGGAGTCGCTCCACCGAATCCTATACAATGGATGATGAAAGCGAAAATCCAACGGGACTAGTAACGGATACACTAATTGGAGAAGTATTTCAAAAGCCGAAAAAGAAATTGCTCTTTTTGTTTGATTACGGCGATGAGTGGAAGTTTGTAGTGGAGTTAGTAAAAGAAATAGAAGCTGACGGAAAAACGAAATTATCCACTCAGGTAATAGAAAGTAAAGGAGACGCCCCTCCTCAATACCCAGATTTTGAAGCATAGTAAATCTGGAAATGTTTAAAAGCATTGCCACAGAGGCACGGAGCCACAGAGATTCAAAGAGAGTCTATTTCATAAAATACTGTCCATCTCCGTAAAATAGTCTTAGTTATTATTAAACTCAATAGCGCTATCCGTTCTCTTAGGTCATAACATAATGCTCAAAAATCTATGCTTTTACAAGGTATCTAGGAGAATGAATTAATTTTTTTGAAAACTTTATTGGTTTTATTTAGTCAAATTAGTTAAACATCGAACTAATTTTAAAAGGAGACTGAAATGAGAAAAATGATTCATAAAGCAAATACAAGAGGAGTTGCCGATTTTGGTTGGCTTCATAGCAAACATACTTTCAGTTTTTCTTCTTATTACAATCCGAATCGTATGCAGTTTGGCGCATTACGTGTGTTAAACGATGACATCGTAGCACCCGATATGGGATTCGGAACGCATGGCCATGAGAACATGGAAATCGTTTCGATTCCAATTTCTGGTGAACTCGCACATAGAGACAGCACCGGAAACGCAGAGGTAATTCGCTCTGGGGAAGTGCAAATTATGTCTGCGGGAACAGGAATTCGTCACTCCGAATTCAATCATTCGCAAAATGATCCAGTGAACTTTTTACAAATTTGGATTTTACCAAANNAAATTGCAAACCGTCGTATCTCCTGTGAAAAACTCAGACGCAGTTTGGATCAATCAGGATTCTTATTTCTCTCTAGCGAATCTAGAACAAGGGAAAGAATTAGAGTATAAAATGAATCTAGCGGGTAATGGCGTTTATCTCTTTCTAATAGAAGGCTCGATTACTTTTGATGGAGAAATTTTTGAAAAAAGAGATGGAATTGGAATTTCAGAAACTAACTCCTTTAACCTTCAAGCAAAGGAGAACTCGGAAATTTTATTCATAGAAGTCCCGATGAGTTAATGAGAGTGGTATATGTGTTGTCATCCCCGAAATTCCCCCATTTGCGTAGTCGCAAATCCAGCACCTTCGTAGGGTGGAATTTCGGGAATGACAAATTCGAAATCCTTACGTCGAATTCAAGTTAAATTAATCCTTTACTTTTTAATTCCTTTATATCTAAAGCAGCCTGTCAAATGATCATTCACCATTCCGGCTGCTTGCATATACGCATAACAGATAGTTGACCCTACAAAAGTAAATCCACGTTTCTTCATGTCTTTACTCATGGCATCACTTTCTTTTGACGTTGCGGGAATATCCTTCATCGTTTTCCATTTATTCTGAATCGTTTTATTTTTTGTAAATTGCCAGATGTATTTATCAAAAGAACCAAATTCTTTTTGGATTTGGATAAATGTTTTCGCGTTCTTGACAGTTCCCCAAATTTTCAAATGATTGCGGATAATACCTTCGTTTAACATTAATTTTTCTAATTTTTTTTCCGTAAACTTTGCAACTTTTTCTACCTCAAAATCTGCAAATGCTTTTCGAAAACCTTCTCGACGATAAAGAATTGTGCGCCAACTAAGTCCGGCTTGAAATGCATCTAAAACTAAAAACTCAAAATGCTTCTTATCATCATGAACGGGAACGCCCCATTCTGAGTCGTGGTATATAGTCATTAGCTCATCTTGTCCCGGCCAAGTACAACGTTGTTTCATTTCAATTTCTCCTTTTTAACTTTCTCTTTATAGAACTGTCCAACCTTTTTTTCTGCTTCACTATCTTTGATTAATGTATTTAAACGGTTAATCTGCGTTATTTCCTGCTTTGCACTCATCACCCAATGAGTTAAAGTTTTTTGGTAGGAAGGAGCTTGTGACTTAAAAAATTCCCAGGCTATTTTATTTGTCTTAAATTGTTTTTCGAATTTAGAGTTGAATTTTACTGGTTCGTTTTCATAAGAATAGATTTTAGAATTGCTTTCTTCTCGTTTATTAAACGCAGCAATTCCTTTCGGTTTCATAAGTCCGAGTTTTGTTAAATCTTCCACTTTTTTAATATTGATAGCACTCCAAATGCTTTTTGGTTTCCTTGGAGTGAAGCGGATACTATAACTTTCCCCGTCAATGGACCTACGAATCCCGTCAATCCATCCAAAACAAATAGCTTGGTCAACTGACTCCGACCAGGTTAAACTTGGTTTGCCGCTATCTACTTTATAATAACCTACTAAAAGTTCTGTTTCTTTTTTATGATTCTTATCGAGCCATTTTCTAAAATCAAGTTGGGTCGGGAAAAAAACAGGTTTCATTTCGACTTCTTTACTTTTTTCTTACTTTTAGAGGATAATATTTCATTATACGCACTAGTCATCGCAGTAGAAAGAATTTCCTTCTTAACTTTTTTAATATTAACGAAAGTCCAGCCATGACTCCCCCAATAATTATCAACTGGGAAAATAATGGATTTATCCATCGCACAATATATTTCTTGATCATAAAGAGAAAGTTTTAGACAAGCTTGCATTTTTTCAACCGAGAGAGTTGCAAATATTTTCTTTTTAACTTTAAAAGATGTCGATTCAAAATGCGGCTCTTCAACAGTATCCGGAAAAGCCAACGCCATTTTTCTGAAATTTTCTACAGTAATCATTCTAATTATTCCTTATTTAAAATTTCCAGATCTTCTTTTTCGTATTTGTGATTTCCGGGTTTTGTTTTTTTATAGTTCCAACATTTTATACAATCTTCTTTGGATAAATTAGGATTAGCCTCAAAGAAACTGCGAGTATAATTATTATATTTAAACTGAGTACCAATTTCATATTTGAATCCAGTTTTTTTAAGTTCATAAATTCGATTCCATTCTTCAATCGCATCTTGGTAAATTTTTTTCCCTTTATTCTCTTTCATCCAATTCATAAAAGGAGTATTGTATTTAAAATGCTTTCCGATTTTTTCTAAAAAGAAGGCTCGATGCTTTTCATCATTTGCATAATTTTCATCGATGATAGAATTTTTGGTAATCGCAGAGTTTGTTTTTATACGAATTTTCTTTTCTTTTTTCTTTAAGTTAATTTTTTTACCGTCTAAAAAATCGAAAATATTTTTAGTTAATTCCTGCTTCGATAAAGAAATCGGCAAATGATTTTCTTTACAAAACTGAATCAGTTCTTCTTTTAAGTAATAGGTTTTCAAAAAAATATCTTTATTCATTTGTTTGGATAATTTCATGAGAACGTGCCTCTTTACGGTAAGAAGACGCATAGCCATGCGTCTCTACAACTTTTTTATGTTTCAACATAATCCAGGCAACTCTTTATTTTATCTTGATTCTTAAATTCCCTATTTTTAAACTAGCGGAATTGGAGTCCCCTATGAAAAAACTTTTTTTAGTTTTAGTTTGTCTTTTCTGTGTTTCTTGTTTTGATATTTTTCATTATATCGAATTAACTGCTGATAAAAAATTCCACTCAGAATATCGGATTTCTTTTTCTAAAGCTTTGTTCGCAATGGGTGGAGCGGGTGGAAATTCTCTTTTGGGAAACTTGGATATTGATGAGATTTTGGACAAACCAGAGCTTAAAAAAATAGAAGGAGTTTTTTCTGGAGAAAAAAAAGAAACTGACTCTTCTTTGATTTTACATTTTAAATATACGGGCGATGAAAGTTCTCTCTCTAAACGAATCGAGTTAGATTCTTTTCCAATAATTCCTTATAAAGATGAGAATAATCAATATATACTTGTGTTTAAACAAAATAAAGTTACACCTCCTCCTGTAAATCCCCAAGAAAATAAAATGGCGGAAGCAATTTTGAGTGGTCCGGTTTACAGGCTGTTAGTCGGTGGAGAATTAAAACCCAAAAAAGCAATTTTTAAAAAGAAAAACCAAGACACATTCGATTTAGAGGTCATTCAACTTGGAAATCAATTCTTAATTGAATTTCCGATAAGCTATATTCTAAAAGAGTCCGGGGCATTTGTTATTTCCTTTAATGGAGATGTTAAAATGGATTCTGTAAATAAAATTCTAAATGAAGAAACAAAAGAATCAAAGAATACAAAGGAAACAAAAACGAAAACCAAACTTAAAAAGAAAGACGAGGAAAGTTACTGATGGATTTTTTAGAAAAAGATTTATCTCGAAATACTTTTTTGAAATTATCCATAAAGGCATTTGCGATTACTGCATTATCCATCAAAGGGGTTAATTGTGGTAATTCTCTTGTCACTCCTTTACTGAAAGGGATTTCCCAAGAGGAATACTTTAACATGCAATCTATCGCAGAAATATTTTTAGAAGGAAATCCTGTCCCAAATTTTGATCTTGGCAAAGCCTTAGATGATTATATTTACGGACATCCTTCTCCGATTCAAACAAAAGATCTAGTGCATGAACTAGCAGGTGCACCTTCGTCCATACTAGCAGCTCTACTACTTGACTTTTCTTTGACACCTCTTGTGAAATTAAGTCGAGAAGAACGAGAAAAAAGACTTCTGTCTTGGAAAAATTCTTCCTCTCAGATGAAACGGGGGTTATTCGGAGTTTTGCGACAATTTAGTATGTTTCTCTTGGCGAGCAACAAAGAATATCAAAAGGCAATTGGATACGAGGTTTAATATGGGGATTCCAGAAATAAATAACAAGATCATTACACCTAAAAAACACAAAGAAGTTATAACTGAATATGGTATTCAAAAAGGCAAATGGATATTAACCGCAGATGTTGTAATCATTGGTTCTGGCGCAGGTGGAGCAGTTGCCGCCGCAGAGCTTTCACGAAATGGTTGGAATGTAGTTTTAATTGAAGAAGGTTCCTATTTCACTCCAGCCCAGTTTAATGGAGATGAATTCTTATCGAATGTTAGACTTTATCGTGATGCAGGTTTTGTATCTTCTGAAGAGCAGACTATAAGTATTGTGCAAGGAAGAACTTTAGGTGGTTCCACAACTGTCAACTGGCAAACATCCCTTTACCCCCCGCATTATGTAACAGACGAATGGGAAAAACGTTTTGGACTCAAAGATTATGCAAAAGAAAAAATGAATCCTTACATCAAGGAAATCCATGAGAGGCTTGGAGTTCACCAAGTTCCCGAAGATTTAATCAACAAAAACAATAACGTTCTACGCACTGGTGGAAACAAACTTGGACTTCATCCAGAAGTTTTGCCAAACAATAACCGTGGATGTATTGGACTAGGACGATGTGGACTCGGCTGTCCTATCAATGCAAAACAATCTATGTTTCTGACTTTTTTACCTGATGCACTAACGCACGGTGCGAAGATAATAACGAATATGCGCGCTATCAAAATAGAAGATGGGAAAATGAAAACGGTTACTGCTGAGTTTACTCCCGATCCTTATGATAAATACGAAGGAGAATTAATCCAACAAATGGAAATCAAAGCTCCGGTAGTGATTGTAAGTGCAGGAGCAATCGAAGGTCCGGCACTCTTGCAAAGATCGGGTCTTGGAAATAACTGGGTCGGACGAAATTTTAAAGTCCACCCGACCGTTACCGTTTTTGCTTTGTTAAACGAAGAAATCAAAATGTTCTCCGGTCCACCTCAGTCTATTGTCATTAAAGATGGTCACAACCAAGACAATACAGGTTATGGTTTTTGGATAGAATCTGCACCTTATCGTCCCGCTCTGGCTACTTCTCTCATTCCCTTTTACGGCAAACAGCAATTTGACGTTATGAAAAATTACAAAAACTTACAAGCAGGAATTGTACTCGTTCGAGATGGCGCAGATGGAGAAACTAACGCACGTATAGAATGGAAATTCGGAAAACGAAAAGTCTACTTTGAAATTACTCCAACTGATGGTCGCAATCTTTTGCGCGGAATCAAAATGCTCGCCGGAATCCAAGCCAGCGCCGGAGCCAAAGAATTAATTTTTCCCTTTAGTCAAATGACAAAACCCTACATAGTGGAAAAAAATTCTAACTTTGATTGGGTATTAAATCAGTCCATCGAAACAGGCAATATTAACATTGGTTCCGCTCATCCACATGGTTCCATCCAAGCCGCCGACTCTCCCGACAAAGGAGCTATTGCGCCTAACTTTGAACTCTATGGTCATAAGAATATTTTTGTCATGGACGCTTCTGTATTTCCAACTGGACTTTCGGTGAATCCGCAAATCACTACCATGAGCGCGAGCCTTAGAGCATCACGCAGATTAGCCACAGAGAAAATCACTAGAATATAAAAGTATTTAGTAGTTCTCTCTGTATTCTGCGGTTAGATGTAATTACTCAAACACATGGAAATAACTGATTCGGACTCCTCTGTCCATTTGTCTTTCTGGGATCACAGGAACTTGAGCGGATACTGATAAGAAACCGCCTTTGTAAATTTGATAACTAAGCCCTGGATAAACATTCCAGAATTTTGTATTTGTATCTACTTTTTCTTGGTAGGGTTTTCTTAATTCTGTTTCTGCAAACAAACGAAGATTATCCGTTATTCCAAAAGAAATTGCAAGTCCAGCTTGGTAATGACGTCTAAATTCTTCTTTTGCATTTTCTTTGAAAGCCCGATTTGTTTCTGATTGAAATTGTAAATCAGCAATCACTTCAAACGCTCCCGCTCTTAAACCAAAGTTAAAGTTAGGACGAACGAGATACAATTCAGGGGCAACGCTATCTCTTGCGAACTGCTTGTCTTGTTTGTCAAACCAACGAATACCACCACCCCAAACAATGGCTCCAAAGGATAAACTATGTTCGCTTGCGTATTTTAGACCGACGTTCAAACGACCTTGTTGGGTTAAAGTTGCTGAGCCTGATTTTTCCCATTGTGTTTTTGTAACACCAGCCTTGATTGAGAAATTTTGTAAAAACTTAAACTCTCCTTCAATGTAACCTTGTTTTTCTCTTTCATATACATTTGAGTCTCTTCTTTCTGCGCCTTGTCCATCAATGCGGATTTTTGTATATACTGCTGCTGGCTCTATACGAAGCGGAATTGCAAAAGAACTTTTATCATTTGCATAAATTCCAACTGTGAAGGCTAACAAACCGAATGCGAAGATGATTTTATTTTTCATAATTTGTATATCCTTCTAGTGCGCTAACATATCTTTTTGCGAGCAAATTAAATCCGCCTGTGTTTGGATGAATACAATCCCACATATGACCAGCTTGAGAAAAAGATGGACCGCCTAACGTTCCTAGTAAGTTAATGTATTTTAATTGTGGTTCATGTGTTGTCAAATCTCGCAGCAAATTATTGTAATCCACAAGACTATCAACTACAAATGAATTTACTTCCGCTTCCGTAAAACCTGCATCTCTTAGAGTTGGTCTACAACCAGTAGCTCCCGGGTTACTTGGAATATCTGGATTAGGATAATCGTATCCGTTGATAATCCAAATGAGTGGTGCTCCGCCATATTTTTGAACCTTGTAAATATTTCCTGTGCGGATAATGTCTAACAAAGTATTTTTCACAGTTTCAAATCGTAATTGTTTTTCTTCTGCAAAACGCCCTACGTATCTACTAGGACTTCCTTGCACATCATTTCCACCCAAAGATACTAACATGTATTTTATATCGGGACCTGCCTCCTCAATTACCTGTAAATGCAATCCTGTTTGGTAAACTGTTTTCATTGTTTGTCCAGCAAGTGTGGAGCCGACCATTTTGTATTGATAATTTTTTTCTAGTTGAACCCTTAGGCTTTCGATCAGTGGTAGGGATAATCCTAAATCAGTCCAACTATCGCCCAGAATTCCGTATTTCACACCTCGCTGTGTCGGGCAAATTGCACCCACATAACAGAGAAACTGAGACTGAAATTGTTCGGGATATTGATGCTTTTTCGTATCACAATTGAATAGGCTGAAACTAATTAATCCGATTAATAAAATTCGTTTTATCATTCCACCAAAATAGCAAACTCATTTAGGTTTGTCGATAGATAAATTATTGAAACAACTTTCCAGTTGTATCTTTTTTCCCGACTCGTTCTGCTTCTTTGGAGTGAAATACTTGGTAAGGAATTTTTGCCTTTTTGCCGTTTAAAATTTCGTCTATAGTTATGATTTGTATTTTAGGATATTCTTCTAAATCTTTCCAAAAACCAGATTTTACAGCCTCTTCCTTCATATCTCTGGAAGCATCTTGCAGAGTTAGAAAAATTCCAAAGGCAGCTTCTTCTCTTTCAACCACACCTTTTAAATCTCGGATGTCGCCTGATTTCACTTTGCCGCTCTTTACTTGTACGATTGCTTTTTCTGTTTTATTATTTAAGTAATCTACAAAGAAGATAAAACCATCTATACCCGTATCCGCTCCTTTCTTTTTATCACCGTAAGGTCTTGCATTTATCAGCGACAACGCCCACCATTGGAATTGGTATCTGTCTTGTTCGCATAACGCTTGTGCGCCGCTTAGGTCTTCTGGCTCTCCTATAGTTGCATAATTTGATTTAGGCTGAATATTATATTCGTTTAGCAAACGTCCCTTAATTAGGTTAATGGCTAAGTGGGTAATATCAATTCCCTGCCAATTTAATTTGTATCCTTCGTTCTTATTCAAGTTTTCACAGGCTGATATCGTTGTGCCGCAACCACAAAATGGATCGAGAATGACTGCATCTTCTTTTGCAGAACTTTTAATAATTCTTTCTAATAATGTTCTGGGTTTTTGCGTTGGATAACCAAGACGTTCTTTTGCTTGGGAAGAAAGTGGGTTAATATCAGTAATAATATCCTGAATTAAAGTTCCAGGATTTTCATCGCTGTATCTTTTGTATCGAGGGATTTTTCCTTTAGCAGGCCAATTAATGTATCCATTTGCCTCTAATAAATCTAATTTTTCTTGCGTGTTTAATTTTTCTGATTCCTCTGGTGCAATAATTTTTTCAAGTGTCTTAGATGGAATAGCCCAATGTCTCCCTTTCTCTGTAGGGTTTACATTTTTCCATGCTTTGCCAGAGTCGCCAGTTCTTTTGCCCGCACCAGTTAGATCGACTAATTGGTATTTGCCTTTCTCATCTTCAAATTTGTAAAAGTCTTCTAGATAAGATTTCTCATATTCTTGAAAGGTTTTATTCCAATAATAATCTTCGGATTTTGAATAAAATAAAATGGTATCATGAATAGGTCCCCAACGTTTTGAGCTATTATGAGCACTTGTCCGTTTCCAAATTATTTCATTTCTAAAATTTGATACTCCGAAAATTGTATCCATAACTACTTTCAAATAATGGCTCGCCGTAGGGTCACAGTGTAGGTAAATACTTCCTGTCGGTTTTAAAACTCTTTTTAATTCAACAAGTCTGATTGTCATCATTACGATATACGCAAACATATCACTTTGTTTGATAAACTTTCGGTAAGCAGAAATCATATCTACGACTTCTGCTGGAGCAGTGTTAATGATTTCTAAATATGTTTTTTCTGTCTCTTCATTCCAATGCCATGTATCTTCAAAAGCTTCTACTTGCGCTTGTGAATTTTTTCCAGACTTATCTTCAAACAGGATATTATAATTTGCCTTTGAATTAAATGGGGGATCTAGATAAACCAAGTCCACTGATTCACTCGGAATATAATTGCGTAATACAGGCAGATTGTCACCGTAAAATAGGGTTTTCACCATAGAATCTCATAAAATTATGTCACAATAAATTGAGCAATAAAATTTTACTTAGTTTAAGGGATAATTTTCATTTACCTCAAGCTCATTATGTCGCAAATCTGTCGAACTGCGTAATTATTTTAAAAAAAAGTATCTATAGGAATTTTTGGATTTGAAAAAGATTAATTCCATTAGAAAAAGTGTACTACTCATATTCCAATTTGTCCTTTAGTTTTGTAGAATAGTGATATATGGATGATGAAATTTTTACGGAAGGTACGAGTATGTATCAAACAAATTTAAGAATTACAGAAGCTCACGAAAGTTTGGATAATTCCTATTTTTCAAAATCCGAAATTTTAGAAATTATCTCTCTAATTAAACAAAACTACATACATCTAATTTGGTTTAAGTTGTTGTATTCGTTTGGAATGACGTTACACGAATTAGTAAATTTAAAAGTAAAGGATGTTGATATACCTGCATCCAAACTTACCATTCACACTAGCAAAAAATTAGGCGCAAGAAGATTGGATATTCCAAAATCTTTACTCTGCGATCTTCGAATTCAATGTAGCCACAAACAGCCCGACTCTTATGTGTTTCAAGGCAGGACAGGGAAATTACACACTCGAACCATTCAAAAAGCATTAGAAAAAACCCAATGTAATTTAAGAACAAATCTTACGATTGCAAAACTTAGAAAAAGTATTGCAGTGCACTTACTACAAAGTGGCTGGGATTACAAATCCATTGGAGAGTTTTTAGGACACAGCAGTTATCGAGCAACAAAAAATCTATTGGGTCCTGCAAATTACTATCTCAAATCAAAAACACCGTTAGATGAAATTCTTGCATAGGCTTAATTTTTAGAAACAAGTGAAAACAGTTGTCAAAAACATCTTGACAATAAATTTATTGCAAAAAGAGTAAAGGACAAGATTAATTTTTTTAGAAATTAGTGTTAATACCTCAATGTTACACTAATAGATCATTGTTCAGGAGAATCCTTTGGATATCAAAACTCAAACTATAGGAAAGCATGTATTAGTAAGGCTTGCTGGAAGACTAGACATTACTCAATCAGATGAAGTCGAATCCCATCTTGCGAAAGACGTACTCTCTGGAGAAGGTGATATAATCATTCATTTGGGATCGATTTCCTACATATCTTCCTCTGGGATCAGAATTTTTGTAGGTATGGTGCGAGAACTAAACCGACAGGGCAGAAAACTAAAACTCTGCAACATAACTCCTCCTGTAAAAAAAGTATTCGATGTAGTAGAACTTCTAGATCTTTTTGACGTATATGCAACAGAAGAGGAAGCTATCGCCTCTCTCCCTTAATTCAGAAACGTGCTTATATTGATTCATGAAACATAGGCACGTTTTTATTCTCTCCCTTTTTATCTTTTCTTTTTTTTCGCTAATCTTTCACACTCAAATCCCAACTACTTGGCCTGATGAAGTTTTATTCTTCAATCCTTCTTGGGAGCTAATGGCAAATGGTACAATGCGAACTTCTGTTCTAACTGGACTCATTCCTGGAATGGATACACATACTCTCTGGATGCCACCTTTGTATATAATTTTCCTATCGGGGATAATGCATATTTTCCCCTCAGAGCTTTTGACAGCTCGTTTACTTAGTTCCTTCATCAGTCTTGGTTCTATTTATTTGGTTTACAAAATCTGTTTAGAATTTCAATTTTCCCCTAAACGAATTATTAGCGTATTACTTCTATTAGCCACAGATTTTTTATTCTTAAAATTCTCTCATACTGCGAGAATGGAAAGTCTTTGTTTATTTTTCGCACTTGGTGCTTTTTACTTTTTGATTCGTGGGAATTTTTGCCACGGAGACACAGAGACGCAGAGAGGTGGTGCGCGTAGAGACGCGATGAATCGCGTCTCTACGAAAAATATCTTTTTTTCAGGTATCTGTCTTTCTCTTTCTTTTTTGTCGCACCCTTTTGGGATTGTGCATTCTATTCCTGTTTTGTTTTTGCTCTACCAGAGAAATAGTTTGAACATAAAGAATTTAGCTTTGTATGGAGTTGCTGGTTTATTGCCTATCGCTGCATGGGGGATTTATGTAATTCCCAATTGGGAACTTTTTATCGTTCAATTCGGGGCACAGTTATCTCGAAAAAATGAGCTACTAGGAAAATTTACATGGTTAGATAAAGTAAAAATTATTTTTTCTGTGTATAAATTTCCTGTAGTCAAATTGGCATTATTCGCTTTAACAATTGGAATTCTGTTTTTGAGTGCCCCCTTTTGGAACCGTTCCCCTTTTGCAAAGGGGTTAGGGGATTTTTGGGATAAAGAGGGATTTACTCGATGGCAGAGAAGTTTCGAGTCCTTTTTTTTAGTTTGGCTTTTTACAATTTTAGGATTTTTAATAGTATCAAGTGAGTCTTGGTATGTCTTTCATTTAGTAGTTCCGTTTACACTTGTATTATCAAGTGTCATAGAAAAGGAAAATTTAGTCACACGATTATTGTTGGCAATCAGTATTCTGTATAACATAATCGTTGTTATCTGGGTACCTTATAGTCATTATTTCGTTTATAAATCTCCAGAAAGAACACAAGAGTTTTTTGAACTTATAGAAAAGGAAATCGAGCGCAAAAACAATATTTACCTCCAAGTATTTCCCGATCCTTATTTTTATTTAAAAAAGAAATTTCCTGATAAAACTTTGTTTGAATTTATCCCGGGTGAATTATCAGCAATACAAAAAACAAATCCAGATGGAACAGAAAAAATAAGTTTACTTAAACGATTAGGAATTTCCAAAGAAAATTATAAAATCGATGCAAACTTTTACAAAGAAACCATTCGCAAACAGGAAGTTTTTTTATTTTATAACGAAACTCTGATGAATGATTACATTCGAGAATATTTGAAAGACAATACAAACAAATTTGAAAGAAAAATTATCCAAGTAGAGACACGTAAGGGTAGTGATCTTAAATTGGAAGTTGTCCTCTATCGCAAAAAGTAAAAATTGAACCTTTTTTCTACTATAAATTAAAATTTGTAGTCAAAAACCCCCATTTCAGGGATTTGTTATTTTAAGAGTACACTTGGAGTAAGGGAATGATTTTCGATAATTTATATGCTCTATTTTCAAATGACATGGGTATCGACTTAGGTACCGCGAATACGCTTGTCCATGTCAAAGGACAGGGCATTGTGCTATCAGAGCCCAGCGTTGTCGCAGTTCAAGCATCCACAGGTAAAGTTCTAGCTGTAGGGCAAGAGGCGAAACGTATGCTTGGAAGAACTCCAGGTGATATTGTAGCCATCCGACCAATGAAAGACGGAGTTATTGCCGATTTCGAGACGGTCGAAAAGATGATTCGTTATTTTATTGCCAAAGTCCACAACCGAACAACCTTTGTTAAACCTAGAATCGTAATCGGTGTTCCTTCGGGAATCACCGAGGTAGAAAGACGTGCCGTAAGAGAGTCTGCTGAACAAGCCGGCGCTCGCGAAATCTTCCTCATTGAAGAAGCTCTAGCTGCTGCCATTGGTGCAAACGTCCCAATTCACGAACCAGCCGGAAATATGATCGTTGATATAGGTGGTGGTACCACTGAAATCGCCGTTATTTCTCTTGGTGGAATGGTGATTGCCGAATCTATCCGCACAGGCGGAGACGAATTTGACGAAGCTATTATCAAACATTTACGTAACCAATACAACTTAGTGATTGGGGACAGAACTGCTGAGGATATTAAACTTACCATCGGAAATGCTTATATGGATAAACGCA
The DNA here is from genome assembly GCA_002333425.1 of Leptospiraceae bacterium UBA2033. Taxonomy (GTDB): domain Bacteria; phylum Spirochaetota; class Leptospiria; order Leptospirales; family Leptospiraceae; genus UBA2033. The sequence goes on from DDBL01000169.1 coordinate 15,360, forward strand.
CTGATACGATGGAAGTAAAAGGTCGTGATGCAATTTCTGGTTTACCAAGAACTCTCGAACTAGACAGCAATGAAATTCGTAAAGCACTCAAAGAACCAACTGACCAAATTCTAGACGGAGTAAAACGAGTTCTCGAGAAAACTCCACCAGAGCTTTCTGCTGATATAGTTGAACGTGGTATTATTTTAACTGGTGGTGGTTGTTTACTTCGCGGATTGGAGTATTTTATTTCTAGAGAAACAGGAGTTCCAGTATTTCGTGCAGAGAACCCATTGACTTGTGTGGTACTTGGCACAGGAAAATATCTAGACGAATTAAAATACATCAAACGTGGAGTCAAATAAGATTGCTCCACTATGCTATGGGATAGACTTAGCCAACTTAAAGAATTCATTTCTGTTCTATTTTGTGTCTTATTTTCTATTTCCTCTTTGGTTTGGAATGGCAATCTAGTAGTAAAAGGGGTTGCCAGCACACAGCGTGTTAGCAATGCAGTTTCCTCCTCTCTTGACTCCTTTGGAAGTATTTTCAAAAGTGTATACAATAAACTAGAATCATACGAATCTGTTCGCCGCGAAAGAGACTCTTACGCCAAGCTTGTAGAGGAATACAAGGTGTTGCCCCAAGACATTAGCACACTTCGTGCAGAAAACGATTTACTTAGAAAAGAATTAGGTTTTTCGCCTAAGGTTGATTATCCGTATATCAAAGCAGAAGTTTTGTCCGTGAGGCTAAATTCGATTTACCGCACTATCATCATAAACAAAGGAAAAGATGCAGGAATTCGTCCTTATATGCCTGTAATAGGTCGTGCAATTGATGAAGACAATGGTCAAGTAATCCAAGCATTAGTTGGAAAGGTGATTGCAGTTACAAGTGGATCAAGCGTTGTGCAACCTGTAATTAATTCTAATTTTACAATGGGAGTTCAAATTCCTAAAACAAATTTTTGGGCGACTCTTTCTGGAAATTCAGGAAGAAGTATGGAAGCTGTTTTGAATTATATAGATAACGGAATCATCATTGACCCAAAGTTAATTTCCTCAAAACAGATCGGTCCTAATTTACCTTCTAACGAGACTAGTTTTATTGAATCATTTGGAAATTTAGGCAAAGTAGTGTTTTCCTCTTCCGGTGGTGGAGTTTTTCCTGCCAACATTCCTGTTGGAATTATTGTAGAAGAAGGTCCAAGATCTGGAGCATTTAAAACTGCTTATGTAAAACCCTACATTCGCTTCGAAGAATTACAATATGTTTCAATCATCAAAAAAACTCCTGACAAATGGATTGAGGATTGGCCTGAAGAAAAAAGTATTTCAATTGAAAATCCCTATTTCGGTGAGTTAAATTTTCCCGGTGAGATTCTTGAGAATAAAGATCCTGCAAAAGAAAAAAAACCTGTTATAATTCCTAACCCTTTACCAACTCCAAAAAAAGTTTCTGAAAAACCAAACCCGATCCCTACAAAAGAAAAAAAGAAATTACCCTCTACTGATTCTGATGAAACAGATGAAATGTTACGCAAACTTGAGGAAACAAACTAATGATCTTAGAAAGAATTGTAATCGGCATAGGAATTTTACTTGCGCATGTTTTAAATGGAACAAATCTTTTTGACATAGGAACTGCTATAAAACCAGACTTTATGATTTTGCTCGTTATCTTTTTTGCTTTGCGTAAAGGTGGATTAAGTGGTTTATGGGTTGGGTTTATTGGGGGGCTTCTCACGGATGCAGCGCTTGGAGGCGAAGAAGGATTAGGCGGAAAAATTTTTTATAAAATAGGAATCCATTCTTTGAGTTTTTCAATCATAGGATACCTACTCGGAAAATTTGGTAGAATATCATACAATGAAAACTTTGTATCTATTTCTATCTTTGCGTTTACACTAACTTTAATTACGCGCGGTCTAACTTACATGTTGTTTACCTTTTTCTTTCATCCAAACTTAAACTATTCCTTTGTCGCTACTTCTATTTATAACGCAGCCATCGCCCCACTTACTTTTTTTACTTTGTCTTGGATTTATAAATTAGAGTCTTCGGAGAATATTCGATAGTGTCTAGAAATACTACTTCATCTACTGAATTCAAACTAGAGCAGAATTTTAAGTATAGATTATATTTCTTTACGGGGGTAATCATATTTACCCTCACGGCGTTTATTGCTCAGTTATTTAATTTACAAATTATAAATGGAAGTGAAAATTCTTTAAAAGCAGAACGATTTGTAAGAAGAAGTGAATCTTTACCTGCTGCGCGTGGACAAGTTTACGATAGAAATTTTATCAACCCTGAAATGTCTACGCAACATATGTTAATTTCCAATTCTGCATCCTTAGATGTAATTGTAAATTCGGGGTTACTCAGACATAACCCCGAAAAAATAAAAGAATTCATGCTTGCCTTTTATCGAACTCTTTCTATTCCAGAGGCTTACTATGCAGATGAAATCAAAGAGCCAAAATTCACTAAAAAAATCAAATCCAAAATACCAGTTGTATTACTCCAAGGAATTTCTTCAGAACAACACGAACGTATTTCTGTGTTTGATAATATTTCTAGATATGTAGTGCTTGTTCCTTCTCCCAAAAGAAATTATATCATGGGTCCTGCATTGGCTCACGTTTCTGGTTATGTTGGGCTTCCTAACATTAAAGATTTAACAAATCGAGAAATCAAATCCTATCAATTAGTAGGAAAAGGTGGACTCGAAATTCAATACGACTCCTATCTTCGTGGCACAGATGGATTTAGATACCAAAAACGAAATTCAGAAGGTGTGATAGAAGAAGAGAGAATCATCGAACATGCAAAAATGGGAAATCATCTTGTATTAACGATTGATAAAAAAATACAATTCGCCGCCTACAACGCTTTGAAAAACTATAGAGGGACAGTCATTGCAATTAAACCAGCAACTGGAGAAATACTCGCATTAACCTCAAATCCTAGTTTTGATCCAAATCTTCTTTCTGGAAAAAATAAACAACTCAAACTACAACATTTTAATCGAGTTAAGAATAACGGTGGATTTTTAAATATAGCACTTCAGTCTAAATTTCCACCAGCTTCTACTTTCAAAACATTAGTTGGACTTGCTGCATTAGAAAGTGAGCACAAAATTGACTTTAGCCCCTCGCAAACATTTCATTGTAACGGAAGTTTTATTCTAGAATCATCTTTTGCTAGTGTTCCTGATCAAGAGTTCAAATGTTGGGACAAAAAAGGACACGGAACAAACGACTTAATTCACGCCATCGAAAAATCTTGTTCTGTATATTTCTATAACCTTGGTCACAAACTTGGATCTGAGGCTATTCTTTATTATGCGAAGTTATTTGGACTAGACAAAAAAAGTACAATTGATCTTCCGGGTGAAATAGAAGGTTTTGTTCCAAGTAACGAATGGAAAAAAAGATCCTACGGAACAAAATGGTTTGCGGGGGATACTGTTAATTTATCCATTGGACAGGGTTTTATTTCTTCAACTCCAATTGGTATGACTTTATTTTACATGGCACTTTTGAATAATGGAAAAATTTTTCAGCCATTCTTAGTTTCTGAAATAAGAAGCCCGATTGATAATTCTATCGTTTATAAAAATAGCGGGAAAATGCTAAGAGATATTCCACTCAAAAGTTCCACACTAGAAGCATTAAAACAAGGTTTAAGAGCAGTCGTAAAAACGGGAACTGCATCTAGGATTTTAAATCTTCCCGACCTACCAGAAATTGCAGGAAAGACAGGTACCGCACAAACAAGAAGACGCGGATTATCTAAATCTAACCATGCTTGGTTCATCGGTTACGGACCATATAACGCTCCTGTCGAACAACAAGTGTTAGTCACTGTATTCGTAGAATACGGAGTTGGTGGATCTGTTGGGGCTGCGCCTATCGCAAAAGAAGTTTTTAAGGCTGCGTTTCCGCCTGGAAGTTTCAAAAGAACAGATAAGATTGATGGAACTAGAATGGATGATGAAATGCCAGTAGAGGAGATACTACAATAATGCGCGAAAGAAGATTAGAAAAAATCGACTATTTTTTGATTATCTCCGTGATAATTGTTGTACTCTGTGGAATTTTTACTTTGTATTTTCAAGAAGCCAATATCTCTGATGGACCTGGAAAATGGTACAAACAACTTTTGTATTTTATCATTGGTCTTTTTACAATGTATTTTATGAGTAGAATTAATTACCAATTACTCGGATCATACGCGCTTCCAATTTATCTTTTTTCGATTTTCCTTTTAATTCTAACTCTAATCCCTGGAATTGGTTATCTTCCAAATGGACGTGGTGCTCGATCTTGGCTTAAACTAGGACCGTTTAGTTTGCAGACGAGCGAATTCGCAAAGTTATCCACTGTGATTCTTCTCGGTCAATATCTTGTCTTAAAGGAAAGAGAAATCAGAAGTATCACTGTATTAATTATTCCATTTATTATCGTCATCATTCCTATGCTTTTTATTATTGTTCAACCTGATTTTGGAACAGCAGTTTCTTTTATTCCAATTTTACTTGCGATGCTTTTTTTGGGTGGTGCGGACATAATGCATATTAGCTCACTCATTTTACTAGGTGGAATTTCACTCAGTATTCCCATGTATTTGGAATACACAAGACTTACTCTAATGGCTCCACTAGTGGAACTTCTAACCAAAACGGAAAAAACAGAAGTTCTTTCAATAGTGAACCAATTAGGTGGGAAAATCTGGCCTATTTTAAATGGAGAAAATATTCCTGCTAGAGAAGCAGCAGGACTCATGAACCCTAAGACATTCAAAGTATTACAAGATGCAGCCGAGCAAGTAATCGACGAGAATACGAGTTTTTTGTTTAAACTTTTTTCTAACGAGAGTTTTATGATTATATTTGGTGGGAGTTTAATCTTTATTAGCCTCATACTCATTGTATTAAGAATTACTAGAGGTTCAGAACATTTGAGAAAGTATTATATACCACTTGGGGTACTCGGTATTAGCTTCTTGTTTGCATTTGTTGTCACCAAAAAAATTCCTTTCCGAGAAAACCAAGTGATTCGACTCACTGCATTTATCAATCCAGACCAATTTAAACAAGGGGCAGGGTATCAACTTAGAGCTTCTAAACCAGCGATTGGTTCTGGAAGATTCGTGGGTAAAGGTTTTGGTCATGGGGAAATGACTGAAGGTAGAATTCCACATGTTCCTGAGAGTAGCACTGACTTTATTTTTGCTTCTTGGGCTGAGCAGACTGGGTTTGTAGGATCAGTTTTACTTTTATTTTTCTTACTTGCAATTCCACTTAGAGGATTACAAATTAGTTTTGAAAGTAAGGATAGATTTGGCTCCCTACTTGCTGCTGGTATTGTCGCCTTGATATTTTTTCATATGGCGATTAATATTGGGATTGTAATTGGGCTTATGCCTATTACTGGTTTGCCGCTCTCGTTTATGAGTTATGGTGGATCCCATTTGCTCATGTCTATGGTGGCTGTCGGAATTATTCTTTCAATTAAACTTAGGAAACATGCAAACTAAAATTCTTCTATTATGATAAATCAAAATATTATTCCAAGAGAGACTAGAGAGTTTTTTGATTTAAAAAACAAGCTCGTAGAAGAAATTGAAAACTACGAAAAAAAAGTATTCTCTGAAAAAGAAAATTTAGAACAAATTCAAAAGACATTTGACCGACTCTGGGAAATGTTCGACAAAAATGATTCAGAATACTTTCGACTCAGACTGGATACTCTCGATAAGCTGCTCAAACGAAATATAGAAAAGAGAGCCTACAAAAAAATTGAGTTTGATAGAATGTTTAAAGTTCTAGATAAAATCAAACAAAACGATAGTGTAGAGTTTTTAAATGAAGCGATTAAAAATCGGATTGAAAAAATTTCCGAAAAAATAGTTCGTTCCAAACAAAAAATAAAAGCTCCACAAAAAGATACATTCTACTTACTTACTTACAAATCCCTGAGTTTTTTAGTTCGTAATTATCCTAAAAAAATATTGTATGATGTAGATGCTACAAAAGACTTCGTAAAAATTAAAAGAGAACGTTATCCGATATTTCCTGCTTACACAGGTATTAAAAATAAGGACAAAGACTTTCAATTAGAATATTGTAATATACTAATATTAAAAGTAAGAACTGAATATAAATGTTTACGATTTGATGAAATGGAAAGTGTCAATGATTTAACCTATGTTAGCCTAAATACTAAGTTGATTCCACTTACCGAGCCTATGCAAGATGTAAAACACTACATTCGAATCAGAGGCAAACGAGTATACTACTTAGATCTATAATCATTTCTCGTACATTGTTTTCATCTCATATAAAATTCGATCCGGCTTTATGTCCTTGTCCCACATTAAAAATTCCAAACTAGAAGTATAACCAGTCGAAGTATCAATCATATCCAACCGAGTTAATGAAGTTACGTCAGAAATGGAAGTATTTTGTTTTACTTTTAGTTTTCCATATTTGAATTTGAGTGTTTTAATCAAAAGCCCATCGTTGGAAGTAAAATCAATTTTCCTTGGAGAGTAATCAGAATTATCCACATGAAGCTGCAAATATTGATAAGATGGAAATGAAATGGGAGTCATTTTTACAATACTAGATTCGGAAGTTTCTGACTTAGTTATACTTACGTCAACTGGGTTATAGTTTGCTTCATATAAAGAATGATTCAAATCCAAGTAAGTAAATGAGGTATGTAAAACAAACTCCATTTTTTCTAACTGTTCAATCTGAAAAAACTTTCCTGATAATACATTGTAGTAGAGTAATTTTTCTCCTCGTTTGATTGATAAAAGTTTTGCGACTGGCTTACGGTGCGTAATCTCAAAAGTATATAATACATCATCCCCTTGTTTAAATATATTCACTTTCCAAAAATGAGTTTGATGATTTCCCTTTTTAATTGAGAGAGTTGCATAGGTAAGTCCGTCGTTTATCGCAAGTGTTCTATCTAGTTTTTCGATGATTTCTTGCCCGCCCAGTTTTTCATTTGGGAAAATGGAAAATGGTAAGAATAAACAAAGAAATAATAAAGGTTTCATTCTATTAATATCGGAAAAAATTTATTCGAGTTATTGAAAAATAGACCAGAGATATTGATTTCATTGAACTAAAAAATCTGACCAAATAGTAAAATCAAAATTTTTGGTTTTATTCGGATGAATTTCAAAAAATAATTCGTCATGTTTTTTTCTATACAAACGCAAATCTATTTTAAGAGATCGTTGTAATTTTTTTTGTGATTCCATTTTTGGATTAAAATTATGAGAGAAAATTCGGTTGCGTTTAATATTGTTTTTCCCAACATATATATTAAAACTAGCTCCATCAAATTTTTCTTTCTCCAATACTTTGTCTGATATTTTTTCTAATTCATTGCGAAATCCATATTTGAAACGAAGTGATTTTCCTTTTTTAGGAATAGTAATTTTTGAAATAGAAGGGGCTGGTGAATTTATTACTTCTTTTAATTTATCCAATGTAATCAAATATTCTATTTCAAATTCTGATTTTGAATTCAGTAGAAACTCTTTACTTACAGTAGAAATCGGAAATGGTCTATTTACTTTTCCATAAATAACTTCTGAGTCTTTAGTGTATAAGATTCGATAAGATACAAATTTTTTATCATGATAAAAATCCAAACGGGATTTTCCGCCAGCCATAACTCGATTCGGATCAATGATAAAATCAGGCTGGTATTTTCCAGCAAAGTAACTTAGTTTATTTATATTGTAGACCGATACGTCAGGTGAGGCTAATCCGTTTATATCCCTAATTTCTGAATTTTCAATAAAATAGGAAAAAACTCCAATTTCGGGAGATAGAATCGTAACACTCGGTTTTTTTAATTTATCTATAAAAGTTGAAATTAGTTGGTATTTGTGAAATCGTTCATCTTCTTTAAAGTTCGTTAAATCTAAAATCTTACTAAAAAATAAATTGCTACAAAGAAATAAAAATACAAAGAAAACATGAGAATATTTTTTTATCGTAACCGAACTCTCAAAAATCGAAAATTTTTTAAGAATATTAAACAAGGATAAAATTGATATTGGTAAAAATATAACTCCAAAAAAATAAATGTCATAATAATACCAGTGATA
>DDBL01000180.1:0-1977 GCA_002333425.1 Leptospiraceae bacterium UBA2033
GCATAATTCTCTGTAACCGCAGAACGTTCCATGACAAGAGAAATGTCTACTTGATCTTGTGGGAAATGGGATGGAGGAACAAAGGTAAACTTTTTATTCTCTGGAAGATTTAATTTCTCGATTGCGTCAAAATACAATTTGCCGACTAAAACTCTTCTTTTGATACTATATGTGTCGTTGTATTTGGGATGGAGATAACCTAACTCGGCAATTACTTCCCCAGCTAATTTCCACTGCACGCAAGCGTTTGGATGGAAATACGAGAGACTTGCTTTTTCTAGGTCGATATTTTTAAATCCGAATAAGCGAAACAAAGTATCTATCTCATTTCTGACAGTCAAAAAATCATTCTCTGCTTCGGCTAATTCATTTGACTTACGATTTCGTAGAACTCCAAATCCGAAAAATCTTTTTTCGTCTGCAAGCTCATCAGCTTTAAGTTTGTGATAGGTTCTTCCTAGTTCAAAAATTTTGACTGTTTCAAATCTGTCAGCGTTAACCGCGATAAGCTTTAGAATAGAAGGATAAATCGAAGTTCTAAGAAATTTAAACTCGTCTGGCATTGAGTTTGCTATTCCCAATGCAGTAGAATCTTCCAATTCAAACTTTGTATCTTCTTCTGAGGCAAAAGAGTAGTTGAATACTTCTGCATAACCCAATTGGGTAAAGATGGATTTGATAGAGCGCTCTACTTCTCGTTTTGGATTTTTGTTTACTGGTTTTACATCCGAAAGGAGAGGTTTACGCTCAATAGCCGCATAACCTAGAGAGCGTCCTACTTCTTCTACCAAGTCTTCTTCGATTGTAATGTCGTAGTTGTGTCGGTAAGGCGGAACAATTACAACTAGGTCATCTTCTTTAGTGCTTACATGAAACCCAAGTCGTTGGAGAATATCAACAATCACTTTCTTTTCAAAAATCGTTCCGAGTTTGGCATTTAAAAAAGTAAANNACTGCGGATTCTGTGCGTATGCCAGTAACTCGAATGGTTTTACGCACATCTTCTCGTTTGAATACTGCTGATTCTAAAATGGCTTCCGTTGTTGCGTTGGAAATCGCTGATTCTTCTCCACCCATTACTCCTGCGAGTGCAACTGGAACGCCGGAATTGGAAATAACCAAAATGGATTTGTCTAACTCTTTGGTTGTCTTATCTAAAAGTGCAATTTTGTCTTTGTCACGGGCAAATTTTACTTCAATAGCTACTTCGCCTAACTTCGCTTTGTCGAAGAAGTGAGTGGGTTGTCCCATTTCTAACATCACATAATTGGAAATATCCACTACGTTGTTAATTGACTTGATTCCGCATTTCAAAAGTCTGTCTTTGATTTTGGGAATGGATTCTTTTATTTCAAATCCTTTTACACTAGCGGCAAAATAAGAGTGTGCGTTCTCGTTTTCAAATACTTTCGGACTTGGTTCATTGGAAAATAAAAACTCTGTATCAAACGGATCGTATTTTACTTTGATCCCAAGTTGTGCGGCAAGTTCTCTTGCAAATCCGAAATGACTCCAGAGGTCGGGTCTATGAGTAATGGATTTGTTGTCGATTAAAATGATTTTATCTTCCGAATCTAAAAGTTGACGTAAACTAACACCAAGTTTCGTATCTGCGGCTAATTTCATTAGTCCAGAGGATTCTTCACTTAGTCCCAGTTCTTTCTCAGAACAAAACATTCCAAAACTATCTACACCGCGAAGTTTACCTTCTTTGATTTCTTTTCCATCGGGAAACACAGTTCCTATCATCGCAAGTGGAACGATTTCTCCTTCTGCGACTTGTGCACCAGTAACAATTTGAATCTTCTTAGTTCCAATGTCGGCTGTGCATACACTTAGTTTGTCTGCGTCGGGGTGTTTGCTTACTTCCACAACCTTCGCCGACACAATCGTTGAAAGATGCTCTCTGTATTCCGACACATCGTCTATTTCACAAATCGAGAGGTTTATTTTCTCTTGAATTTTTTCAAACGGAAT
>DDBL01000180.1:2011-3220 GCA_002333425.1 Leptospiraceae bacterium UBA2033
TTTAAAGCGAGTGTTAGCGATCAACTGGATGAATGGGGATAATTCGTATCATCCCCATTCAGGAAGGCGAGCGCGGCGGCGTTTACAACAACGTAGGGGTTGAATATATTCAACCCTCTACAGGGAAAATGTCGCCGCAACACCCAAACGATTGATAGCACAACCGATTGATCGCACAACGGGTTGAATGTATTCAACCCCTACGAGAAAAATCTCTTCAATACTTCTTCTGGTAATTTTTGTCCTGTGATCTTTGCTTTTTGGACTAGTTCCCAGAANNCGGTCGTGGAGTTCGCCTGCGTGTTGGATTGGTCCCCATTCTGCGTTTTGCGCCGCTATTAAAATTTCACAAGCGGTTTGCACTTCACTGTAGTCTGGTGTCATCGCATCGAGTATCGCTTGGATTTGAGTTGGGTAAATCGACCACATACGTAAAAATCCGAATCCGTTTCTTGCGCGGCTTGCGTCGCTGTAAGTTTGGTATTGGTTTTTTAAGTCTAACGTCACGTTATGCGCTGGGATTACTCCGTGGGCTAGTGCTGCTGCAACTACTGTCGCTTTCGCCTGACGTAAAAGTTCGTGTTCAAATTGTCCTGGGCTTCTCATTGCTGATGCTGGAATTGCCCCGTGGTGACCGGAGATAAAGTCCATTAGCCCGAAGTCAAGAACTTGCATCCAAGGAAGAGCTGCAATTTGTTCTACTTCGAGTAGTGCCCCGTGTGTTTCTACTAATACGTGAATTGGAATTTCTCTTTTGATGTTTGCTTTTTTAGCAGCTTCTTGGATGTAGGAAATCATTTCCGCAACTTGGGACGCTTTGGTTGGTTTTGGAATTGTGATGTAGGCGATTTTTTCTCCCGCTCCTGGAACGATGATGTCTACGTCTAATTTCCAATGTGCGTTTGTGTAGTCGTGGATACGAACCCCGCTCATTTTGTGAACGTTTAGGTCTGAGTTTTGGATACGCACAATCATTTCTGCGTGTTCTTTTTCTTTTCCAGTTTGTGCTCCGTCTTCGCAATCCATCGTGATGTCGAAGAGTCCGCCCATTTTGTTTTGGAGTTCAAGTGCTTTGGTGATGAGTTTTTCCGATCCTGCGAAATGCTCGCAAGCTGGAATAATTGGGAATGGTTTTTCTCCCGAAAAGAGTGCTGAATTTGGATGCTCTAATTTTGCCATAAATCTACCTTTTTCTTGCCCTAGGGCGTA
>DDBL01000180.1:3255-23757 GCA_002333425.1 Leptospiraceae bacterium UBA2033
CTAGATTCGCTCGGAACTTCGATTAAATAGTATCCACTTTTTTGGCTCTCTCGAATTGGTATGAATATGGTTGGATTATTTTCTCGTTTTATGTAAATTCCTAATTCGTCTGAGTCTTCTGGGGTTTTTTCGATATTTGCCGCAGGATACATTTTTTGAAAAAAAGTAATGATTTCAGGAATTGTATAGAATGTTTCTATCGTTGATCCAATCTGATGGTTTTCCATTCCCAAAAATTTTAGTATTTGCTCTATTATCATTTTTCCCTTCACAAATCTTTTTTTGTTCAATAAACAATTTCTAACATTTGGTTTTTTAGTCCATATAGAAATGCATTTTGTTCAAACTTTTCTGCAAATGCTTTAGCAGTTTTCAAATCAATTCCCAATATACAAAACGATTTTTCTTGCCAATCTCCATTTTGAGCTTGAGCAATACCACTTAGAAAAATAAATTCTTTTTGAATAATTTCATTCTCTAACTTTGTATTTCTTTTTCTATTTTCGCTTTCTGGTTTTGGTGTAGACTTTGGATTAGCCGCAGTTAAAAATGCAAAATTATCAAAGCCAAATTCTTCTAATACCATATCCATTTCTAAAGATTTTTTTCCAATTCGTAAATCAATTTCTTTATCTCGGACAAATACTTTGTAAATTGAATTTAGATAAGCATTTTCTAATTCTCTAGAAATTTTAGATGATAACATTAATTATCTCTCTTTTAATAAGTTAAGTAACTCATCTGCGGAAATTTTACCACTCATATCAGTTTCTTCTAAAAGGCTATCTGCTAAATCGCGTTTATGTTTATGTAAGTCTACGATTTTTTCTTCAATCGTGTCTTTGGCTACTAGTCTGTAAACCGTTACAGGACGTTTTTGTCCCATTCGATGGGCACGGTCGGAGGCTTGGTCTTCTACTGCCGGATTCCACCAAGGATCCATGTGGATAACATAATCCGCAGCAGTGAGATTTAGACCTGTTCCGCCGGCTTTGAGGCTAATTAGGAAAACCTCTCCTTCTCCTTGTTGAAATGCGTCTACTCTAAGTTTGCGCTCTTTCATAGAAGTGCTTCCATCTAGGTATTGGAATGGAATTTTATTTTCCTCTAAGTATTTTTTTAGAATGGCAAGATGGTCTACGAATTGGCTGAATACAAGTGCTTTATGTTTATTTTCTAAAAGCTCTTCTAGAATTTCTGTAAATGCATTGAACTTAGAGCTAGGCAAATCAATTTTATCCTCTACTAACTTTACGTTACAGCAAGCTCTGCGAAGTTTCATAATTTCTGCTAGAATTTGTAAATGTTTTTGCCCTGCTGGAACGTCTTTGTTATTTAGTTTTTTGATCGCATTTAATCTGAGTGCTTCGTAAAATGCCTTTTCTTTTTCGGATAATTCTATCTGGAGGGTAATATCGGTTTTCTCCGGTAGCTCGTCTAGAACTTGGTTTTTGAGTCTTCTTAAAATAAATGGTTGGATTAATTTTTTCAGTTGATGGCGGGCTGTTTTACTTTTGTTTTTTTCAATCGGTGTCGCAAAACGTTGATTAAACCTTTCTAGTGATCCAAGTAGTCCGGGATTTAGAAACCGAAATAAATTCCAAAGTTCTCCCAAATGATTTTCGATTGGAGTTCCTGTGGTTAAAAGTCTAAATCCAGCTTGTAGACTCATCACAGCCTGGGAACGTTTNNTCTTCTTGTTGAATCATTCCATAACTACAAACTACTAAATCATAAGGTTTTAATTCCTTGATTAAGGATTCTCTGTGTTTGCCTCCAAACTGAATTGTGTTTAAAGTTGGAGCAAAGCGCATACTCTCTGTATGCCAGTTCATACAAACCGAACTAGGAGCAATCACAAGACTTGGACCTGATGACGCACGGGTTAGTAAAATTGCAAGAGATTGAATCGTTTTTCCTAACCCCATATCGTCAGCGAGGCAAGCTCCCACTCCCCAGTGCGAAAGTCGGGCTAACCACTCGAAACCTTCTCGTTGGTAATCTCTAAGAGTCGCTTGGAAGTTTTTAGGAAGTTCTGGTTTAAAATCCTTTAACTCTTCTAATTTTTCTACTTGCGCCTTCCACGCCTTATCCGCTTTGAGACTTCCTACCTGCGAAGTCATTTCCTCTATGAGAGGAGCAATTAATGGGGAAAAACGAAATCCATCTTTTGTGGATTCGGAATACGCGCGAAGTTCATCTAGTTGTTTACGAAATGTATCGGTTAATGCCAAGAAACCGCCATCATCCAATTTGATAAATCTACCCGGTGTTTGGTCAAGTAATTCCAGTAAGGTTTGCATTTCCATTACTTGTTTGTCACCTAAATCTAGTGAGCCATTTACAGAAAACCAATCGTTATCTTTTTTGATACCTATATGAAATCTAGAAATATCTGCTTGTTTTTTTAGTTTGAATTTTTCTCCTTCTGGCCATTCGATAATAGCTTTCTCGGCTACTGTTTGTAGTTCAAATAAAACTTCTAAACAAGTTTCGATGTCTTCTAAAATCCATTCGTGTTCTGACTGAGAACTGGAAGAATAGAGAGTTGGGCATAATCGTAATAATTCGGTCAANNGCGAATGGTCGGCAAAATGCTGTTATCTTCAAACCAGATTCATTCGGTAACAAATGCAAATAAGGCGTTGTGAGACTTTCCACAGATTCAATTTGAGATTCGATACCACCCATTTCAGATTGAATTAAGATTGAACTAGATAGGTTTGTTATTGCTTGGATTACTTGTTCTTTTGCGCTAGTAGGAATTTTTAAACTTCCCCCACCGAGGATTTTCGCTATTTGCCGGTGTTCGGGCGAGAATACTATAATTTTTAAACGAGAAGGTGTTTCTAAAAACAAAGTGAATTTTTCATCCTCTGTGATCGTTGATGGATGAAGGGTGAGTTTAATCATTGTTGTATTTTCTTCTGCAACACTTAATTCAGGCTCCCCTTTTTCTAGGTCAAAGCGAGTTTTTAAATCTGACCAAAATAGAAGAGGGTGCCCCACTAACTCAATTAACGCATCCTTATCCAAACTATAATCTGTCCCACCATAATAACCAGCAGAATAAACTTTGATGTAAGGGATAACGAGCATATCCTGCTCACTAAGAAAAGGAATTTTATTGGATTCATTTTTTAACCTTTTAAGAGCTACATTTTTTCCATCTGACCAACCTGTCTTTTGCGAATAACTTTGTTCTACCGGTTGAATTCCTATACAAACTTGTCTTTTTTTATCATAGTGTATGAACCAAGCAAGGCGTTTTGTGTCTGGTAAATCTTTATTAGCCTTTGTTGTCTTGGGCTTAATTGCGGTGAGGGCACTTAGTATTATCTTCCATTCTGCTTTTTCCTCGATAATTTCAGAAACAAAAAAACTATTTAGTTCCTTCTTTAATTTCAATGCATCCATAGATTCGGTTTTTCCGATTTTAGCTATCAAATCTAGTAACTGCATTTCCATCCATTTGTAGCCAGCAGTTTTCGCAAAGGAAAGGTTTCTTGCGAGTGCAGGGATAGTTTTGTCGGCGTACTTCGGATTAGTCCAAAGTAGAACAAGACTGAATACAAACGATTCCCAGAAATTAGGATAAACTTTATTGTAATAACCTAGAGAAAGTCGATTAGGATCTCTTTCTATTCCAGAGACAAACTGGCATAATCCGTTAAGAGATTGGAAAGCAGCAGAATATAAATGACCTTTATTCTTTGCGATTTTAGCTGAATAATCAGAGGCTAATGCGTAATTGTCCGTTTCTCCATTTTTTAGAAGAATAAAGAAATATAAGATACTTTTAAAGGAAGAGAGTATATAAACTTTTTTATTCTCCCTTCTTTTCATTTCATCAATTCCAGCATTCAACGCAGAGAACGCCTGTTCGATATTACCCTGTACAAACGAAAGAACGCCATCTATTAATTGAACAGGGATTCCTTCTCTTTTTTTATGTAATTCATTAATTTCTTTACTCTCTAAAAATCTTCCTTGTAAAATTAAATGTTCGCAGATTAAATCAACCATAAGAGGTCTTATTCGTTTGTCTTTTTTTCTTGCCAATACAAGAATGTATTCGATTACTTCTGGATTAGGAATCGAGTCTTGAACAGATTCAACAAGTGTATGTTCAAAAAAACTGATAAGATGTTCATCCGGAAAATTAAAGGACTCAATAAACTCAATGTCAAATGGATTATTTAAAATATTAAGAACATCAGAGATGCTAAAAACATAATTATCCGATCGAGAGAAGAAATATAACTTCTCCTGAATTTTTTCTACTTCTTCGAGTAAATTTTTTTCTTTTTTATAGAGTGCAATTCTAACTAGAGAAAAAAAATCCTTCCCTGTGGGAAAATTATTGTTACGTGCAGAAGCCAGAATCATATCTGCGACTGTATTAAAATATCCTTGTTTTATAGATTCACGTGTTACTAACTCTACAATTTCAGGATTACATCTATATCCTTTTCCAGGCTCAAGGATAATAAGAGATAACCCCTTTAATTTTTCTAGGTGCTGTTTTAGAACATCAATCCTTATATTTCCATGTCCAAATTTACTAAAGGCAAGATTGTTTAGGATAGCCAATAAATTTGTTTGAAATATTTCAAAGTAAAGTAAGGAAAAAACAGTGAGGAGTTGTTGATCGAATGCGGGTAACTTGCTGTATTCTTTTAGTAACTTTTTTTGATTTGTATTTAAACTCATAGATTTTTCCTTTAAATAAAATAGAAACTATTGTTTATTGGAAAGTCAATTATGAAAAAGTAATTTTACGCAAAACGATCGCCATTAATTTCTCTTTCATTAGGTACGAAAGATTGGTAAAATATAATTATATGAATGCAAAAGGAGGTTTTGAATCAAGCAGTTAAAATGGAATGTAAGTTTAGCGGGCGAAGGGACTCGAACCCTCTCTAAGAGCTTGGAAGGCTATTGTGCTACCGTTACACCACGCCCGCATTTAGCTTACAATGTTATAATTTTAAAACTATTTTTCTTGTCAACTATGATTAGTTCTTTTCTCAAAAGGCTTTCAAAAATATTTCATATTTATGATGAATGAACTAAAAAATTATCGTAATTTTTGGAAAGAATATACTCGCTTAGGAGACATTATAAGCCTACTTCACTGGGATAGCGAGGTTATGATGCCAGACGATGGACGTGAAGAACGAGCAGAACAGATTTCCCAACTTTCTTCGCTCTCACATAAAATGTTTACAGGTGACGATTCCAAACGTCATATCGAAAATCTAAAAAATATTATAATGAAAAACCAAGCAGATACATATCCGCTAAAAAGAGAATTAGAAATATTAGAACGAGATCGCGACAGAGCAGTAAAACTTCCAATTGAATTAGTAGAACGTTTTTCTAAACTTACCAACCTCGCTCATGGAATTTGGGCAGATGCTAAAAAGAATAAAGACTTCAAAGCATTCGAGCCAACACTATCCGAAATCACAGACCTTTCGATTGAAATGGCAGAATGTTATGGTTACAAAACCGAACGTTATGATGCACTTCTGGAGGGTTACGAAACAGGAACTAGAGCAGAAGATCTAGAACATTTATTTCTGCATCTCAAAAATTCTTTAATTCCGATTGTGAACGAAGGAAAATCTTACCCTTCCCCTTTTAAAAAACCAATTCCTGTTGAATTGCAAAAAGCTTTTAACGATAAACTTCCAGCATTACTCGGATTACCCGCTTCTGCTTCCAGATTAGACATTAGCGTCCATCCTTTTTCTACAAGCATTGGTGCAAAGGACAAGAGGATAACAACTCGTTACCACGTTACCGATCCACTTTCTTCCATCTTTGGTGTACTACATGAAACCGGTCATGCACTTTATGAGTATGGTGTGGGGCAAATAGCCGATTATCCCTCTCCTTTGACTGCTGCTGTTTCTCTTGGAGTCCATGAGTCCCAAAGTCGTCTTTGGGAAAATCAAGTTGGTAGATCGCGTGCTTTCTGGGAATATTTTTACAAAATTCTTTTGAAGGAGTTTGACATCTATCATTATGATTTACCGTTTGATGATTTTTACAACCATATCAACTCCGTTAACAAATCTAAAATTCGAGTCGAAGCCGACCAGGTGACGTATAATCTTCATATCATTTTGCGTTTTGAAATTGAAAGGGATTTGATTTCTAAAAAGATAAAAGTTTCCGATCTTCCTGAAGTTTGGAATACAAAAATGAAAGAAAGTTTTGATTTAAAAATTGAAAATGATTCGGAAGGAGTTTTACAGGACGTACATTGGAGCGGTGGCGCATTTGGCTACTTTCCAACTTATACACTGGGTAATATCTATTCGGCGCAACTATTTCACCATTTTCTAGAAACTCACCAGAGTTTTTGGGATGATTTAATTAATCGTGGTGATATGACGAGTTTACATAAATGGCTTGGAAAAAAAGTTTACTCTCATGGTCGAATTTATGATCCAAAAGATTTAATCAAAGAAGCTACAGGGGAAGCGCCTAAGAGTGATTACCTCATAAAGTATTTAAAGTCCAAAGTTCAGGAGCAAGAATAATATGTCCTCATCCGAAGTAGTTCATTTTACTAAATTTCAGGATCTAACTTATTTAGATAACCTTGCTTTATTCTATGTTTGCAATGAAACTCCTCCTTCCACACTGGCACTTGCGTTTTTACATGGTGATCCCAAGGTGGTAGGTTCCATGCTCGGTATTCTTGACGGTAAACGCAGAGAATACGTTCATAGTCTAATGGCGTCCCAAAAAGACGTCGACCTAGAAAAAAAAGAAAGTGCAGTTTCCGGTTTACTCATAATCGCAGAGGGGCTACTCTCTCGTAACCTCATAGAGAAACGTGGAAATTTTTACTATGGAACAGAAAAAGGTCAGACAAAATGAATCTAAAATCATTTCGAATAATACTTGTTATCCTTTTATTTGTTTTAAACTGCAAAAAATTCCAAGCCTTCTTTGAAGAAGAAAAAATACCTGATATAACAAATCCTAAAATAATTATGCAGGATTTGTTTGAATTAAAGTATCCTTCTAATTGGATCTACCAAGAGGATAAAGAAAATAAAATCAATTTAGATTTTAAAAGTTATCTCATCGAAAGCAGTGGAAATTCCTATATTCAAATTTTTGTCTATGGAACCGCAATGGATAATAAAGCTTGTGTGGATGAATTCAAATCTGAATTTGAAGAAGATTTAATTGAATCCGAAAAAATAGAAGAACGTGATTCTTGGGGTAAACAAAAAGGGTATGGAGTCAAACTCACTGGTAAAATTCTTTTTCTTAATCCAGGAAGCGTTAATATTTTCTGTTTTACTGAAAAAGAAAATACTTTTTCAATCATCGAATTTTACTATGAATCCGATTTTGAAAAAATTAAACCAGGTCTTTTTTTAATTCAATCTAGTTTTAAGTTATTCTAATATTTCCTCAATTCTAAATTTCATTTCGTCAAATGGCAATTTTTCCTCATTTTGATTTGGATAGGTTTCGTAAAGAATAGCTTGAATTTTGAAAAATTTCTCTTGAGCGAGTTTATTCTTTTTGATTTTTTCTAAATTCAAATTGACTTGAATAGACTCGATTAATTTTAAATACTTTGTGTATTCTCCTAAAAAGTTAGGAATATTGGCATTATCTAAGTATTCAGTTAGTGTTGGATTTTTTTCATTACTAATACATTCCCAACATCTATTTTCTGCTGGCAAAAAACGTAGAAAAAGATTTTCTGATTTGTCGTATTTCAATGGATAAATTCTACAAACAAGGGGACGAAACTCATAAATTTCACAGAGATACTCTTTATTATCCTCACCACTACTTTTACTGAACAAAAAAGGACAAGTAGAATTAGCTTTTGAATTGAGAATTGGTTCCATCCAAAAATTAGTTGGATTGATTCGATAGGTTAGTATTTTATTTTCAAAAAGTTTTTTTGCGGAAACCTCTAAAGCCTTAGCAATTCTAAAAATATCAAAACTAGAAAGAATAACTAGGTTATGAATACAACACTTGCCAGTTGACTTACACAAAAAGGGAAGTAGATCATTTGGGTTTGTCTGCATTTCACTGAAATAATCTAAACGAAATAATCTCTTCTTTTGTTTCTAAGAATGCAGTATCTCTGTCGCCTGACGGTCTCATTCGTGCTGGCATTGTAATATTTCTTTTTCCTAAAACATTTCCTGTATTTGAAAAAAATAATACCTGATTTTCTACACTAACAGCAAAAAAACTTCCACTACTATAAGCTATTTGATAAATATCTTCTCTTTTTGATTTCTGCTTCTTTACTATTGGTTTTCCTTTTTTATTCACTATCAAATACGAGTCAGGAAGATTTATTGCCATGTTCCCTTCATCGTCTAATGCCATAAATATTTTATGCGGATATACATTATCTAATGTAAAACTAGAAAGAATTTCTCCTTTTTCATTTAACATAGAAACAAAGTCCTTTTGATTTCTTAGATAGTGAACCAACGAATACTTACCGTTAGGCGAGACAGCTCCACTTTTACAGAAAAGAAAATCTTTTGAAGTTGGCTCATCTTTTTTTTGAAAAATGATATTACCCGCACCATCTAAAAGTGCAATTTCTCCACCAGAAAATACCAATAAAGCTCCATTTGCCATTACAGGAAAAGATATATCTGATAAAAATCGTCCATCTATTTGTTTAGCTCCGGTAGGGTTCCCATTCAAATCCGAAACCAATACTTGGTTAGAATCTCCTGAAATAAAAAGCAGCAATTCGCCATTATGCGAAACACGTGGATAACTTTTATAAGGTTTGTCCCATAGTATTTCTCCATCGTTCGAATAATACAAAACAGAGTTTCCGATTTTTTTATAAAGAAAATGTCCCTTTCCATTTAGAGGCATTTCACTAAATGAATTTTCATCTAAAACAAATTTTCCCGCTCTGAAAAAATATACTCCATTTTCAGTTTTATATCCATTCAATTTTTCCATGGGACTGAATTTGAAACGAGTATCTGTAGACATCCCCACTTCCTGTGTTTTACTCCACGCCCAGTTTTCTCGAACATGGGTGATATGAGTGTAAGGACTTCCTAGATTTAGAAAAATTGTCACACTAAAAACTGTGATAAATAAAAGATAATATAACATAACCTAGTCCAATTAAAGTTTATCCTGACATAGTTTTTGATAGAGATGAAACAAAGCGATATTAGCCGCATAGTCGCGAAAAATATCTCTATTCAATGGAAATTCGTATTTAAAAACTTTCGTTTCCTCATGATTAGCTTTAATGCCTATATATACAAGCCCGACTTTTTTGTCTTTCGTAGCACCCGTTGGACCCGCAAGTCCAGTTACGGATATCGCATAATTGGTATTAAACTTATGTTGGATACCATTAGCCATTTCAGCGGCGGTTTCGGCACTTACTGCCCCAACGGATTCAAGAGTAGTTGCCCTTACCCCTAAAATATTTTTCTTTATATCATTGTGATAAGCCACAACAGATCCCATGTAATAAGCAGATGCCCCTGAAATATCTGTTAGAATTTTTCCAACCAATCCACCAGTACAACTCTCTGCTGTGGATACTGTTCTCTTAGAACTAGTCAGCATAGAATGAATGTCTAGAAATATTTCATCTCCTAATCTGTCTTTATAATCTGAATCTATTTTCCCAATAATTTTTTGTAAACTATCAGTGGATGTAGATTTAAAAGTTACTTTAATATGACCCGGTTTAGCGGTTACTCCCCATTCAACGCCTGAACTTATTATATCTTGATTTTTTTTAATAAACGTTTCTTGAAAAATACTTTCGGGAACTCCCCAAATACATCGAGAACGACTTTGTAAATCTTCTTTGTTATAATCCTTTTTCATCATCGGAAGAAAATAATCAGAAAACATTTTCTTCATCTCTTTAGGAACACCAGGCATTGCTGCTAACCTAGTTGTATCGTTTAGATCAATATAAAAACCAGGAGCTAATCCAACGTCATTTTCCAAAACTCTCGATCCTTGTGGAATCGTTGTTTGCCTCCTTGATACAGGAAGCATCTCTTGGTAAATCTTTCCCCTCTGCTCAGCAAGGATTGTTAATTTTTCCAATGCAGTATTATGGGTAACTGTCTGTTTGCCGGAAATCTTAGAAATTACTTCAAGCGTATAATCATCTGCAGTCGCGCCAAGCCCACCTGTCATGATAATTAAATTCAAACCAGGTCTTGCCATTACATGTCGGATCTCTTCTTCAATAAGGAGGGGTTTATCGGGTAACGCTAAAAACTTAGTAATAGAAAAACCTAAACCAGAAAGTTCATTTGCAATCCAAGTAGAATTGGAATCTACACTTTTGCCTGAGGTGATTTCTGTTCCTGTAGAGATAATGTGGATATTCAGCATTAAACGCTCCTTTCCATTTTTTCGGGAGAACTAATTCCTAAAATTCTTAATCCTTCTTTAATAGCTATAGACGCAGATTTACAAATATATGCCAAACCTAATCTAGTTTTTTCATCACAGTCTTTTAGTTTATTATCTTTGGCTCCATAGAACCGAGTAAACGCCTTACTCAAATTCTGCAAATAATTGGCAACTCTATGTGGCTCTCGATTTTTTCCAGCATCTAAAATTTCTTCTGGAAAACGAGAAACCCAAAAGAGTAAAGCTCTTCTTTCTTCTGTCATCGTGAGATCTTTTAAATTATCAAAACTAAATTCAGTTCCAATTTCTCTGAATATAGAATGAATACGAGCGTGCGCATACTGAATGTAAAACACTGGATTTTTATCAGACTCTTCTTTTGCAAGATCCAAATCAAAATCCAAAGGAGATTCGAGAGAACGCATATTAAAAAAATACCTTCCCACATCACGCGAACTTTCTCCAAGAAATTCTAATAAGTCTTTCATTGTCTGAAATTGTCCCAAACGTTTACTCATCTTTTGTTTTTCGCCCTTGGAAATTAAGTTTACTTGTTGAGAAATTAATACTTTAAACTTAGATTCAGAAAAACCAAGAGAAATCATTGCTCCTCTAAGTCTTGCAATATATCCATGATGATCTGGTCCCCAGATGTTAATGATATGATGAAAACCTCTATCCATTTTTGTTTTGTGGTAGGCTATATCTGCAAGTAAGTAAGTAGGACGACCGTCATCTCTTAACACCACTCTATCCTTATCATCTCCATATTTCATAGAGGTAAATACTTGTTTGCCGTCCTCTTCTTTGATGTCATTTGCTTTTTTTAAATTATCTAAAACGGATAATACACTGTTACTTTCGTGTAAAGATTTTTCGCTGTAGAATGTATCAAAGTTCACTCCAAACGAAGTCAGATCTTCCTTTTGACTCTCTAAATTTTTCTCTACAGCCCAGAGTGCAAATTGTTCTGAAAGTTCTTTGTATTTTTTAGAAGCAAGCATTTCGTCTATCGTATTTTTTTTAGAAACATCAGAGTAGATTTGTTTGGCAATTTCTTTAATGTATTCGCCGCGATAACCTTCTTGGGGAAGAGTATTTTTTTCTAAAAGTATTTCTATTGGAGTAGTGTCTCCTTCTTCCTGAAATTCCAAAGTTTTGCCAGTCAATTCTTCTCGTAAACGTGCAAGGCAGGATACTCCCAAAAGAAAAACTTGGTTTCCATAATCATTTACGTAAAATTCTCGATGCACTTTATGACCAAGAGTAGAAAGTAAATTACATATAGAATCTCCCGTAGCCGCAGCCCTAGCAGACACAATGTTTAGCGGACCTGTGGGATTTGCACTTACAAACTCAAAGATAATATTTTCCTTTTCCTCTACTTGCGCAAACTTGTCCTTATCCGATAGTATAAATGAATTGATGTAATTTAATAGATGAGAGTCTTGCACTCTAAAATTAACAAATCCAGGAGGAGTAAAATCTACTTTCGAAAATAAAGAAATATCCTTAAACAGTTCTAGAAATTTTTCTGAATTTTCTTTCGGGTCACCTAATAAGTCTTTATTTTCCAAAAGAAATGGTGTGGAATAATCTCCAAATTTTTCATTTCGAGAATACTCCACTCGAACTTTTAATTTTTCTTTTAACTCTGGTGCTGTAAATTTTGTGACTGCAACTTCGAGTTCAGTTAATACTTGATTTTTAAGTGTTTCAGTTTCTTTCATTCGTATACTTCTTTTGCCAATTCTTTTCTATATTTTTAAAGACTAACTTTTTGACATCCATAATTATTCCCCAACTTGAACTGTCATGGTTATATCGAATCACTTCTGGTTTTAAAATTTCATATTCATTTTTGTCTGCAAATCGAAATAAAATCCCGAGTAAAATTCCAAAAAATAAAACAAGAATAACTGTCTTAATAGTGAATTTCATAATTAGTTCCTATGGATTTGTAAAATAAATCAAATGCTTTTAGATTTACATTTAAGTACGTTCGCAAATAGTCATTTAAAACTTGATCCAAATCGACTATTACAGAAAAAGAAATTTCTTCCTGAGAAAGATTTGCAAATCTATTTTTAAAAATTCTATGCATCAGTCGAATGGAAAGTATTTGATTTTTTCGAGTTGGATTACAATCTCCACAAATCATTTCTAAATTTTGAAATTGCAAAGATGCCGAATTTTTTGTAAGAAGTGACTCCTCGCAAACAGAACAAAAAAACTCTTTCGATACAAGCCCAAGTAGAGATAAAAGTCTAAGTTTAAAAAAAGGTAAAATTAAAGGTTGAAATTTTCCAGCGTTTAACACCGACATTGCCGCATAAAATAATTCAAAACATTTTGCATGAGAATCTCCATTTGGTAAAATCGTATCTATTAGTTCACAAAAATATGTAATTAGTAAAAATCCTTCATAACTTGCTTTTGGATTTTCAAATCTTTCAATGATACTTACTTCTTTTACATTAAACACTTCCACATTTTTATGAGAGTAATAGTCAATGCTAATCAAAGCCCCTGGTTCACTTGCAATGATAGGTCGATTTTTACTTTTTTTAATTCCTTTTAATCTAAATTTTGCCTTCGTTCCTGATTCACAAAGTAAAGTAATTACAGAGTCCGCTTCTCCCATAAGTTTACTTGCTACTACAATTCCTTTTTCTTTTACAAGTGACATGGGTTACTACATATTAGCCTTATTCTACAAATTCTTTTTCATAAGGTTTATGGGCTCTACTTCTACTAAAAAAAGATTCTTTTTCTTTTACCATTCCAAATTCTTCCCAAAGTTGTTGGTTGAAGTAAACAGGAGTTAAACGAATCGTATTTACCACATTACTAGAATTATCCGCAATATAATCGAACAAATGATTCCAAGAAATTACTTTGAATAAAACAGGCTCTTTATGAAATCCTTTTCTTTCCATATGTTTATGTTTGACACCAAATTTGTTTGGATCATAATTTTCAGCAGTTTCATACTCCACTTGTTGTATTTTTCCAGTTTTATCTATGATGAGAGAAACTAATTCTATATCTCCTTTTCCAAACATAGATTTTTGGAGTTTCAATCCACCAGTGTAAATATTTCTACTGAAGAAAGGTCCCATTCCCGAACCAGTATTTTCTTCCTTTTCCCAAAAGAAGTGGTAGGTAATCAAAGTATTCCCCTCTAAGTCTTTACTTGCTCTATAATAAAGCCCATAAGGATCTCCATGCTCCGAACCTGACTCTAATATGGGCGCATAACGTTTCGCCAGTTCGTCATCCTTAATCGGTGTAAAATCAGGAACAGTGTCAGCATTTTTATCAATCACTTTCACAGTAGAGCAAAAACTGAACGTTAATAGTAAGATTAAAGAGTAAATATAATTCATTCGAATATCCTTATTTGTTTTTTGTGTTAGATAGTTTAACTTTTTCTTCTCTTGCTTTAGCATACACCATGTCAGATTCTTTTTTTAGAGAATAACAAGATAAATCCCCATATGCCAAGGCTAGATACTGTGTACAATTTGCTTCTAGAATTTTTTCATAACAAGACTTAGTTAGTAACTTCATAGAATCTGTATGTAATTTTACTTTTTCTTCTAGATCTACAAGCAAAGTATCTTGGCAAACTTCTACGGTAACTTCTTTTTGCAAATGTTTAGGAAAGGTTCGAATCACATTGGAGTTACAGCTAATTATCTTCTCACAAAGTTCACGGCTTGATCTTTTTAGAAAAATTTCAAACGACTCATCACTACTCGTTTTTTTCGTACAATTAAAAAGAAAAAATAAAATAAAGAAAGATAAAATAAAAATCCAGAAAACATTTTTTATTTTTTGATAAAAGAACATTCTACTTCTCCCTCTCTATCCATATAGTTTGTAAATAATTCGATCCCCACATTCTCAATAGGATCCTTCATTTCGTATGGATTTACACCTGCTAAATTATGAATTAGGCTAACAGGAAGTTTGCGCCCAAGGTATTCACTCACAGGAAGTGCCCAGCTTTTTTGATAGTTTTTTAAATACCAAACTTGGTATCGTTTAATCACTTTTCCATCCCGTAAAATATCGACCTCGGGATACTCCTCTATATCCTCAAACATAAACTTTAAATAAGGCTGAAAAAATACGAATGATTTTTGACAGGTCTTTTCTTGGATATGGACTAAAAAATAGTTTTTACCTTTCTCAATAGATTCCCACAAATTGTATTGGTTTTTTTGCATGATGTTAATAGATACAACTGTTGGTTGATTTGGTAAGTACCAAGAAAGGATAGCTGCATCCTGATAACGATTAGCAATCATTTCAGCACTTGGATCTTTTTTTTGCCTAAGTTCTTCTACTCTTTCTGCAATTTCTTTAAATCCATCTTGCCTATAACCGATGATATAATGCGGATCTAACATCGGAACTAATTTTGAAATCGGAATGGAATAAAAACTAATTACATCTAGTAAAACAGCAGGGATTAAACCAATGATCATAGTGTAACGAAAAAAAGCCGCATACTTTCCTGGCTCTTCCATAAACTTGGCAAAAAATAAAATCAAACTCAGATAAGAGGCAAACACCCAGTTAGCCTGAATATCTTTTTTAAAAGACATGAGTAAAAAAAACAAAGGTAAAATCATTGCGTTTAGAGAAAGCATTTTCCATGCGTTATTCGGAAACTCCCCACTCAAAAACAAAAAAGATTTTACCTTATCGAATAGATTGGTATCACTCAAAGAAGAATAACGAGAAGTAAACCCAATCAATAAAAGTAAAAAACCTCCCAAAAACCATAACGGAGAAAGAGAGAGTGCCTGGCTAATCAAGTATATCCCCGTTGTTACTTTTGAGAAATTTGCCCCACCCGATGACCTGAGATTGATAATTGCATCCACATTCTCCCAGTCATTTACATAATTCCAATAAAGAACAGGAGATATAATCACTAGTGCAAGTAAAATTCCTAACCAAAAATGAACACTGCCTAGTAGTTTGTATTCAGATGGAGTAATCAAAATCCAAATTACAAGAGCAACTGCAAAAAATACCATCGTATGTTTGGATAATGCCCCGTAACCGAGAGAAATAAAAAGTAGATAGATATAAATTGGATTTTTTGTTTTTAGATAACGAACAGTAGATAGAAGTGCAAAACTCCAAGCAAGTAAGAGTGCCGAATCATGCATAATCAAAATCGAACCACCAAAAAATCCTGGAATCAAACTTGCAAACACCAAAACCCAAACTAATTGTTTGGACTTTAACCCAAGACTAAATCCGGTATAATAGATAGTAACCGTTGTAAGAAACGTTGCAAATATCGCTGCAAACTTCAAGGCAAAATTCGTATCTCCAAAAATAGAAGTAAACAGTCGAATGTAAAGTGCAACTCCTGGTCCCTGATCATAAAAAGACAAATCTAAATGCCTAGACCATTCCCAATAATAAGCTTCATCCGGTACAAGACCAATTTGGCTCGCATAAATTAATTTATAAATGGAAAGTAAAATTAGAACTGACACTGCGATAAAATTCATACTATTCGTTATCTTTTTAAGACTTAGCTTATAAGTCAAATAGAAGAGATAAGAAATTGGAAGTAATTTTGGTTTGTATTCCGATGATTTTATTATGAAACAAATTCCCTGTAACTCGTGCGGAGAAGATAAATTCCAAAATCTATTTCAAAAAAAAAGCAGCAAAGACGAGACATTTCAAATCGTAAAATGTAAAATTTGTGGCTTAGTCCAAGTAAACCCTCAACCTTCCATAGAAGAAGTCGCCAAATATTATTCGGATGATTATTTCACCAAACGAACAGACAGAGGATACGATAACTATTACTCCGATAAAATCCGATCTGAAATAGAAAGAGTGTTTCGATTGAATCTAGAAGACTTAGGATTTTTTACATGGGAAAAATCTCTTTCTAAACCAAAACGAACCATCGACATTGGATGTGCTGCGGGATACTTCGTGAATTACATGAAAAACCAAGGTTGGAATTCGGAAGGAGTTGAAATTGCAGAAGGTCCTGTTCGATTCGCAAAAGAAGTGTTACAACTAAACATTACAAAGGCAGATTTTTTAGAATGGGATAGAGAAATAAAAGAAAAGTTTGAACTTATCACACTTTGGGCTTCGATTGAACATTTACATAAACCTAAAGAAACCTTAGAGAAAATCTACTCTCATTTAAAACCGGGAGGTAGAATGATATTATCCACTTGTCGATATGGAATACTTGCACGCATAACTGGTATTAACTGGCGTTACATGAATGTACCAGAACATCTCTACTACTACTCGCTCGATGCGCTCATTCGTGAATGCGAAAAAATTGGATTTAAAAAAATTTCTTCTATCACTTATGGAAGTGGAATGACTGCAAAAAAAGATTCTTCCTGGATTTATCGAACTACCAAAAAGTTTATGGACTCTTTTGTAAAATGGACAAACCAAGGCGACATGATGGCAATCCAATTTGAAAAGTAAATATAGTTGTTGAGCAATTACCCAGATTTCTAATCTCGCTTACGCTCGATTAGAAATCTGATCAATGCGGACTAGCCTGCCGGCGGCTTATCGGGCTATCGCCCAAACCCATTATTTATTAATTTGTAAAACTGATTTTATATGTCGTATAACGTCTTCTACCATATACACAGGCAAGGACAATAGCTGAAATTCACCTTTTGTGTTTGGTAGTGAAAAGTCTGCCTTCTGAAGAATAGGTAAATTCGCATTAAACCGAACTCCGAAAGAAATTTCTTTTTCTTTCAAGAAAGATTGTAAGGATTTTAATTTTCCTGTCTTTCCAGACTTTACTTCTATTGGAATAATTTTTTGTCCCACAGAAATAAGAAAATCTAATTCAGCAGAGGACTGACTTTTTTCTCTGACCCAATAATGCAATTCAGGCTCATCAAATGTTTCTCCTATATACAACAAATGTTGACCTATAAATTGTTCACAAATATTTCCAATATTAAAAAGTGCATCATTTTCTAAAGATATAAAATCAACATAAGAATAACCATAGGCACTATTTAATAAACCAACATCTAACATGAGACATTTTTGAATTTTCTCATTTACCTGTGCCCGAAGTGGAATTGTGCTACCAGCAGAATGAAATACAGGAGTGTAAATTCTAGCCATTTCTAAAAGATGCAGAGCTTTTTTTATATCATGAATTTTTTCATCCGGTGCTAAATTCATATATTTAATTTTTTTTCCTACGCTTGCGGGTAACGTTTGAAAGATTTTTTGTAAAATACTTTTTTTCCCAGGGCTACTGTACTTTGAGAAATCATCTCTGTAAGTTAATAGAATCGATTTTTTAATTCGGTCTACTTCTAAAAATGAATTTGTATCTCTATAAATTTGAACTGCTTCTGGCATTCCTCCAATTACCAAGTAGATTTTAAATAGCTTTAGCAACTCTTCATGCAACGTTTCTGATAATTTGTCTTGAATAGAATACGAACTCAAGTATTGACTTAAATTCTCTTTTCCTAGTCCTTCTAAAAATTCTTTGAATGTCATTGGTCCTAAATAAAAATATTCAATTCGTCCCACCGGCATAGAGAAATTATGCTCTTCGAACACAAAATCAAATAGAGAACCAGCAAGGATCACATGCAACTCCGGAAGTTGTTCGTAAAAGTATCGCAAGGATGCAAATATCTCCGTCGCCTTTTGAATTTCATCTAGGAATAAAATAGTTTTTCCAGGAACAATTTTCTGATTTTTCTTGAGTTCTAAAAGAGTAATAATTTCCTTTGGATTCTTGGATTGAAAACATTCGATAATTCCTATTTCCGTTTCTAGGTTTAATTCTAAAAGATCCAACCCTTCCTTTTCAGCAAAAATTCGGACAAGATAGGACTTGCCAACTTGCCTAGCCCCGCGAAGAATTAGGGGTTTACGGTTTGATCTATTTTTCCAGTTATTTAGGTATTCTAACGCAATTCTTCTCATAAATTTACTTTATGTAAATAATTAAGGGTATTATATATGTATATAATAAAAAAAGCAAGGGTAATTTTTTTATTAGAGCTAAATTTCAAAACTTTGCTTCGTGAGAATTAAACCCAAAAAGGAATAGACTTATCCTATTCCTTTACGTCTCTGTAATTGTGGCTAGTTATATTCAGAAAATCAAATCAGAGTTTTTTCCAATTCGAATTTTGGATAAGTATTTATTTTCAGAGTTCTTTTATACTTTTATAGGAACAGTCATCATGTTAGTTGGGATTTTAATCATTTCCCAAGTAATGGACAATATGAAAAATTTCATAGCCTCCAAAGAATCTTCCATTCATATTTACCTCTATTTATTTTACAATATACCCAAAATGGCAACTCTTGTAATACCGATGTCTCTTATGTTTTCAGTGTGCTTTGTAGTCGGACAATTTAGCACAAACAAGGAATTAGTCGCAAGTATGGCTGCTGGAGTTTCTTTTTATAGAATCGTAACTCCTATTTTTATTTTTGGTGCGTTCATGTGGATTTTTATGTTGTTTTTAAGTGAAGTAGTTGTTCGTCCATTTAACAGCCTTGCTGCGTATGAATTTTCCCTCATCCAAAAAGGAGTTGGGACTAAAACAGATTTAGTTTACCAACTTCATATCAAAGGACAAGAAGGTTTCTACTATGTGTATTGGTATGATGCTCCTACCAAATCAGTGCGTGGAGGTTTTAATTATATCAAACTAAATGAAAAAAATTTAGCTGAGTATGTAATCTCCGCACAAAATGCACGTTACAATGAAACAGAGAAAAACTGGAAACTAGAAAAAATAGAAGAAATTTATTTTGATGAGAATATGAAAGTAAAGAACTTCACACGTTTTGATGAAAAAATTTATAACTTTCCTGAGTCTGCGGATTACTTCTCTAAGCCCCGAAAAAAAATCGAAGAGATGAATCTTTTTGATTTGTCAGAGGAAATTATTGTTAGAAAAAATAAAGGTGTTCCCTATGCTGATCTGGAAGTGGAACGTCATGCGATATTCGCTGTTCCTATTATGTGTTTGATTGTCGTAATCATTGGAGCAATTGCAGGCGCTTACACGACGAAATCCGCTGGAGTTATGTCATTAGGAATCAGTGTCGGAGTTGTATTCTTATATTATATTATGTATTCGACCGGAAAGTCATTAGGGGAAAATGGTGGTATACCTCCTTGGGTTGCCGTATGGTCTACATCCATTTTCTTTTTTGGGGTTTCTTTTTTCTTGTATAAGAAATTTAATCTTTAATCAAACGCTCTACACTTTTCTGAGAAACATTTACAACCGGTTGAGCCTTTTTAATAGATTCTAACTTTTCAGCGTAATTTCCTGAGTTATTTCCAAAACCTATCGAATGAATATTTTCCGATTCTATTTCCACAGTTCGAATCTGCTCTGCTATAAAGTTTTTATGGGCATTGATTTTTTCTACTAACTGTTGTTTTTCCTGTACTAACTCATCAATGGATTCAGTAAACAGTGGAGTAGAATTAAAAAGTATACTAGAAAACTCAGAAGGTTGAATACTTTCCTTTTCTAAAATTCCAAGTCTTGCTTGCTCCCTTGATAATTCGTTTTGCAGTTTATTCAGTTTACTTTGTAGAACTTGGTATTTTACTTGAATCGAAGCACTAAATACAGTTGGCTCGCTTACAGGAACTTGGCTAGAAATAACAGATTTTTCTTTTCTCTCAGAAACATTTTTATTTTTAATTATGTTATCGAGGGAAGATATTAGTTTTCCGGTTACAATATCCATGTTTTTCTCCTTTACCTATGAAAATACTCTCCTAAATATTTAGAGATTCACCTATCTATCCTATCGACATTCTTTGGAATTATTTACAGTTTATTTACATTTTTTCTGACTACTACGACCAAAATCTGCCACCGAGACACCAAGACACAGAGTATGCTGGGATTGCACTATTTTTATTCCTTTTCATCGAATCAAAGAGAGCCAATGAAATATTCGGATTCAATTTCCATATTGCAAAAGAATAATAACCAAGCTGAATTACCAAAAAAATGTATATACTCAAACCAGAGTGGT
>DDBL01000153.1:0-10247 GCA_002333425.1 Leptospiraceae bacterium UBA2033
TCATTAGCTCTCCTTAATTCGACGAATATGAATAAAAAAAGCGCAATCCCATTACTCTCTGTGCCGGCGCCGGTGGTGAGATTATCGAACCATGGCAAACCAAACTGTGTAGTTACGAAAAAAGGGAAACTAAATCTTATGAGAAACAGTTATACAAAATTCATCCTACTTTTCATTTTGCTATTCTCAAATATTGTAGCAGAAGATACTGAAATGGTAAGGATCACACTTCTTAGAAAAGGAATTCAAGTTGTGTTAAATGGACAGACGATTACACCTAAGGTAGACGAAGAGTTGCCGCTTAACGCAGAAATTCAAGCTGATAAAATGGGATTTTTAGAATTCACTTACAAAGGAAACATATACAGAGTCAATAAAAACACAACTATCCTTGTTTCGGATGTAATCAAATCAGGAGCTGAAAAAAATTTCCAACTCCAATTAAAAACAAGTTCTGATGGTGGAGTTCGTGGTTTTGATAAAAAAAAGAAAAAGGAAATCAAGGATAATTAAGTTTATCCGCAATTATATGAAAGTTCTCATTTTATTAATTTTTCTTTTGTGTTTTGAACTTATTTCGCAAGTTGGATATAATTCTGAAGAAAAAAATCTAAAAAGTTCGATTAAGAATTTAACCCAAACGCATGTTGTGAGTAATGTAGTTGACTTAACTTACAATGAAAAAAAGATCATAGCCTCCGTGAGTGGTTCATCGCAACTTGAATATAAACTTACTGGTGAGACAATAGTGGTTGCAAAAGAATTTGGAAATATGGCGCTTATCATTACCAATAAAAATCTCTTAGCTATTTCGAGTAACGCTTCTGAATTTGCGCGCCAGCCTTTGTTTGGAGATACGAACATGAGTTATACAATTGCAAATTCTCTTATATTTGTTGTTACAAATAAAAAGATTTATCTCTATACAATTTCTACATCTGAATGGAAAACAATCGACTTAACTGGAGAGTATGTAANNTATAGTTATACTGTTCTTGAAAATAAAATTGTTTACGATAGTTTACAAAAGACAATCGTCTATCGTCCTACAACGGGCGAATATTCTATTGTAAATTTTAATTAATCAAAAATTTTGGATATTAAGTCTTAGTGTGACCGAGACTTAAAGGAAAAAATGAAGTTCAGAAATTTATTTTCTATTTTTATAATTATACTATTTTCAATTTGCGGCTACAACTTATTATCCGACACTACGACACCCGCCATTAATTCACCCGAATCAGCAAAACCAATAGACACAAATGCTAAATATCCTGAATATGGCTGGCCTATATTTGGAGATAAATTAGTGACAGGAAGTTTTGGAGAATTTCGTTACTATCATTTTCATATGGGACAGGATTTTGCAACGGAGGCTAAGAATGGTATTCCGCTATTAGCAATGACAGATGGTAAAATAATCAAACTACAAAGTTATCGTTATTCGATTGGAAATGCGGTGATTCTTTTGCATGATGATGGATTTATGAGTCGTTACGGACATATGAGTGCATTTGCGGAAAATGTTTGGACTTCCATACAAGACAAAGTTGTTTTGGATAAAAAGTCTCGAAGGCAAGATTTTGAATATACTCTTTCTCAATCCGAGCAGATTCGTGTGAAAAAGGGAGATGTGATTGGATATTCGGGTGATACTGGAATTGGTCCTTCGCATCTTCATCTCGAAATATTTAAGGATAATGTCTACTATAACCCAGCGGACTTTGGTTTAAATTACTATGCGTTTGGAGAAATCAATGTCTATGCAGTGGATATAGTTCCTGAAAATAACAAAAGTTTTATCAATGGAAAAAATTCTACTCTAACAGTTCGATTCAAATTAGACAAAGATAAAAATTTAATTCCAGTAAAACCAGAAGTTTTAAAAATCAAAGGTGATGTAAGTCTGAGCGTTTACGGAAGCGAATCCTCTGGTAGAAGTAATNNAGTCGAATGAACGGTCGACCGTTTAAGTATTTTACACATACAAAAGACGGAAATACTTTACTTGGTTTCAAAAACCAACAAGTAGGAGCTGGACTGATTCGGTCAGAAGATTTTAAGGAAGGGGAGAATGAAATTAGCCTTATGTTGTATGGAATTTCCCCAAACCCAGCAATTATAAGGTTAAATGCTATTAAGGATAATGCTGATTATCCTGATGGAGAAGAGAAGAAGTTCAATCTAAAACACGATAGTTATGTTTCGGTTGCAACAAGTGATAAGAAAGGAGAAGCTTTTTTTCCGGCGTATTCGATTTTTACTCAGGCAAATTTTTCTATAGATAAAAGTAAAATTACTAAAATTGTAAATAAGGATTTTACTCTTGAGTCAGAAATTTATACAGTAGAGCCTGATTTCCGCGAATTTAATCTTGGTTATGATCTTTATATCAAACTAGATAAGGAGATTAACAAAGAAAAGTTTGGACTTTATCAAATCGCAAACAATGGGAAAATCATGAAACATTTCCCAGGAGTCTATTTTAATACGACTGAAAAATTCTTTCGTGCGAGAATCAAGGCAACGGGAAATTTCGCAATTCTTTCGGACAACTCTAAACCAACCCTAAGAATCTATCGTCATAAGAACAATCACGTATTCAAAGGAAGTGATTTCAAAATCTACTTGATTGCAAATGACTCAGGAACTGGAATTCCAGATTCCCAGCTCCAAGCCAAAGTAGACGACAAAGAAGCCTACCTCGACCTAGACCCAGAAACAGGACTCAGAGAAATTTTCTACCCTGACTCTATGCGAGAAGTTGGAAAACATACGATTACAGTCACCGCAAAAGACCGAGCAAACAACGAAGCCGATCCACTTACCTTTAGCTACGAGGTAAAATGACGCCAGAAACTAAAAGATTACCACCGATTACACCGATGGGCACCGATAACAAAACGATATTGCTTTCATTTTCATAACGTGCGTCATTTAATCCTATATTATTCAAATCCATAATCAAAATAAAGACCATAGTTCTCCTATCGGTGTAATCGGTGTCCATCGGTGGTAATCTTAAATAGCATTATGTAGGATTTTCAGGTAGACATAAATAAAAATGTGCTAGAATATTATGTCTATCCGATAATTTAGTAAAGGAATATACTTTTTTGAGGGATTTTAGGCATTTTTGCGATGAACGAAGAGCAGTTTGAAGTAAGAAACAATCGAATGAAACTGGGAGCGATTATCATAATTGCGCTCTCTTTGCTTGTGATTGTCTATGACTTTGGATTTAACCGAAAGTCTGGAATGTCTGCGGCTGTAAATAAGCTAGTAATCACAGGCCACCACAAACTCACGAAAGAAGAGATTGTGGGCATTCTAGGGGTTCAGGCGGGAGTTCCTTTTGAGGACTACAACCTAAAAGTTTTGGAAGAAAAGCTAGAAAAGCATCCTAGAATCAAAAAAGCAAGTGTCACGAGGAGATCAAAAGAGCAACTTTTAGTCTCGATTGTGGAGCGGGGAGCACGATTTATCGTAAACTCCAACGACAATTTGTACGAAATAGATGAAGAATACCAATTGGTTTCGGTAGATGATATCCGAGATACAAACCTTGTGGTTCTAAGTGGAGAATTTCAAATTGCTAAAGACCAAAAGGTAAATAAAAAGCTAAAAGAATTTTCAGAGTCCGTAGAAAATCTATTTGAAGCCTACCCGGCACTCAAAGAACGAATCGCAGAAGTGCGACTTGATGAAGACGGCGAAATAACGGTATATACTCAGTATCCGCAAAGGATTCGAGTAAATATGGGAAATAAATTAGAGAGTATGCAAATTCGGAAATTATATGCAAGCCTAGCTTATTTTGAGAACCAGGCTTCAAACGTAAAATTATTAGATTTAAGGGGAGATGACGCAGTTTATCATTAGAACATTATGCAGGAATTAGACAACAGTATAGCCGCAATAGACCTGGGTTCTTCTCTTATTAAAGTTGTAGTAGGAAGAGCTATTAGTGAAAATGAAATCGAAATCATTGGCACAGGAACCGCACCGTGTTCCGGAATTAAAAATGGTGCTATCATTAATATTGAGACTACAACCAAATCCATCAACGAAGCAATCAGCCTTGCCGAACTCATGGCAGGCCAAGAAATCTCCCATGTAATTGTAAACATTACAGGAAAGACAATTAAAGCAGACAATTCCAAAGCGGTAGTCGCTATCACGAACAGAGAAAGAATTGTAACTGACGATGACGTTAGGCGCGTGATTGAAGCCGCACAACCAAGAGTCCCAAGTGACCAAATGGTATTACACGTATTATCCAAAGAATTTTCCGTAGACGATCAAACCAATATCAAAGAGCCATTGGGGATGACGGGCGTTAGACTCGAAGCAGAAGTCCATGTGGTTACTGCTGGTATAACGACAGTTCACAACTTAGACAAATGTATTGATGGCGCAGGACTCGAACAAATTGACAAAGTGCTTTCTAGTTTTGCTTCTTCCGAAGCGGTATTAACGAGCGGAGAAAAAGACTTAGGTACAGCAGTCATTGATATAGGTGCGGGGATAACGGATATTGTAATCTTCCAAGACGGCGGAGTTTGCTATTCTAGCGTAATTCCATTTGGGGGAAATAATATCACTAGCGATATTTCGATTGGTCTTAAAACTCCAATGGAACCGGCAGAGGTCATCAAGAAAAAATTCGGACATTGTTTACATGAAGCAGTTGAACCAACCGAGAAGTTAGAAGTTCCTGCGGTAAGCGGAAGACCTTCTAGACAAGTTTTACGCCAAGACTTAGTGCGAATCGTGGAAGCTAGAACTAGAGAAATCTTAGAACATATCAACCACGAGTTAGATAAGTCTGGGAAAAAATCTTTTCTTTCTGGTGGAGTAATTCTTACCGGTGGAACTAGTTTACTTCCTGGAATTGATGTACTCGCGGAAGACATATTCGGATTATCCGTAATCGTCGCAAGACCAGCAGGACTAGGTGGACTTTCAGAACGAGTGGCTTCTCCCGAGTATTCGACAGCAGTAGGCTTAATAAAATATGTAGTCAGAAGTATTGAAATAGAAAGCAAAGCACCGAGCGACAAATGGAGCGCATCCTCTTCGGGAGAAAAAGAAAATCCTCTCAAAAGAGTATGGCGTTGGATGGAAACTAATTTGTAAAATATATTAAAAGCCTGCGGCTGCAAGCCCACCGCTAGGTGTAAAAATCAGTAATAAGTTTGGGCTTACCTTTTGAAAGGTGAAATTAAAAATAAAGATGGAGCAAAAGTATGCTGTATATGGATGAACAAAGAACAAGTCCCGTAGTAATCAAAGTGGTAGGAGTTGGCGGTGGTGGTATGAACGCTGTTACCCGCATGGTAAACGCCAATTTCCGTGGAGTAGAATTTATTGTAATGAATACGGACGAACAAGTTCTTAGCAAGTCCAGCGTAGAAAACCGCGTTCAACTCGGAAATAAAGTAACTCGCGGTATGGGTGCAGGTGGTGACCCAGATGTTGGAAATAAAGCGGCGCAAGAAGACAAAGACCGAATAGCCTCTGTTCTAAAAGGTGCGGATATGGTATTCGTAACCGCAGGAATGGGTGGAGGAACTGGAACTGGTGCGGCTCCTGTAATTGCAGAAATCGCCAAAGAACTCAAATGCCTCGTAGTAGGTGTGGTTACTCTTCCGTTTGGATTTGAAGGAAGACGAAGAAACGACCTAGCAAAATCTGGTCTCAATATGCTACGCCAAAACGTAGACACCCTCATCACAATCAAAAACGATTCTATCTTCAAAGTTGTCGACAAAAAAGCGTCTATCGACTACGCGTTTCGGGTAATTGATGATATCCTCTTAAACGCTGTGAAAGGATTAAGCGACATCATAAACCACCCTGGAATCATCAACGTAGATTTCGCAGATGTAAAAACAATCATGAAAGACACGGGTGATGCGATCATGGGAGTTGGAGAAGGTATCGGCGAAAACAGAGTAGCCGACGCTGTGGAACATGCGATTAACAACGTTTTGCTCGAAGAAAATTCTATCGCAGGTGCAAGCTCACTTCTCATCAACGTAACTGGTGGAAATGATTTAACGATCAATGATTGGAATGAAGTTTCTCAAATCATTACAAGCCAAGTAGACACGAACGCAAACATCATCATCGGTCTAAACGAAGAAGAAGGTCTCAACGAAA
Source organism: Leptospiraceae bacterium UBA2033 (assembly GCA_002333425.1). GTDB lineage: Bacteria > Spirochaetota > Leptospiria > Leptospirales > Leptospiraceae > UBA2033. The sequence goes on from DDBL01000153.1 coordinate 6,166, forward strand.
AAATCCGCGTGACTGTAATCGCAACTGGCTTTAGAGCAAGACTCCCACACTCTCTAAACTCTCTCAAGCGTGACCAAGCTCCAGTGAACAAAGAGCAACAACAACCACAAAGAGACCAACGCGAAGTGCAACCACAAGGACAACCAATGGTCCGCCCAAAAGTTGTGAACATGCCAGATCCACATGAATACATAGAGCCAACCCGCTCTATCAAAACTCCTCAACGTGTGAACTCTCCTTACAATTACAACGAAGACTACGATATCCCAGCTTATCTCAGACGGGGTAATCGGGATTAGTCGATGGGTGTTGCGGCGCGTAATCCGAGTAGAGACAGGTTTCAAACCTGTCTCTACTTATATAATACAGCCGCCGCGCTTTCGGCTACTGTCAATAAATCGCATTCGCGATTTATTGACACCGCCTCAATCGCTAACGCTAGTTCTAAAAAAAGATTTCAAATTATTTACCTCTAAATAAAAATAGAAAATACAATGATTCAGTCCATTAAGATAGAAAAGCTCTTTGATATGTTCGATTATGATATATCGTTTCAGAATGAAGAAAATATTTTAATCATTACTGGACCTAACGGCTTCGGAAAAACGAAGATACTCAATATTATCTACAGTTTATTTAAATGTAAGTTTCTTTTTTTTAAAGAACTTGTTTTTAAAAAAATTATTATTTCATTGGATTTTAATTCAGTGATAGAAATTGCGCAAATAACGGAGAAAAATAAAAAAGAAATAATATTTAAATTTTTATTAGACAAAGAAGAGTTAGGGTTCTTTAATTTAGATGATGTAATTGAACAAGTATATACTGATGATAAAGCTGAGCCGCACGCTTCTTTTGGTATATTCGATGAGGATGGGGTTTTCGGTTCACTATCTTCACTAAAATCTGCAGATGAGATTTTCAATCATTATGGGAGTCATTCGTCTTTCTCGGAAGCTGTTACAAAAAAAATTCTTAGTTCTCAATCCAAAACCATACTCCAGATTTTAAACTCTATTAAAGTTCATTTCGTAAGGGAGCAACGCCTTTTTAAAAAAGTTATTAACCAATATGGAGAAACCTCAACTACATTCACACCTGAAATGATACTAGCTCATGCGAATGAATTAAAGCAAAGAATAGCAAAAAATGATGATATTTATGGAAAAACCTCTCGGGAATTAGATGGCACCTATCCAAAGCGCTTAATGAGCGAAACAGAGAACTTAACTATTGAGCAATTTAAAAATAGGTTTAATATTCTGAAAGAGAAGCAACATAAATTAAAAGTATTTGGAATTTCCGATAGTGAGCAAGAAGTTTCGGAATACAGCGAGAAAAATGCAACTGCATTACTAGTTTATCTAAAAGACTCCGAAAAGAAAATCAGTGTCTTTGATGATCTTGTAGGCAAATTAGAATTATTCACAAGTATTTTAAACGAAAGAAGACTTACTTTCAAATCCATAAAAATTATCAAAGATAAAGGTTTTATCTTTGTAACGGATAAAGGCAAAGAATTAAAATTAACTGACCTTTCCTCCGGTGAGCAGCATGAAGTCGTCTTGCTCTTTGAATTAATATTTAATACAAAAGAAAATACTGTTCTTTTAATTGATGAGCCTGAAATTTCTTTGCATATTACTTGGCAGAAAGAATTTGTTAAAGACCTTATTAAAATTATTAAGCTCCAGAAAATTCAAGTCATCATTGCCACTCACGCACCTTCTATTATAAACGATAGATGGGATTTAGTTTATAGTTTAGATAAAGCTGGGGTCTAATGCACGTTACCTACCAAGATAAACTTAATGAATTGCGATTAGACATTACTCATCCAAAAAGCAAAGGAAAAGTATTTGTATGCTTAGAAGGGGAAAGTGATGTTAAGCTCTTTCGAAAGTTTTTCAATTTAGAGAAATGTAAAGTAGAACGTATCCCAGGTGGAAAATTTAAACTCGAAGAATGTGTTACTAGCTTAATAGCAGTTTATCGTTTAATTTTTGGAATAAGAGATGCAGACTTCTTACATTTAGAAAACAAAACTTCTATACATCCAAATATTTTTTTAACAGATTGTCATGACATGGAAATGAATATGATTTCGGTCGAAGAAGTATTCAGTTCCATTTTATTCGAGTTTACGAATCTTAAACAAGAAGAGCACGGGGCAGTTCGAGACAATATTTTAAAGGCTATTAGCTTTATTGGTTATTTTAAATTATTGAATGAAATAGAGAAACTAGAAATTAATTTTGAAGGAATTGATTTTGATAAATTAATCGACATTCAAACTTTCGAAATAGATAAAAATACATTAATAGATACGGCACTTAACCAATCTCCGAATACAAAAGAAAGAAATACATCTATATTACTAGGCAAAATTAATAGCATAATCAGTGTAAGCCACAACCTTTATCAATTATGCAATGGACATGATTTTATGAAAGTTTTGTCCATATATATTAATCGAAAAGTGTCCAGAAAAATAAAGTATGAAAATCTTGAATCCCAATTCCGAACAACATATACACTACAACATTATCAATCAACAAATTTATATAAGAATACTTTAAATTGGGCAACTGAGCAAAGTTGTAATCTATATCAATGAACTCATTAAAAAACTACAAAGGAAAATAAGCATTAACCACTAGACCTCACCCCGATTTTCTATTCCCTGAAAAATTTTCTACACCTAAGCCCCTCCTTAAAGGAGAGGGGCGGGCTGGAAGCCGGGGTGAGGTCTAGAACTAAAAGACAAAACTATGAAACTATCCTATAACTGGNNATTTTGCGGATTTTAAATCCATACCGTTTGAAAAGATTTACGAAAAGATAAGTCTATCGATTTGTGAAATAGATGATGTTTCTGAATACAGAGAGCATCTATCTAAGATTGTATCCGCAAAGGTTGTCGAAGTAAAAAAACATCCCGATGCAGACAAATTAAGTGTATGCGTTGCTGATATTGGAACTCGTAAGATTCAAATTGTTACGGGTGCACAAGTAGCAGAAGGAGAAATTGTTCCACTTGCANNCATTTTAATCGACAACAAATCCATTACTCATAGACCTGATCTATGGAGTCATTTTGGATTTGCCCGCGAGCTTGCCGCCCAACTAGGAATTAAAATAAAATACAATCCATTTGAAACAGAGTTTTTATTTTCAAATGATCTAAGTCCAAAAGTATTTGAAAACGACAACGCACACTCTTATTTTGCCGCTAGTGTCAAAGGATTTACAGTCAAGGAGTCTATTCCTAAAATCAAAGACCGACTCGTAAAATGTGGAATCAAATCAATCAACAACGTTGTGGATATTTCCAATTATGTAATGCTTGAAATGGGACAACCAACTCATTTCTTCGACAAAGCAAAGTTAGGCGATGTTGCTATAGAAGTAAAATATGCAAAGAATAAAGATAAAATTTCTCTTTTAGATAAAACAGAAAGAGAATTAGATTCTTCCATTATAGTTATTTCAAATGCAGGAGTTCCTGTTGCTATCGCCGGAGTTATGGGCGGAGATACATCGGCGATTTCAAATACAACCACTGAAGCTATTCTAGAATCGGCAGTATTTAAGAGAGAAGATATTCGTAAAACCATTCGCGTCACAGGAATTAGAACGGAGTCTGCTGTAAGGTATGAAAAAGGATTAGATGCCCATTCGAGTCTACCTGTTATTAACCGCTCATTGGAATTGTTAAAAGAAAATGGTTGTCCTGCATTGACAGCAAGTAAGCCGGCTGGATTTGAACACAAAAAAGAAAAACAGGAAATTAGAACTACATTTACTTTTCTAAATGCAAAGCTAGGAACTATATTCGAGAAAAAAGTAATTGTAGATATTTTGCAAAGACTTGGATTTCATGTTAGCACAAAGGAAGATGATATAGTAGTTATCGTTCCGAATTATCGCCATAACTATGATATTACAATTGAAGAAGATTTGGTTGAAGAAGTAGGTCGATCTCTAGGTTATGCGGCAATTGAACGTAAACCGCTACTTTCAGATGTGAAGCCTGTAACAAAGAATTCCAAGCGAGAAATAGAACGTGCGATTAAACAAAT
>DDBL01000153.1:10337-10557 GCA_002333425.1 Leptospiraceae bacterium UBA2033
AAGATTTTTCGGATTTGGAGTTTTGCGCAATCGTAAGTCGAATGATTTAGTAGATGCAGAGAATGATTTTCTCGCAGTTCGAAATGAAATAGATACTTTGTTTCGATTATTCGGATTTAAGAATATCGTTTTAGAAAAAGGAAGCCTTTCTTATTTTCATCCAAATGCTTGTCTACAATGGAAATTAAACGAAGAAGTAATTGCCGAGCTTGGCTTTCTT
>DDBL01000162.1 GCA_002333425.1 Leptospiraceae bacterium UBA2033
ATTTTGTGGGTAAGGTTATGGCAAAGGGGGCAGGGGGATTCTCAAAACGCTCCAGCATGACTGAAATCAATTTTCTAGAAGACAAAATCGTAGAGGAAGAAGATCTCAGTCTTTCTGTTTTGCAAATCGCACTTAAAAACGAAATCCCTCATGTCCACGCTTGCGGGGGTAATGGAAGATGCTCTACGTGTAGAGTGATAATCCTTGACAATCCTGAAAACGTAGAGCCAAGAAATCAAGTTGAATCCAAGTTAGCTGGCGTGAAAGGACTAGAGACTAATATCCGTTTGGCGTGCCAGACTCGTGTAAAGGGAGATGTAAAACTTCGTCGTCTTGTAATCGACAAAGAAGATATTGAAATCGCGATTGCGGAGAAAGGCGAAACTACTGGACGAGAAGCAAAGATTGCGATTTTATTTAGCGACATACGCGGATTTACCACGTTTTCGGAAAAAGCTTTACCCTATGATGCAATCCATATTTTGAATCGGTATTTTAATCGAATGGGAATTGCAATTCTCGAAAATAACGGCTATATAGATAAATACATTGGTGATGGACTCATGGCACTCTTCGGTTTAAAAGGAGAAAGTCCAAAAGAGATTTGTCTAAATGCAACAAAAGCTGCTCTTCACATGATTGATTCTTTGGCAGAGATGAACCAATATTTAAAATCGCATTTTGATTTGGAGTTTAAGATCGGAATTGGAGTTCATTATGGAAATGCAATCTTAGGAGAATTGGGACACCCCGGCAAACGACAATTTACCGCAATCGGCGATTCTGTGAATATGGCTAGTCGAATTGAATCTACTACCAAAAAAGCAGGGACTCCGTTTTTGATTTCTAGTGAGATGTATGAAATCGTTAAAACTTGTGTGAACAAAGGAAGAGTCTTTGAAACTAAACTCAAGGGGAAAACGGGTCTTTACCGCTTGTATGAAATTCTTTCCATGAAGGAAGATCATAGACCCATATCAGATGTGGTAAATGAATTTCTAAATAAAATGATGTCCCCCGAAGATGCTCCCAAGTTCTTGCGACTCGTTTTTCATGACGCAGGAAATTTTAATGCTGAAACAGGCGAGGGTGGAATGAATGGCTCTTTGCGATTTGAATTAGACCGCGAAGAAAATTTAAGCTTAAAGCCTTATTTTGAAAAATTAGAGACTATCCGATCTGAACTAAAAGAGCGGGCAATTACGATTAGCTACTCGGACTTAATTGCTTTTGCAGGAGCCGTTGCGATTTATAAAGTAGGTGGACCTCGGATCAATCTTTCTCTTGGTCGAAAAGATGTAGATCAAGCGGGAGAAAGAATGCGTGTTCTATCGCCTGACGTTAGTATTCGGGATTTACTTGACTTGTTTTCTAAAATGGGACTATCTGCAAAAGACTTAGTTGTTCTTTCTGGGGCTCACACTTTAGGTAAAGCAAATGGGAAACCGATGACACGAGATTTGTATACTTTCTCCAATTCGTATTATAAAAATTTAATTTCTTTTTGTAATGGTAATCGGGATACGAGTTTGGAAATTTTAAATTCTGATGTTGTGCTACTGGACACCATGGAGACCAAAAACTGGGTCGAACTCTATGCAAAAGACGAAGTTAGTTTCTTCAATGACTTTACAAAAGCCTTTACCAAACTTACACTTCTTGGACAAAGTTAAGTTGCCGCTAGGTCAATGTTATTGATGTAAGTGTTTTTACAAAATCCGAATTTTAAAAGAGGTTTTAGACTAGTTATTTGAAAAATTTGACGAGAGAATATTTCGTTTTTTAGAAAAACTAGTGAAATACAATTCTTGTTTCAAATTGCAATTTTTTTTAAAAATTAACTTGAACTTTTTTGTAAAATTTATTTTCGTGGGTTAATCTTTTAATGATTCTAATAAATAAACAGTAATCAGGAGTAATACAGATATGGCGAATAATCTCGCAGAAGTATACAAGGAATCGGCTGAAAAATTTGGCTCACTACCATCTTTTTTCTCTAAAAATGAGAAGAAAGAATACCAGCCAACCAATTATAAAGACCTTTATGAAATGGGTCTAGGACTAGGGGAGGCTCTTATTGAATTAGGAGTTCAAGCTAGAGACAAAGTAGGATTTATAGCAGATCACCGCCTAGAATGGCCTATAGTGGATGCGGGTGTTCTTATGACCGGCGCGGCTGATATTCCTCGTGGAACCGACGTTACCGAGTCTGAGTTAGAATACATTTTAAATCACTCTGAGTCCAAAGTTCTCTTCGTTGAGAATGAAAAAGTTTTAGAAAAATTTAACAAAGTAAAATCTAAGACTTCCGTTAAAACAGTAATTATGATGGATCCAAAGGCAAAAGTTCCTTCTGGAGTTCTAAAACTTTATGATTTAATCGAAAAAGGAAATAAACTAAGAGCTGGCGGAACAAAAAAAGTTGAAGCAAGAGTTGCTGATATTAAACCAGATGATTTATTTACTCTGATTTATACATCTGGAACAACAGGTCAACCAAAGGGTGTAATGCTCATGCACTCCAACATGATGCACCAAGTAAATGACATGGTTCCCCTTTTAGAAATTGGCTCAAAAGATAGAGTTCTCTCTATTCTTCCTGTATGGCATATTTTTGAGAGAGTATTTATGTATGCTGCGATTAGTCGTGGTGCTTCTACGTATTTCACAAACGTAAGAGATATGCGCGAAGATTTTGGAAAAGCAAAACCTACATTCATGGGATCTGCTCCACGTCTTTGGGAAAGCATTTACCTCGGAATTTACAACAGACTCAATGATCCAAAACAAACTCCTGCTATAAGAAAAGCAATTTTTAACACAGCGTATTTCTTCTCAAAACACTTTCATGCATCTGTTCGTTTCCTTCAAGGGCAAGAAGTGGATTATGAAGGAAGAAATCCAGTTGTTTCTCTTTTAACTGGAATCAAGTCTCTCGTTGTAGCGATTTTAACTTTCATTCCTTACAAACTCTTTGATGCAATTGCTCTTTCCAAAATTCGTTTAGCAACAGGTGGACACCTAAGAGCTACTTGTTCTGGTGGTGGTGCTCTTCAAAGACATGTAGATGCTTTCTTCAATGATATAGGCATCAAAGTAATCGAAGGTTATGGTATGACAGAAACTGCCCCTGTGATTTCTGCTCGTAACTTTAAAAATCTTGTAATGGGATCTGTTGGTAAAGTTGCTCCTAAGACAGAACTCCAAATCCGTGATTTCAATGGTGCAGTTCTTACTCACGTTAAAGTGGATGGATCTGTGGAAGGAAAACGTGGAGTGAAGGGTATCGTTCATGTTCGCGGACCACAAGTCATGAAAGGATATTACAAAAATCCAGAAGCTACTAACAAAGCACTCAAAGATGGTTGGATGGATACCGGAGATTTGGGTATGATCAATTTCAAAGATACTCTAACACTCACTGGTCGCGCTAAAGACACTGTTGTATTACTTGGTGGAGAAAACGTTGAACCGGTCCCAATCGAAAACAAACTTACAGAGTCTACATACATCAACCAAATCATGGTAGTTGGACAAGACCAAAAGAACTTAGGTGCTATTATTGTTCCTGACTTCGAAAAGCTCAAAATTTGGGCTAAAGAGAATGGAGTTTCGGAAACTGACGAGAAAGCTTTAATCGCTAATCCAAAGGTTTTAGATCTCTATAAAAAAGAAATCAAAGAACTCAATAGTGCAAAAAATGGATTCAAATCCTTTGAGCAAGTAACACCATTTTTCTTGATTACCAAACCGTTTGAAGTAGGTGATGAAATGACTAACCTAATGAAACTAAAACGTCACGTAATTACAGAAAAATACCAAGACCAAATTAAAAAACTTTATACTTAATAACACACACAGTGTGTGGTTGTAAAAAGGTTTTGCCACAGAGACACTGAGGCACAGAGGATGTGAGAGGTTTAAGACCCAAGGGTCTTTTAAAAACCTCTCATTCTCTTTTTAAAAATATTTTAAACAATCTCTGTGTCTTTGTGCCTCTGTGGCAGAAATATTTAGCAGCAATTGAAATTAAATCCAGAACAAGAAGCAGCAGTCAGACACGTTGAAGGACCACTCTTAATATTCGCGGGAGCGGGTTCGGGCAAAACACGTGTAATCACAAATCGAATAGTATACCTAATCCAAAAAAAGAAAATTGATCCCAAACATATCGTTGCACTTTCTTTTACAAATAAAAGCTCGAAAGAAATGCGAGAAAGAGTTCGTAAATCTCTACTTAAAAAAGAGGGACGGGGGCTAACACTTTCTACCTTTCATTCCCTTGGTTTGAATATTTTAAAGAAGCATATTGACAGGCTTGGCTTTCATATGCCTTTTATGTTGCAAACTCCTGGCGACTTGGAGACGATTCTAATTGATTCTTTGAAACAACGAAAAATTGATCCAAAACTATTTCCACCTAAACTTATCTTATCTCATATTAGCCGCTTAAAAAATATGGGAGAGGATTACAAAAGAAGCCTCGAGAACTCTGATAAAGAAATTGATGCGATTGTTTTAGATATTTTTGATGAGTATGTTCAGATTTTAAAGAACATGAACTCGGTTGACTTTGATGATTTGATTTTACTTCCTATGAAAATTTTAAGAGATTTTCCGGAGGTAAAAGAGCATTATCACAAAAAACATAAATTCTATATGATTGATGAATTTCAAGATACCAATCAGGTTCAATATGAATTTATCAAATTACTACTAAATGAAAAAAATAATCTTTGTGTTGTTGGGGATGATGATCAAAGTATTTACGGATTTAGAGGGTCTAATGTCAATTTGATCCTCGATTTCGAAAAAGACTTTAAGAACACAAAAGTAGTGCGGTTACTCCAAAATTACCGCTCTTCTATGAATATACTAAACGCAGCAAATTCTCTCATCCAAAACAATACATCCAGAAGAGAAAAAAAACTCTGGTCTGAAATCCATCATCTCGAGAGACCACTTTATGTAGAGCGGCTAAACGAAAAAGACGAAGCTATGTTTGTAGTTGATCAAATTCAAGAAGAGCTTATTAAAGAGCACAGAGTTGGATCTGAGATTGCAATTCTATTTAGAACCAATTACCAATCTCGACCTTTTGAAGAAGAACTCAGACTTCGTGGACTGCCTTACAAATTAATTGGAGCCTATAACTTTTTTGATAGAAAAGAAGTGCGTGATCTTGTCGCATACATACGAGTAATCGCAAATCCAAAAGATGAAATTTCCTTACTTAGAATTTTAAATTACCCTAAGCGTGGGATTGGGCAAACTTCTATCGGAAAAATCCAACAAAAGTCTGTTGATACAAGTATGTCTGTCATAGATGTGCTCCACAAAATTTGTGAAGAGCCAGAATTTATTCCTGAAATCAAACGGGCTTCTGCGGCTCTCATTTATGAATTTCTAGATTTGATTCAAAAATATCGAAATGAATTTTACACTGCGAATAGAATGACTGAAGTGCTTCGTAAGTTTATCAAAGAAGTTGGGTTTGAAAAAGAAATTTCTCTAGAAGAAACCGACGAAAAGGTTATGAAAGCGAGAATGTTAAATCTTTCCGAGCTAACTAATATGATGGCGTATTTTGAAGAGGAATGGGACTCGGAGGGTAAACCAACTTTGTTTGATTTTATTGCTAGACTTTCTCTTTTGACAAATGATGATGATTCTAGTGAAAAAGATGCGCGGGATAATCGAATTCAACTTATGACCATGCATCTTTCTAAAGGATTAGAATTTGAAGTTGTGTTTTTAGTTGGAATTGAAGAAGGAATTATTCCTAATTCAAGAGTGATTGACGAGGGACAAGGAGTTGATGAAGAGAGGCGTCTATTTTATGTTGGAATGACGCGAGCTCGTAAAAAATTATTTATGACAGGTGCTAGTGAACGAAAAAAATATGGTGAGTCAATGCCTTGTACGCCGTCTCGATTTTTAGATGAAATTTCTAGAGATTATTTAGATGTTCAATCTACAAGAGAAACCACAACGCCGGAAAATTTTTTAGAAGAATTGGAAAGATTAAAATCCGCTTAGTGTTATGATTGACAGGTTACAAAATAAAATCATTACTCTTTTTCATAAATTTAAGAGTTTCATTTTAAATAGCAAAATTAGAATTTTTGAGTCCAAATGGAGTGTGACTTTTTTAATTGGATTTATAATTCTTACTTCGTCCATTTTTATTGGTAATAATATTTATGAATACTATGTAAAAAAGAATTTTGTAAATATTTATCAAGTTAAATCAAATATCGTTTCTTTTATTCGCAAAAACTTTTTGAAAGCAGTTCAGATTGGAATTGCAGACTTTTCCTCTATCCAAGGAATTATTTTTGAAGATATAAAAATTTCACAAGAAGAAGATTTTTCCAGCAGCAAACTTTTATTTACCAGCAAACGAATTGATGTGAGGCTGCCGACTATTTTTGCAAAGAAAATGGAACCGGAAAAAATTGTCATCTATAGTGCAAAACTAACAATTGATATTGATAACCCAATCACAAATGATATTTTAAAATACATATACGAATTAAATTTACCCGATATTTATTTTGATAACTTAGAGGTATTGATTCGAGCGGATAATCAAGAAATGCTCCGAACAACTAGACCGATTCATATATCTATCAAACGAAAAAATCAATTTTTAGAGATTGATTTTAATGATAATCGTTTTTTGGGGTTACTCAAAGGTAGTCTCAAAGGAAACAGTAAAATCAATCTAGAAACAAGTGAAAGTTTTTTAAGAGTGGATTTTTCAGATCATGATTTGGATGACATGTCAGGAATATCAAAGTTACTTTTAAACCTTACACCTGAGTCAGGACTTGCAGATGGTTTTATTTCTTTTGATAAAACATTAGCAGATTTTAAGATTGAAGGAAATCTAAATTTTAGAAAATTTTCGGGAGATTTTTTTCCTATATCAAATATCAAAGCAAATGATTTTACAATTAATGCTAAGTTTTCTTATTTAAAAGAATTTTTAGATAAAAAAACTTCCGAATCGTATTTTAAACGTAAAATTTCAAGTCCTGAATTTTTTTATGATGAACAGATTTTTACTCCTGTTAATAATCTTAAAAAAACTAGTGTTTCTATTCAAGTGGATAACTTTCGTAATCTGCTAGATAGGCTGATTCTAGAAGATGAATTTTCTATTTTAGGTACGATGAAACTCAATATGAGAATCGAAGAAACCGGAAAGCCAAATGATTGGGTTTGGATTGATGGAAATGGCTCATTGAGTAATTTAGAATTTTATAGTAAATCACCTGAAGTTCGTTTAACAGATACAAATTTACATTTTATCTGGAATCAAAAAGAACTTCAATCAGATATACGTGGTAAGTTATTTGGAAAAGAATTTTTCTCTGACTTAGGTGGAGTGATTGCGTTTAACAAACCAACTAGTGTTTCGGCACCTTATGTATTAGCCTCTAATTTGAAACTAAATGTAATTTTAGATTCTATAATTTTAAAAAGTTTTCAGTCTATTTATGAATCGATTAGTACTAAGGTGAGTAAGGATATTAAAGAGAGACAACAAAAAATGTTACCTGAATCTTTTTTTATTCAGTCTTTTCTCTATAAAGTTTTTTTAGAAAAAGCAAATCTAAGTGCAAATATAAAAATTTCCGATGTGAAATATAGAGCTGACTCCCATTCACAGGGAAAATATAATTTAGATTTAAAAGTTGAATCAGGAATTGCTAAATT
>DDBL01000040.1 GCA_002333425.1 Leptospiraceae bacterium UBA2033
ACACTTCTAAAGAAAAAAGATTTTTCCTCATCTGAGCTTGCTCCTTGGGATCAGATGCTTGTTAGTAAAGGCATTGAAATCACAAAAGAAAGAGCGCGAGTAATCGAAATCATAAACCAAATCTACAAAGAGAATTTAGCCAAACTCAGTGGGGATAAAGACAAATTCGAAGTCATCTACAAACCAAATGTAGTGAATAACGAAGAGTATGCGAAAAAACTAGCCGAAAGAGTTTCTAGAGATACCCATGTGGGATATACTTCGGTAGGAATTCACAGAGACGACATCTTTGTAGGAGCTAATGGCAAAGACATAATTGAATTCGGCTCACAAGGACAAAAGCGAAGCACTGTCATTGCTCTCAAAACTTCTCAGTTTAAATTCATCCAAAACCAAATTGGAGAAGCGCCTATTCTATTAATTGATGACGTTATCCGCGAGCTTGATGTCAAACGAAGAGAATACTTTGTAAACTTGATTATGGATTGTGGGCAGGCTTTTTTTACAACTACGGACTTAGAGGGTATTCAGGATTATCTGGGAAATTTAGAAGAAGCGAAACAGGTTTTCGTGATTAGTGATGGAAGTATTCGTGAGCTGAACTAATATACATAATTCGCTTGCGTATGACGCTAATTTGAAAGGAAAATCTATTTGAAGCTAAATTTTAAGTTATTTACTTTTTATTGACAAAGGACATAATATAGGCTTTCCTTGTACTAAATAAAAAATAAGGAGATTTATGTATATGCCAAGAAGACGAAAAAATGATTCTTCATGGGGATGGTTAATAGGTTTAGGAATAGGACTTATTGGGTATCAGTTATTAAAAAATAAAGAAGTGGATGCATATCCAACTAAGGAGCCAATTCCTGAAAGGAAGAGAAATGAAAAACTGCACACGCAAGATGGTCCAAGTGAGCCTGATTTAAAACCGAAAAAGATTGGAACAACTTCTTTTCCTTTAACAGGAGTTATAAAAGTGACTATGTTTATCTTTGATAAATTTCATGATGGTTCGATAGTCCATATAATTGATGGAAAAAAATACCATGAGGGTGGACATTTTGGGATGGATTTATTTTCAAAAAACTTAGATGTTTACATTCCTATAAATGGATTTATCACTTATATGGATTATGGCTCTACTTATGGTAATAGTATTGTAATCGAGAATTTTTCAGGAACAGAAAGATGGAGATTAGCTCACTTAGAAGGTTTTTCTAAAAACTTATGGCTTTATGATGAAGTAGAGGCAGGCGAGTATGCAGGAAAAATAGGAAGAACTGGTGATGTATCAGGAGCGCATTTGCATGTGTCACTGGAATATAAGATTGGTGGAAAATGGTTATTTGCCAATCCTGAATCAAGACTTAAGTTAGAAAATGTTTAGGTGGTTACTGGTCTTCTTATCTTTTGCATTCAGTAATCTCGATGCAAAAGATAAGAAGAAAATCGATATTAGAGAATGCAATTATTATAGATGGGGTAAAAATGTAAATAAGAAGGAAGTAAAAAACTTTTATAATAATTTTGCTAAAACTATTTTAACGAGAGCCCCTGAATTAATTTCAGACTTATTCGACGAGGAATTCTATTCAACAACGTATCCTATAGAGGGAAAAGAGTTTATTGATTCTAAAGAATTAGTTTTCTATTTTAAAAAATTTCAGAAAATCGAAACTCGACAATTAATTCAATTACTGAATAGTAAAAAACTTAATCATAACGAAAAGTTTTTCTTAGGACTCTATTTGAAATTCTTTTCTCCACACGCATGGGATTGCCTTCCTATCGATATTAAATTCAGATCAATTTACTATTCAGTCAAAAATAAAGTGAACTGTGGAATTGAAGTTGATAGAGGTGAGCCTCAAGGCTATAAATATATATTAAAGGTTAGTTATAGAAAAGATATTTACGATATATCATTAACGAAAGATCTTAAAATCAAAGATATACAATGCACTGCTTTATTTTATGAAGGTTATTAAATATATGGAATTTGAAAAAGAAATTAAATGGGTAAGATAATTATTCTATTTTTATTGTTTTTTTTTACTAATGTAAATGCAAAAGAAAATAAAAAAAATCCTATTAGGGAATGTAGTTATCGTTGGAATAAGAATGCAAATAAAAGTGATTTAAAAAAACTCTATTTTAATTTCGCAAAAATATTATTAACAAGAAATCCAGAACTAGCTACAAACTTATTTGATAAAAGTATTTATCCTACGGCTTATTCATTTGGCTGGCATGAGCCGCAAGATTCTACTGAGTTAGGTTTGTATTTTAATAAATTTGACAAAGTAGGAGACAAAGAATTAATTCGATTATTGAATAGCAAAAATTTAGATGAAAAAGAAATTTTTTACTTAGAATTTTATTTAATCTTATTATCGCGATATGATTGGCAATGCGATGTAAATAAAAAATTCAAGTCAATTTATTATTCAATAAAGAATCGAGAGGGTTGTAGAATAGAAGTTACTAAAGGAAAATCAGATAACTTTTATTATATGCTAAAAATTTTTTATAAAAAAGATGTTTACGATATATCTTTTACTAAAGATCATAAAATTAAAGGAATTCAATGTAATAATTTTTCAACGGAAGGATATTGAATAACTAACCATGTCAGAAATTCACAAAATCAATATCACCGATTTAGATTCGTTGATTCATCAAATTGGGTACGACAAAGAATCTTTACTGAATACAGTGATTCTAAACCAAGTAGTGCAAAACTGGAAAGAAATTATCGGACCGGTTTATGTAAACCAAGCGCAGCCGATTCGAGTAGATAGAGAGATTCTTTTTCTTAGAGTTTCGCATTCTGCTTATAAAATGGAAATTGGTTTTATCAAAGATTCTATTTTACGATCTGCCAATAAAATTTTCCAAAGACCTCTCTTAAAAAAAATCGAAATCCAAGTAGGAAACCTACAATACAAACCATCTCCCCGCGAAGTCCTAAATGAAACTCTCGAAGGCAAATCAGAATTAGTCGAAGTAATTCAAAGAGAAGAAGACGAATTTATACGTAATAAACTTTTAAACTTTGTAAAGAAGTTAAAACGATAAGGCAGCCGGTTTTAACCGACTGTCTAGTGTGTAGCTACACACTGTCAAATTGTCTTAGTCCAGTCCTCTATCTTCAAATCAGGGACTCGCTTAAATTCTTTACTGTTATTTGTAACAAAAATCAAATTTCTAGAAATTGCTTGAGCGGCTAATAGCAAATCTATGTTACCAATAATAGTTCCAGACTTTTCCAGTGTGGCACGAATTACGCCGTAAGCTACAGCGTCGTTATTATCAAAATTTAGAATCGTAAAAATAGATAATAATCCAATCAGTGCAATTTTATTTTTTTCTTTGAATTGACTTTTCTGAATACGCCATTCAAGCTCTGCAATTGTAAGTGAAGAAATGAATAGTCCTTTAGTTTGTTTCTTTCGCATGGTTTCTAAGAGCAAAGGATTTTTCTTTTTAATTAGAAAAATGCAAATATTTGTATCCAAAAGATACATTACAACTTTGCTCTTTTGTCTGACTTGGGTTGTTGTCTTCCTTCTTTCATAAAATCATCAGTGAACCCATTGAGACCTTGTAAAAATGTATTCCATACTTTGTTATTGGGAATTAGAAGAACTGCATCGCCTACTTTTTGAATAAGCACATCGTTCCCGCTAAATTGAAATTCTTTTGGTAATCTAACAGCTTGGCTTCGACCATTAATAAAAACTTTTGCAGTTTGCATTTTTTTGTCCTCTAAGTAAATATATATCATGATATATATTTACGTCAAGAGGGATTTTTATAAAAAAGACTTGCAAAATAGTTTTAGATTATTACTCTTTATTCTAAAGGTAACGGGCTATGATTGAAAAGCATTGGGGAATGAAACCAAATTTAGATAAAGCACTAATGATCGCAAAACGGCAATTAGCCGAGTTTGTGTATGATGCAGTGAATCTAGAAGGTCTAAATTTTTCTTTGCCTGAAATTCAAACACTTTTGGATGGAATTACTGTCGGTGGTCATAAGTTATCCGACCAGCAAATAGCGATTAACCAAGGCAATGCTTGGAGACAGTTGTTTGATTGGATAACAAAAGATGTATTTAATCTTTCCAAAGATAGAATTTGTGAATTACACAAAATAGCCGCTAAGGAAGAAGCATTAACGTGGGGTGAATTTAGAACCGGTAGCGTATATATCTCAGGAACCAGTTATAATCCACCACACCATACAGAGTTAGATTTAAAATTTAAAGAAATGCTAATTGAGTTTGAAAAATTAGAAGATGTATATGACAAAGCAATCCATCTTTTTCTATTTATAGCAAGAACTCAATTTTTTTATGATGTAAATAAACGAATGGGAAGATTTGCCATGAATGGTTTTTTGTTAAGTCAGGGATTTCCTGCGATAAATCTTCCCGCAAAACGCCAATTAGAATTTAATACAAAGATGCTTACCTTTTACGAATCGGGAAATCAAGAAGAAATGAATTTGTTTTTAAGATCTTGCCTAGATTCAAAGATTGTGCAAATTATGAAGGAATAATACAAATGCCCACACTCACATGGCTCACACGAGAGAACGATTTAAAAAAAGCAAAACAAGCAAATTTCAGAATATTAGAGAACATGCGGTTACTCATATTGTGCCGCGACTCCGAAAAGTCATCGAAGGAGAACAAGGTGGAATTTCCGAAGCGGTTGGTTGGAAAGGTGGTGGTGGATTTTCGTTTTACAGACTAGGCGAAACCATTTTTAATTTGTATGGCGCAATCAACCCCAAGATAAAATTTCCCGCTCTCGCACAATACATTTGGTTTATGGAAACAGGAATGTCGTTGTCGTCGTCGTCCGTAACGCCGTTAATCGGTATCCACAACGACACCGCATACTACCTATTATACAATGGAATCTTGGGTGATAAATCTCCCGAAGGTGGAAACGCGCTGACTCGTTCATTGCTTGCCGAGCTTCCTCCGTTCGAAGGAAAGAAAATTATCTTTGNNGACTTAAAGGTGAAGTGAGGTTAATTAGTATTAGGCGATATTGATTCCGAATTTTTTTTCTTGTTATTCTTTTTGTGAATTCGGAATAATTGTCATTTTCCGACCATCTCTTTCTATAATAATTTGGTGGATAACACCGTATAAGTCTTCGGGAAATTCTGCGACGTAAAATTGAATTGGCACAGATTTTTTTGAATAATAATTATCCATCTGATACTTAAATTCATTTTTAAAAAAATACGAAGTAGTGCAATCATTGATTTTATAGATTTTATCTCCCTTTTTCAAAATATGATTTTTATTCAAACCAGATTGAGAAATAATCCAATATTTCAAATTAAGGTCGAAGCTTACTGACATTGATGGACTGGGTGGATCATGGATTTCGCGAAATTGATTTTTAAGAAATGTATATTTATTTTTATCCAAATGAATATAACATTTCCAACTTTTGCCATAGAGACTATTCGTGATTATGCTAAAAAAAAAATTACAAGAACTTTAGTATGCTTCATTATGACTCATCCTTCTAAAATTAAATCCTTGTTCTTTGTATAACTGATTTTCAGTAGGACCAAAATTTGCAGGTGGTTTTACTTCTGTAAAATAATAGTTACCATCTTTGTTAGTTTTTATAACATAAAGAACTAGTGGCTTACCTATAATTAATGCCTCTTCAGGATCGATAGATATTGGTTTTTTTATATCCATTATAGACGGAAGGATAACAAATCTTTTTATTGATAATTCAAAAGGATTTCTAATAAAAAAAGAAGTCCCCAAAACAGCGAGGGTGGCATGTTTAAATTCGTGCATAAGACCGATATGCGGTAGAAGAGGCTTAGTAAAGATTTCGCCTGTTTGTATATTTTTGTAGAATGCTTTGGAATATTTATTAAAGCTATAAACTATATCAACACTTGATCCGCTCCCATTAGATGCGGCATCATTATCCCTTCTTACGGTAGTCCCATTTTCTTCTTTTGTAAAAGTTAGTGTTACCTGTTTGCCTTTTTCTTTTATAGCACCAAATAAATCTTTTAAAATTCTATTTCCTGCATCCCGTTTATTTTGTTGGGAAACAAAAATTTTTCGTTCGACTAATATCATTTGTCCAGTACTGCGGTCTAATTTGATTTTTACTCTTGGGTCAGTATTTTGATTAATAGCTCTTTCAATTCGATCTAACAAATTGTAATCTAAATTTAAAACATATAATCCAGATTGATTGTGGAGCAACCTTTTCATAGACTTGTAATCGTAATTATCTGTTTTTTCTAAAGAGTCTGATATTTCTTTGTTTTCTAATAATCTATAAACTGTATACCCAACCAACCCACTGCTATAGAGCCTAATTCCGACCAAAAATCATTTTGTTTTCGTTTTCTCATTTTTCAACTCCTTATGTAGCGACTGACGATAATCATTTCATAATTTTAGTAAAGTATTTTTTTACCAATCTAGAACCAAATACATATAGTTTACAGTTGGCACAATTTCTATTTTAAATATTAGAATTGTCTAATATTTAAAATAATTTTCCACTTTTTTTGAATTTGTAAGTGATTACAGACTATGTTTTTAGCTCAGAAAAAAGACTTGCAAATTACTTTTAAACAAATACCCTATGGTCTAAAGGTGAAGTGAGGTTGTATGATAGAATCAATTATATACCACTTTTCATAAATAAGTTTTGCTATTTTTCACAAAAGGGGTATTCCCAATTCCCAAAAAAAGATTTTCTAGAGTGAAATCAGAATTTACTTTTGGGAATTGGTATAACAGTCGATCCAGAAATTGTAAGTGGAACACCGGTCTTTCAAAATACGCGAGTTCCTATTCAGAGTTTGTTTGATTATATTTCTACTGGAGAGTCCATTGAGTCTTACTTAGAAGATTTTCCTTACATCAATCGAGAACAAGTAAATAAAGTTTTGAAACTAGCCGGAAAGCTTTTGTTAAATACTTCTAGAACTAAGTAAATTGTAAAAATTAAATGACTTGCAATTTATTTTTAAGCAAAATTATAATAATACTGAGATTGATTGAGGTGTGAAATGAGCAAACGAGAGCTTTTAGAGAAAACATCTTTCTATTTAGAAAAACTAACAGATGATAAATTAGAAGAAATATTTCATTACGTTGAATTTATGTATTTTCGAAATAAAAAAGTAAAAGAAGAAAATATGGATTTTTTTGATTTTTACGGGAAAGGAAAAGGAAAAGGTTTATGGAAAGTAGACGCTCAAGAGTATGTGAATGATCTTAGAGAAGATAGGATTTTGATTTGAAGATAAATCTAAATCTTTACAAAAAGATTTTTGTAGATACTGCTCCTTTTATTTATTTCTATGAAGAGCACAAAGAATTTGGTGATATTTCAAAAGAGATTTTTACATTTCATAAAAACCAGAAACAAATTTTTGTGACTTCTGCTTTGACTGTCATGGAAGTTTTACCTAAACCTATATCTGAAAACGATTCTGATTTAATTAAAAAATATATTAATGCAATAAAAAATAATCCCCTTATTGATCTAACCGAAATTAATTATGACATAGCCTTTAAAGCCGCGGAATTGCGAGCTAATTATAAATTTCTGAAAGGTATTGATTCTCTTCAAATTAGCAGTGCAATAGAATCAAACTGCGATTGTTTTATAACCAATGATGAAAGGCTCAAAAATATTTCTAATATAAAAATACTTTCTCTGACAGATTTGATTTAATATTTTTTAATTAAAGACATACAAAACCGATGCAACTAAAAGACTACCAAGAAAAAAACACTCATTAGACTCAGAGACTTTCTCAAAAATGCAGAATCTATCGGTGTAAGAAAAGCATTTGCGGAAACTGCCTTACCTGCGGCTAACGGGATCGTTCCACCTAACCACGAATTACCAGAAATGGATGTTCCTTATGTTTGTTTGCGTCTTCCTACTGTTGGAGGAAAAACAATCTTAGCCACGCATTCGATTGAAGTAGCGGCTAATACTTATTTAGAAGATGATTTTCCTTTTGTGTTGTGGCTTGTTCCAACGACCACAATAGCGGAGCAAACTTTGAATTGCCTGTTAAATCCAGATCATCCCTATCGAGAAGCTATCAACCAAAAGTATGGAAGTAATGTGAGGATTTAATACTTAAATAATTAAAATTAAATTATTTACTAAACAAGAAAATAGTTTATTTTTTTAGAAAGATTTTATTTATTAGCATAATGACAGGTTTATACAGTAGAATAAAAGATAAAACTGATTTCTTTGGCATGAATACTCAAATTGGTACGAGGCATACTACCCAGACTCAATTACTCGATCCAAGTAATCCTAGACTTTTATATGAACACCCAAACGGAAAGTTATTTTCTGGAGATTCAATCGAATGGTTGAAAACAATTGAATCCGAAAGTGTTGACTTAATATTTGCAGACCCACCTTATAATATCAAAAAAGCTGATTGGGACACTTTTGAATCTCATGAACAATATGTAGAATGGTCTATTAAGTGGATAGAGCAAGCTGCAAGGGTTCTTAAAAAAAATGGTTCTATGTATGTATGTGGTTTTTCGGAAATTCTCGCTGACCTAAAAGCCCCATCTATGAAATTCTTTAAAGCTTGTCGATGGATTGTTTGGAATTATAAAAATAAAGCAAATTTAGGAAATGATTGGGGGCGTTCTCATGAAAGTCTTCTCCATTTAAGAAAAAGTAAAGAATTTACATTAAATGTAGACGACATTCGAATTCCATATTCAGAGCATACTCTAAAGTATCCGTCACACCCTCAGGCAGAGACGAGCCAATATGGGAAAGGAAAAAGCCAACTTTGGGAGCCAAATCCTAAAGGAGCAAAACCCAAAGACGTAATAGAAATTCCAACAACTTGTAATGGGATGCATGAAAAAACAAAGCACCCAACTCAGAAGCCGGAGGAACTCCTTAGAAAAATAATATTAGCATCTTCTAATATTGGCGATGTTGTTTTGGATCCGTTTATTGGTTCAGGGACAACATCAGTTACAGCTGAGCAATTGAAAAGAAAATGGCTAGGCTGTGATTTATCTTCTGAATACCTAGATTGGGCAATTGATCGAATAGAAAGAGTGGAGCCATGGGACATTTGCAAATGGATTCAATACGATTTAGACAATGCTAAAAGGCGAAATTCAATCCGATGATAAGTTTAGAAAAACTTTTAACAAAGGTTATCAATAAAGATAATTTTAAAAGTATTTCAGATTATATTGAATTCTCAGAATGAAAGTCATTATAGATTTTTTCAATACAATGAAACAACTGGTTTTCAAATAACGCGACCAATAAATTCGAATTTGATGTACAATGCAAAGAATTTTCTGAAAACAGTAAACTCTTTCTTTCTATTCTTAAAAATGTAAAATCAATAAAACCTGATATGAAAAAAGAAAGAGAAATTATCAATAGGTCAGTTTATACGATTCAACAATCTATTAGTGCCGCATTAGATGGATTACCCGTTGGGGAATCAAATAAAGCAAGAAAATTGAATGGTGATTTCTTTGAAAAATTTATTAGGCTTATCATTCAAGAAATTGGAATTGATTGTAAATCGGATGTAATACAAATTCCAATATTATCGGATGATAACGAAATTTTGTTTCATATGAGTTACCAACATGATTTAGTAGTAGAAGAAGGGGAAAAAATAAAATTAATTGGCTCTATTAAAACATCAAGCAAAGATAGAATTGATAAAATTTTTGTAGATAAATTTCTTTATGCGAGACTAACAGGAACCACTGTTCCACATATCGCTATTTTTCTGAATGATGTACAAAGAAAAAATACAAAGACCGAGAATCAATACGGAATTAACTCTACATTTCTACCTGGTCACTTTAAGGGTTATACGATAAAATTAAATTCTTTAGATGGAGTTTATTATTGCGATATTCGCCCAAACATGCTAACTGAAAATATACTAAAAGATCATATTAAGACTTTTGATAAATTACTTTGCGATGATATATGGAAATTTGTTTGAATTCTAATTCTGGATTAGAAACATCCCACAAACAAAATCTTCTTTCTTTATCCAAACATCATCCGATAAATTCTATCCCGACTTCGTAGCGAAGTTAAAAAATGGAAAAACACTTATCATAGAATACAAAGGCGATCATATCAGCGACACAGACGATACGAAAGAAAAAATCAATCTTGGAAAATTCTTTGAGGATAAGAGTAGTAATGCGGTATTATTTTTGCTAGCCACTAAAAAAGATTCACAAGGTAGAAGTGTGCGAGATCAGATTTTGGATAAGATTAAGTAAAAACCTAGAAACTTTTAAAGGAACTGCAATAAGTTCTAGATTTTTACTTTGATGAAATTAGATTAATTCATAGAGTTGAAAGCTTTTACAACTTCAGGAGGAGCTTGAACTAACTCAACGAGCACACCTTCTGAGCAGAGCGGAAACTCTTCATTACCCTTTGGATGAATAAAGCAAACATCAAATCCACTTGCACCTTTACGAATTCCACCTGGAGTAAATCGAACCCCTTGCTCTGTTAGCCATTTGACGCAAGTTTGTAAGTCATCAATCCAAAGACCGATATGGTTTAGTTTAGGGTCGTGGACTTTGGGACTTTTGTTTGGATCTATCGGCATCATTAGATCTACTTCGACTGCAAAGTTTCCATTCCCGATTTTATAAATGTCTTCATCGACATTTTCTTTTTCACTTTTATAATTACCGACTTTTGTAAGTCCCATGATATCGCCCCAAAATTTGCTGAGTTTATCCTTATTTTCATTGCCTATCGCAATTTGTTGAATTCCTAAAACTTTAAATGGTCTCATATATTACTCCTAAGATTAAAGTTTTAGAAATAGGTAAGATTGCAAGATATTTAGAAAGCTAATTAAAACAAAATTTGTTAAATTAAGCAAATGTAAGATATTGTAATCAGGATTTATTCTGGCTTTAAATTGTATTTTTTCATAATGTCTAAAATTTCTTCTGAATCGGTAAGTTGATTTACATTCATCTCGATTATTTCTGAGGATTTGATTATCAATCCTGATTCTGATTCTTTGAGATTTAAAATTCCTATTTTATCTCCAAGTAAATCTCCAGTGGAATAGACTTTTATACCGTTTACTTCTAAATAGCCGCTTCTATTTAAAGAAGATTTTGTTAAGGTTTCTCCACCAAATATTACAATAAAGTTTTTATTTAGAGATGCTATTTTTAAAGCTTCCTCTTGGTTTCCGTGAAGGAGTATAATCCAATTATCCACAAGGAAATCAATTTCTAAAGATGTAATTTCAGTGACGGTAGATTCTAAATCCTTTAGTAATAATTTAGATTTCATTTCTTTTGAAAGATTATAAAAAACGGATGGACTTGTTAGATTTATAATTCCAAAAGTTTTATTTTTACGCTTTAAATAGGTAACGGATTTTCCAAGCTTACTTGAACCAAAAAATCCTCTCTTTGATAAGTTTGCAGATTGAGTTAAATAAGTATTAGCCTCTAAAATTGAGAGGGAACTTTCTTGTAAATCGTTTTGTCCAATTCCAATGGAATGATAACCTAGTATTTGAAAAGATTCAAAAATTGCTTTTGCTTTGTTGGTTGTACTTTTAACATCCAGAGAATTTCCTGTGTCTACTAAAATATCCTTCTCGTGGCTAATACCATTTTGCTTAAAAAATGCCAACCTTTTGCCAAGCCCAACAGATAGTTTTAATCCACAGATACAGGAATATAAATTTCCAGTTAATGATGAGCTATAAATGATTCGGTAATCATCTGCGGTCACTTGAAAAGGGAAAAATGAAAATATAAAGAAAATGGAAAAGGAAATGAATTTCATTAGAATAAAATTTAAAAAATTTCATTGTTTGTCATTTAAAAAGTATAATTTGTTAAAAAAAAGCGCACATATTTATAATTTCAAACCTAATTAAGTATGAGAACTTTTATTGATAGAAAACAAAATAATAAATGTAAGCAGTTGCTAGAGCCATGTTCAACTTCCACATTATTAATTCCGAAGAATTACATGGAGCTTTTTTATGAAGGTCGCAAAAGTTACGATGGGAAGACCGGAGAATATCTTTCTCATTTACTAAATCGTTATCGTTTTCTAGTGCGTAATGGTTTGATCCCTAAACATGAATTTCTAAAGACTGGTTATCAAGAAAAAGGTTTGGATCTACAGCGAGTTGATTTCGCTCCTAACCCAGAAGATTGGGCTGAAATGAAGTGTCTAAAGGCGTTTTTTAATCGAAGTATGACTTGGATTTTTGTATTCCTATTAGTCTTAGATTCTCTTGAGTTAGAAAAAAAACTTCCTGTGAAACTAGCCAGCTTCGTAGTTCCGAAGCTATCCAGTCTTCGGTTGGAAGTAAGGATTATTTTTTCTAGGAAAAAGGTAATCTACGATAAAATTTTGCAAATTACAAGAGATAAAAGTAGTAAAAAAGTGAACAATTTTAATGAATTAGCTAATTGAGTCTTTTTCAAAAAGTTTATCTTTATATTTTGAATAAAGAAAGCTACCACCGACAAACAAACCTCCAATGGAGATAAGAACAATTACGCGCGTATTTTCTGGCAAGTTTCTCAAATCCCAAAATGCAACTTTTATAACGGCTAATCCGATTAATCCTATGCCAGAATACCGAATCAACGGATAATTCTTATATATTCCATAGATAATAAAACAAAGGGCTTCCATTGTCCAAATTAAACTCCAAAAACTCACATTGACTACCGTCATTGTGAGTAGAATAAATTCTAAGAATAGAATCAACATAGTAATTCGTTCAAAGCTATATTTTTCTTCTTTAAAATCGGGCTTTTGTGCTTTGTAGTTTTCCGCTTCTTTTACCGAACGAAGTAGTAAGAATAATGTCAGTAACCCTAAAGCAAAACCTTTGTAATCCATTTCTTCTATCACATTTGGTTTATTGGAAAATAGTAAGTATAAGAAGCTAAAAATGCTAAAAGATAGCGGATAATAGTAAAGCATTTCAATTTCTTTAATTCTAAATCTAGCGAGTAGTATGCTATTCACGCAGACCAAAATTGCGAACAAAAGAATCCCAAAGTTTATTGGCATCGTAATATGAATCGACCAGAGTATTATGATGAAATTTAAAATATAGTATAAATATCTATCCTTGGTTTTTGTAGTCTTCCAAAAAATGTAAACTGTTTGAATAACGGATAATAGAGAGTAACCGGAAATTAAAGAAATACTTTTATGATCTGAAAATTTTGCAGAACTAGGAAAGTTTGTTTGGTTTAAGAAAACAAGAGTCGCGAATCCAAGCGTTAAATAGGAATATTCGTAAAAAGAATCCACCTTGAATCGAAATAAGAAAACCAAATGACCTAAGTGTAGAATACTAAATGCTATAGGGCGATACTCTTCTGGAATTACAATTAATATGAAACAAACACTAGAAAGTAAACTTTGTAAATATGAAATAACTCGTATGGGAAAATCTGTTAATAAATAAAAAATAAGTCCTGTCGCTGCAATCGAGGACGTGAAATAGGTTACTAAATTCATATACTCTGAAATTCCTTCTGGAGATTCTTTTCTTACAATCATTCCTCCAAGTCCCAAAAGTAGGCTAAACCAACTTAGAAGTAAAGAGTTATAAACACAAAAATTTTCCTTTAACTTTTGAAAAGAAATAACAAGAGCCAAAGAGTAAATAGCCGCAAAGGAAAGTAGATAAATCTTATCAACTAGAATATCTCCAATCATCATTGCAATTAGTGTAGTCGCCGAAACTAAAAGGGGAGAAAGAATTTTTTCAGATTCTATTTTTAAATTGAATTTATCTTTCCAATAAAGAATACCAACGCCTGAAACCCAAAACGTAGCAGTATTAGAGAGAGCTATCCAACTTTCCTTAGAGAATTCTTCTGGGCGATTGTCTCTAAATACTCCATAACGAAAGAGGCTAACGATAAACGCTAAACCAAATAACGCTATAGCCTGTTTGACTCCTTGTTTGTATTTTTTATCTATAGAAAAAAATGCATAAGCTACTAGGAGTAAACATACAGTATGCGCATATTCTGTAACATTATTTAGAATAAGTCCTACAAAACTTATTCCCGCTATCCATAAGAATACTTCGCCATTTAAAAAAAGTCTTTTCATGACTAATGAACTTGAAACTTCTCTTTTGTTCATCGAGCCTTTTACTTGCATATACCTATTTAAAATAGGTTTTTCTTTTCCTGGATAATACTGTAATGCATTTCCAAGTAAAATCAGAACTAAAGAAATTATTGCATGAACTTCATTTTGCATGGTTTTATTTTGAAAGAGTAAACCCATTGACCCAATGAGGCTAAGACAAGTAATACTCGCTGAAGAATAATATAAATT
>DDBL01000137.1:0-5080 GCA_002333425.1 Leptospiraceae bacterium UBA2033
CTTTATAGAATTGGTATAATATGAGACTCATCGTCGCCAATCCAACAGGTTTACCACATTCATCTAAATAAGCATCATTTTTATTTTTCGAGTTTGGATTTTCTCTATGCCAATGATTTTCTTCTTTGTATCCTGTTTTGTCAGGAAGGCCGATATCAAAGGCAACAACTTCTTTTGTAACTAGATTTTGAAATCTTTCCTCATCGGAGTCGCGATCAATCGCGTCTCTACTGTTTTGGATTGTGATGATGACAATTCCAATGGTGACTAATCCCGTGAGGAGAAAGGCAAATGCTTTACCGTAGGCAAATTTTGATTTGGCTGATGTAAGGATAACATAGAGTATCCATTTTTTAAAATGCCGAAATTAATGTAAATGAGAAAATGTCTGAACTGTGATTGGGATGATTAGAGCAAGAAAGTGATTCATATTCCGAAATCATACCAATCATAAAAATCACAGTCCATACAGCAGCTACTTAATACTATCCACCAATTTTTGATTGATACCCTTTAAATTTGGCAAATACCCATTCTCCTTGAGACTTAGCGTGGAAAATATTTCGTAGGCAACGTATTCGTAACCGGTTGGATTTATTTGCATACCTATTCTGTAAGTGGATAACACTAAATTACCGTTAAATATTTATTCTATCGCTTCCCAAGATTGTTTGTTCTCGAATATTTTCAATTAGATTTTCAATATTCGTATGATTTAGAGACGCACAGCCGCCATGCGTCTCTACAACTTTTAATTCGCTTCCTTTCTTTTCCGAATTTTTATCACCACTAACCATTGCACCTAGCACAAGAAAAATAATAAAAACCGGAATGAAAGTTGCGAGGGCTTTCGCTTTTGTCATTCCAATAAAATTTTTATGAACTTTTTCAAGATGCACAAGCATATCCGGTTTTTTAAATGCTATTACGATAATGGCTAAGCAAACTATCGCTCCAAGGTAAAAAAATGTCGTCATTGGTAAAGACTCCTGATTATATAATTATGCTTTGATTCTACCAGAAGCGTTACCTTAGATGCGGAAACTTTGTTTCCGATGTTAAATTCTTTTACATTTTCATACTATCGTATTTTAAAATCAATCTCTGGTAGTGGCTTATCATTATAATCCTCTCTAATTTTCAGTAAAGTGGATACATTGACTTGTCCGGGTGCCCTTGGTTTTCCTGTGCAGCAATAGGTTGCAATAGATCCAAACCTATCACCGAATAATCGTGAGTAAACTCCAATTTCTCCCATAGCAATTCCGATTACTTTAAATTGAGTAGAGATACTTTTTAAGTCTTCTAAAAATTTCTCTAGGTCAGAAATACTATTCGGGCTAACGGCAAATTTATAAATACAAATTGCATTTTGCTTTTTAGAAATCCAATCCAGCATTTCTTGCTTTGTAATAGAACTCGAAAAATTATGATAGGAGTAAATGACTGTATACCTCGAATCAGGAATAGAATCAAAGATAGATTTTTCTTGGTCTAATTCTATATCTAGATAATTATTTTCTGAGTTAAATTCCAAAAGAAAATCAGAAATATCTCCATAAGTTAAACTGGTATTAGACGCTTCACTCGAATCTTTTGGATTACGATACGTGAGTAAAACGGATTTTCTAAGTTCTTTTAGGATGGGCGATAATTTCTCTTTTATAAAAGAAATTTCTAAAAGATCCAAGCGGATTTCTAGAATATCCGCTTCTTTGATTGCTGGATTTTTATAGTCCAGCAATTCGTCTTCACCGAGAGTTACTATTATTTTGTAGTTCATTTTATAATCTGTTGATTATCACCCTCGAAATTTTTATACGAGGGTCTCAAGAACTTGAGATTCCCGATTAAAGAACTCGGGAATGACAACGTCACATCAACTATGATACTTCTTCTTATCCGCAATAATGGTCGCAACAACGGAAGGATCGGCTAATGTGGATATGTCGCCAAGTCCGTCAAATTCATTTGCGGCAATCTTACGTAAAATTCGACGCATAATTTTACCGGAGCGAGTTTTTGGCAATCCCGGTGCCCAGTGGATAATATCAGGTCGAGCTATTTTACCGATGATTTTTTCTACCATTGCAATCAGCTCTTTCTTGAGTTCATCGTTTGTTGTCACACCGTTTTTCACAGTCACATAGACGTAAATTCCTTGACCCTTGATGTCATGCGGATAACCAACAACAGCCGCTTCAGCAACTGATTTGTGAGCAACCATAGCACTTTCGATTTCAGCAGTTCCAATACGATGACCGGAAACATTTAACACATCATCTACTCTACCGGTTATCCAATAGTAGCCGTCCTTGTCTCTACGCGCTCCATCACCAGTAAAATACATTCCTTTGAATTGAGAAAAGTAAGTTGCTTTAAAACGTTTTGGATCTCCATAAACACCGCGCATCATGGAGGGCCAGGGAGATTCGATACAGAGGTTGCCGCTGACTTCGCCTTTGCCGGTAATTTTCTTTCCTTCGTTGTCAACTAAAACAGGTTTGATTCCAAAGAAGGGAAGTGTGGCAGAGCCTGGTTTAGTTGCGATTGCGCCCGGAAGCGGAGTAATGAGAATAGATCCTGTTTCTGTCTGCCAGTAGGTGTCGACTATCGGGCATTTGCCTTTGCCGATATTTTTATTGTACCACTCCCATGCTTCTGGGTTGATTGGCTCGCCCACTGTCCCGAGCAGACGAAGGGAGTTGAGAGAATGTTTTTCGATATGTGAAGTTCCTTCTTTTGCCAGCGCGCGTATGGCGGTAGGTGCTGTGTAAAATACGTTTACACTGTATTTGTCGATGACTTCCCAGAATCGACCTGGATTTGGGAACGTAGGAACTCCTTCAAACATAATCGAAGTTGCTCCATTCGAGAGAGGTCCATACAAGATGTAGCTATGTCCTGTTATCCACCCAATGTCTGCAGTACACCAGAAAGTATCTTCCGGCTTGTGGTCGAATACATAATGAAAAGTAAGATTTGCTCCGAGCAGATAACCGGCTGTAGTATGCATTACACCTTTCGGTTTCCCAGTTGATCCAGAAGTATAGAGAATAAAAAGTGGATCTTCTGAATCCGCTTTATAAGGCTCACAAACGTTAGACGCATCCTTCATTAGATAATGCCACCAGTGGTCACGACCTTCTTTCCAATTCAAGTTCCCTTCCATTCCAGTGCGTTTAACAACGATTACGTTCTTAACTTTGACCTCTGATTTTTCTAGAGCGAGGTCTATATTTCTTTTGATATCAATGACTTTTCCGCCTCGGTATCCGCCGTCTGACGTTACAATTAGACTTGGTTTACAATCTTCAATTCTACCAATCAGTGACTCAGGGGAAAATCCACCGAATACAATTGAATGAATCGCCCCAATTCGAGTGCAGGCTAACGCAGAAACCGCAAGTTCAGGAACCATCGGAAGATAAATGAGAACACGGTCTCCTTTTTTTACACCTTGGGCTTTTAATACATTGGCAAACTTGCAAACATCCCGGTGTAGCTCTTGGTAGGTGAGAGTTTTAGATTCTTCTCCACTATCGCTTTCCCAAATAAGTGCGGCTTTATTTTTCAAAGAAGAATTCAAATGTCGATCCAGACAGTTGTAGGATACGTTTAATTTGCCGCCTTCAAACCATTTTACTTTTCCCTCTGCAAAGTTTTCAGTGAGAACTTTCTTCGGTGGGCTAAACCATGTTAGACGCTCTGCTTGTTTTTTCCAGAATGTCTGTGGAGATTTGATGGACTCATTGTATAATTTCTGGTATTCTTTAATTCCTAAATTTGCCGCTTTTGCAAATTCTTTTGGTGGATGTAAAATTCTTTCTTTTGCCATTGGATTTGACCTTTGTTACTCGTTTAATATTACTTTAATTCAAAATCTGTTTTTTA
Organism: Leptospiraceae bacterium UBA2033; assembly: GCA_002333425.1. Classification (GTDB taxonomy): domain Bacteria; phylum Spirochaetota; class Leptospiria; order Leptospirales; family Leptospiraceae; genus UBA2033. The sequence continues at coordinate 3,895 of DDBL01000137.1, forward strand.
CAAAAATCTGTCAAGAGTAGAAAATTTTTCTATACTTTGAATAAGTTCGTCAAATACTTTCCGCTCAAAGTTCGATAAATAGAAAAATCAGAATCTACGCTAATTATATGTTTGATTCGTTCTTTTTCAGAGATGCACATTAGACTTGCATCTGCTAAATCCATTGGAACATTCGAATACTTTAACATTCTCTGTTTAATGTATTTTATATCTTGAACGGAAATATCTTTAATGGTGAGACTACCTCGACTAATCCATTCCAATACATCTTGCTGTGCTTCGATAGAAAAAGAGAGCAGGTATAGAACTTCTGTTAGAACAGCCCACGTTGTGAGAAGTGAGCCTTTGTACGATTGCATAAATTTCATTACAGGCTTATGCAGGTTATCCCGTCTATCGAATAAGGCTACGATTGGACCCGAGTCAATTAGCGCGACGTTTTGCATTTTTTTGTGTAATTTTTTCTTTCAAATATTTTTTTCTATTTTGAGAAAGGTCGCTATGATTAGAAGAATGTTTACCAAAAAGATCTTTTCCTAATTCGTAAGGCGTTTTTTCTGTAGAATGATTCTGAATATATTCTAGAATAGATTCAATAATAATTTCACTTCTACTTTTACCTTTTGTTTCGGCAAAGAAGTTAAGTTCGCTTTCTAGTTCAGGTTTTATTCTCAGACTGATCATAGAGTCACTGTATCACAATTATGTGATACAGTCAAGTAAAAAATTAAGCCGAATTTTTACTATTATTGGAGTCCTAGTTTCCAATCAATTGCAAAGTGTTTACAACCGTTGAATCAAGTTTCTTTAGACGTTTTGTATCTGTGTCAACACCGGCATATACTAGTTCGCCGTAACAAAGGATTTCATTACCACGAAAGATTGCAAACTTCCAAAATATCTTCACACCTTCGTATTCTGGATTTAAACAAACGTCTAGCTCATCGTCAAACTTCGCTGGGGATTTGTATTCAATGAGTGTGCGGATAACATGAAAATCCATTGAATACTTTTTCACAAAGTCCAAATACGTGTAACCAATTGCCCGAAAGTATTCCGTAATCGCGGTGTCAATGTATGTAAGATAATGCGCGTTAAACACAATTCCCTGCAAATCAACTTCCGCATATCTTACTCGAATGGTTGTAAAAAATTTGAATTCTGGTTTTGTAAGCTCTTTAGTCAT
>DDBL01000137.1:5155-21186 GCA_002333425.1 Leptospiraceae bacterium UBA2033
TTTTCCTTCTACTTTGACTTTCATTTCTTCATAGCCTTTTTTGCCGAGCAGCGCGAACATATTATTCTTGTAATCCTCAACTCCAGGTTGGTCGAATGGATTTACTCCGAGCATGTATCCCGAAACTCCACAAGCGTATTCATAAAAATAGACTAGCTCTCCGCATACTTCGGGTGAAATTTTTGGAATCGAAATTTCGATGTTAGGAACTCCGCCTTCGTAGTGGGCAAGTTTGGTTCCGTTAATTGCTTGTTCGCCGATGTAGGAAAGTTTTTTTCCGGCGATGTAGTTGAGTCCATCTGGATCACCGGCAAACTCTTGTATGACGCTATCCCGATTTGGGGATTGGATATGGAGAACTGTTTCGAATAGTTGGCGTTCACCGTCTTGGATGTATTGACCCATAGAATGTAAGTCACTTGTGAAATCCACACCGGCTGGAAAAATTCCGCGTTTGTCCTTACCCTCACTTTCTCCGAAAAGTTGTTTCCACCATTCAGTAAAGTAGTGTAGTTTAGGATTGTAGTTTACCATGATCTCGATTTTTCTGCCGGATTCATAAAGTGTATTTCTGAGAGCTGCGTAGTAACAAGAAAGATTTTTTACAGGATCTTTTTCATTCGCTAAAAATTCCTGCATCGACTTTGCGCCTTTTACAAATTCAGAAATGGAAATTCCAGAAGCGGCAATTGGGATTAGCCCCACAGGAGTTAACACAGAGTATCTTCCACCAACGTCATCTGGAATTACAAAAGTTTTGAATCCGTATTCATCCGAAAGTTTTTTTAACGCACCTTTTTTTGCATCAGTTGTTGCGAAAATTCTTTTCTTTAAGTTTTCCTTTCCGTATTTTTTTTCTGTGAGTGCAAGTAGACTTCTAAATGCAAGTGCTGGTTCTGTTGTAGTTCCCGATTTAGAAATTACATTTACGGAAAATTCTTTGTCTTGTAAAAAATCCAACAAGTCATTATGATAATCCGGGTCGATATGATGACCTGCATAAAGGACTTTCGTTTTTTTGTTTTTGTGATTTTCGTGTAGATGAAAGCTATTTACATTTGCCTCAATCATCGCGCGTGCTCCGAGATACGAGCCACCAATTCCGATGACAACCAAGTATTCAGAGTGAGAATTGATTTCGTCTGCCGTTTCTTGGATATTTTTTAAGTCTGCTTCTTTGATTTGGGAAGGTAAATCTACCCATCCTAAAAACTCAGATCCAGCCCCTTTTTTATTATGTAAAAGTTCTCTTTTGGAAATAGATTTTTCCAGATTTTTTGAGAGCAAACTCTCGGGAAAATACGATTTTAGAAACTTAGAATCAATTTTTATATTAGTCATAATTAGTCCTCATTTTTGTGAAATAATGTGAGTTCGACCTAAGAGACTATTTATTGTCACCCCCGAAATTTTCTGTCGGGGGTCTCAATATCTAGAGATTCCCGATAGAAAATTTCGGGAATGACAAATTGAATAACTACCTTGGATTACTAAAATCCTTACATCAAACTCACGTTAAATATCACTTCCATAAAATAAAAATATCTAGACATAGTAAATGTTTTTTTCAATCTATGAATAATTAATCTTATGATAAATAACATAAAAAATCTACTCATCGAAAACTTAGGAACAAGTAACGAACAGATTCATTTATTTCGAGCACCAGCAAGAATCAACGTAATCGGCGAACATGTGGACTATCTCGGTGGGTTTGTTTTACCTGCGGCGATAGACTTTCAAGTCTGTGTGAGTATTCGCAAAAATGCTTTAGGAAAAATCCGACTTTACTCAGAGCAATACAAAGAACAGGCTAATTGCGATAAACCGCTATACGATAAATCTCATCTCTGGGCAAATTATGTTTACGGTGTTGTAGATGAATTACAAAAAGAAGGATTCACCATCGGCGGATTCGATATGGCGATTGACGGTAATATTCCCCAAGGTGCAGGTTTGTCTTCTTCGGCGGCTCTTGAGGTTGTTACTGGTTATGCGCTCTCACAACTTTTTGAATTAAAAATTCCTCGAGAAAAAATTGCACTCATTGGACAAGCGGCAGAAAATCATTTTGTAGGAATGAAATGTGGAATTATGGATCAATACATAATTGCCAATGGAAAGAAAAACCAGTGTATTTTACTCAATACTGATACACTAGAAAAATCCTACCATACTTTGGATTTGAAAGATCACGAGTTTTATTTGATTAACTCAAATGTAAAACATTCCTTACAAGACAGTGATTACAACAACCGAAGAAAAGAATGTGAAGATGCACTTACAAAAGTTAAATTACGATTACCCGCTATAAAGAATTTGTATGATCTATCTATTGATACTTCTCTCGATCAATTTTCCTTTTCTGAAAAAGAATTAAAACGAGTTCGCCATGTAGTTGGAGAAAAGGATAGAACACAAAAACTACTAGATGCATTTGCGAATGGAAATATTTTAGAAGCTGGAAAATGTCTTTTTGGAACACATGATTCTCTTTCCCAATTGTTTGAAGTCTCATGTCCTGAAACTGACTTTTTAGTGGAACAACTAAAATCGAAATTAGTCAGTGGTGCAAGAATGATTGGAGGAGGATTTGGTGGAAGTATACTTGTTTTAGATAAACAAGGAAATCGCGCAAAAATTGAAGACGAAATAAAATCAAAGTACCAAGAAAAATTTAATTTACAACCGACGTTTTATGGTTTCCAAATTTCAGATGGAGTTTCAGAATTACTTTAGGAAATAAATTTATGAGTACACAAGGAATTGATTTTACAAGCCCAAAATTCAATCATGAGGGCAGAGAGTTACAAATTAAGACACGACCAAAATCACAACCATACCAACCAACAAATGGAATTGTGATTGATATCAAAGGTGATCTAAACTTGTATTCAACACCCGCACTAAAACAAATTTTAACGAATCTTGTCGATGTAGGTAAAATCAAAATTTTTGTAAATTTAGAAAATCTCCAATACATCGACTCATCTGGACTTGGAGCCTTTCTTGCACACCAATCCAAACTTTTAAAAATGGATGGCTACATAAAAGTATGCTGTCCCACAAAACAAGTTTTAGCCGTAATCGAATTAACCAAACTGAAATCCATGCTCAAAGTAAGTTCTAACTTAGAAGACGCACTTAGAAATAGTTAGTTTTAGAGTCAAAATCTTATTTGATAGGAAATAGTGTTTTTTAGTAAAAATGTCACAAAAACACTGAAAATAAAGGGTTTCTCTATTTGATTGCTATTTGATTGCTATTTGATAGAGTGGAGAATTATGACCATCCAGAGAAGTCAAGAATACTTAATTGCCCTCGTCAAAGAGCTTTTAAAATACCCCAAAGAAACAGAGTGGTTAGAATTTAAACTGAACAAAAAAGACCCAGAGGAAATAGGAGAATACATATCGGCTCTCTCCAATTCGGCTGCCATTTTAGGAAAAACAAATGCATATCTGATCTGGGGTATAGAAGATTCGAGTCATACAATAGTTGGGACTAAATTTTCTCCGCCCACCGAAAAAGTTGGCAATGAAGAATTAGAAAGTTGGTTATTAAGATTTCTCAACCCCAAAATTAATTTTAGGTTCTGGGAAATTCTGGTAGATGGTAAAAAAGTTGTAGTTTTAGAAATTGAAAAAGCATTTCGTCATCCAGTTCAATTTAAAGCACAAGAATTTATCCGTATTGGATCTTACAAAAAGAAGTTAAAAGACTTTCGAGAAAAAGAAAGAGAGCTTTGGAGGTTACTCGACAATATCCCCTTCGAAAAAAGAATAGCGGCGGATAATTTAAAAGAAGAAGAGATTTTACAATTTATAGATTACCCTACTTATTTTGATTTAACAAAACAACCTCTGCCAGATGCGCGTATTACTATTTTAAAATCTCTACAAGCGGATGACATGATTAGCCGCACAGATGCTGGAACATGGGGGATTACAAATTTAGGAGCTATTTTATTTGCAAAGAAAATAGAAAATTTTTCTGCACTCAAACGAAAATCCATTCGGATTATTCAATATAGTGGAAATAATAAATTAGACACGATTAAAGAACAAGAAAGTTCAAAAGGATATGCAAGTGATTTTGAATTTTTAGTTTCTTATATAAATAATTTAATACCTGTAAACGAAGTCATTGAAAAAGCTACTCGTAAAACTGTACCACTTTATCCAATGTTGGCTTTGAGAGAGCTTTTAGCAAATGCAATCATTCATCAGGATTTTTTTGTAAATGGAACTGGTGCTCTAGTTGAAGTATTTAAAAATAGAATAGAAATTACAAATCCAGGTAAACCGTTAGTTGACACACAAAGATTTTTGGACAGTCCTCCACGCTCTAGAAATGAAATACTAGCTTCTTTTATGAGACGAATTGGTTTTTGCGAAGAAAGAGGAAGTGGAATTGATAAAGTGGTTTACCAAACTGAAATATACCAACTTCCTGCACCTATTTTTGAAACTTCTGCGGATAATACGCATATTGTTTTGTTTGCCCCAAGGTCATTAAATACAATGGAGAAAGTCGATAAAATACGAGCTTGTTATTTACATTCTTGTTTAAAATATGTATTGCACGAGAAAATGACTAATGCAAGTCTGAGAGAACGTTTTGGAATTGAAGAACGAAATAGCGCAACGGTTTCCAGAATAATTAAAGACGCATTAGATGCAAATATGATTAAGATATATGATTCTAATTCATCGAAAAAATTTATACGTTACATTCCTTTTTGGGCGTAATACAAGGTAGACAATGGAAAGAAAAGATTTTTTTAAAAAAGGAATATTTCAAGCTTTAAAAAAAGCAGTAGAGACAACAGAGGAAGTATACGACGTTATCCACGACTCTGTGACAGGAAAAATTTCTGAACAAGAAGTTGAAGAGGTTGCGGATAATAGGGAATATCTTCCTGAACTGCCTGGAATGTCAAAGGCTAAAAAAATCAATCGCAATTTAAAATTTCCTCCAGGTGCAATTGACAAAGAAAAGTTTTTTAAAAAATGCACTGGGTGTGGCGACTGTATTCAGGCTTGCCCTTATAACACGCTCTTTCCTGTTTACGATTCTAAATTAGAAAAGAATTTTCCTTACCTTGATCCGAACATGAATGCTTGTATGATGTGTTTTGATTACCCGTGTATCAATGCCTGTGAGGTTAACGCACTGAAACCTCTGAAGAAAAAAGAAACTCTAAACCTTGGACAAGCCAAACCACTCGTGGAACATTGTATCAATACTCGCACTGGTAAGGATACATGTAACGTCTGTCGAACTTCTTGTCCTGTAGAAAATGTTGTCTCTTACAATAAAAATTTCCAACCTCGATTCTCTAAAGACTGCACCGGTTGTGGAATTTGTGTGCAGGCTTGTCCGACGTTTCCACGGGCGATTGTGGTGAAATAGTATCCTACACAAAATCAAAAAGACAAAGATTTAATAAGGATTCATTGATATATTGAATTCTTGAATCGTTTTTAATCACTTTATTTTTCTTTAAAACCATAATCTGTAACAAACTTGAATCAAATTGAAAACGATCTAAGTTTAAGGAAGGAAAATCACGTGGATTATCGTCTTTATACTCTGGTTCAAAATTAATTTGAATTTCTTTAAACTCAAAACTTAAAAAAATCGGAACAAATTCTTTCTTGATAAGTTCAGAATAACTATCATAACACTCAAAGATAAAATTTAATAAGAAGCCTGATGTTTCTGATAAAAGACTTTCATTTCTATTAAATTTAATGTAAGAAACAAAACCACCGAATTCAGGAGATACACAATCTTCAAGGATTCTATTTGTTAATGGATTCCCAATACCCAAAAATTCAAGATTGGGATTACTCTTGCTTAGTTTACGATCAAAAGTTACGTCCTTATATTCTTTTGCCAGATTATCGTTTTTAAATCTTTCCGGAGTTAGAAATTTATAAGTACCGAAAGCGCTTTTAGATATTTTTCTTTTTGAAAATTCTAAATAGCGTATGATAAATTTTTCCAAATCAGCTAAACTAACTTTGGATTTTAAGTTTTCATAGAATGTTTTGTCGAATCGGTTTAGCTTGTCAAAATAAGACTGCATATTATTATAAGAGTTTACCGCTTCTTTTAAGCGAGCTTCTATTTCTGATTCTTCCCAAAGGAATAATTGTTCATCGAGAACTGCCTTTTGATATAATTTACTGAAATCAACAATCTCATGCAATTCGCCTAGGACTCCTTCTTTAAAACTGTTCTTCTCTAATTCATCGTCTTTACCTATTTGCTTGCAAATAAGATTTAATTTTTTTTCTAATGTCTGAGTTACCATGCCTTCAATCGAGTCACCGGTGAACAAGTTGTATGCGTCAACGATTTTCTTTTGTCCATAACGATGAACACGTCCAATCCTCTGTTCTATTCGCATTGGATTCCATGGAATGTCAAAATTAATAATAATATGACAGAATTGTAAATTTATACCTTCCCCACCGGCTTCTGTAGAGATTAAGAAGCGACCTTGTTCACTTTTAAAAATTTCCACATTTTTTTCTCTTTCAAAAATCGGGACATCTCCATTAATCAATTGTATATTAGGATTCCCTAATCTTCTTTTCAATTCATTTTCAATATGAATTTGAGTTTGACGGTATTCAGTAAAAATTAAAATTTTCTCATCAGGATTTTCTTTAAAAATAGTATTTTTTAATAAATCAATAAATACTTCAATCTTAGAATCCTTCTGAATATTTTCATCAATATATTTTATGAGTGTTTCTAAATAAGAAATTTCAGATTTAAAGGAATATAAGTATTCAGAAGCTTGGATCAAAGTCTCTTCTGATTCTCCTTCAAACTCTTCTGCATCTATATTTTTTTTAGAACTTATATTCGGATTGTTTAATAAATTTAATCTAGCTTCCAAGCTTTTGCGAATAGCAAAAAGTGAACTAGATGCAATTTTTTGAAATGTAACAAGTAAGAATCCAACTGCGTTCTTTCGATTACCGGAAAGATTTTCACTTTGTTTATAAGCTTCTTTTATATATTCTCTAAGTTTGTGATGAAATTCTGTTTCGGCTGCGGATAATTCAACGTTAACGTGATTTACATTTCGTCCAAGAAACAGTGGCTGACCTTCTAAGCTAATTGCATCGCGTTTACGATTACGAACTACAAACTTGTTCATTTCGGTTTTAAAATTTTCTTTTCCCCAATCCTTCAATAAATCTGGACTTACGAGTCGAAGTAAATTTTTAAATTTAGATTCATCCCCTTGATGTGGAGTTGCGGTAAGCAAAATCATTTTTTTACATTTATTGACAAGGTCTTCCGCCAATTTATATCTTTCTGTAGATTCCATTTTTGAAGAATAGGCAGTCTTCGAAAGTTTATGAGCTTCATCAAACACAACTAAGTCCCAGTCATCCGCTTGCAATAAAAGTTGTTTGTGCGAATCAGCACCATTATCCGTTCTAAGTGTATCTATAGAAGCGATCACTTTATGATGATTAGAAAAAGTATTCACCTTCGATTTTTTTACAGAAAAATCTTGATTGTAAATTGCAAAGTCTTCATTAAATTTTTCTTTCATCTCTCTTTGCCATTGCATTACAAGAGATGCAGGCGTGATGATTAAAGTTCTTTTTGCTTTTCCTTGTCCTTTTAATATTGTATAGGTAAGTCCCGCTTCAATTGTTTTTCCTAAACCGACTTCATCGGCTATTAGGAAGTTACCGCTAGTAGTAGTTGCCTTAGAAGCTACAAAAAGCTGATGTGGCAAAATATCAGCCGTGGAATTTGATAGCATTCCGCCGACGTTATTTGCTAGTAGATAATTAGCCTTAGATTTTAATTCAAATAAAATGGAAGGCTCCCATTTTCCTTGTATTAATAAATCTATTGGATCTTGAAATAAATCTACATCATCAAAGGAAGGAAAATGTTGTCGTTGATTTGATTCGAAAAAAACACGGAGCCTCTTTTCAGCTTCTTTGACTTCTAAAACAAGTGCAGGACCATAAGCCTTAAATTCTTTAGGGGATTTTACAATCACTTTATTTCCAACGGAATACATAGATTATCCTCTTAAACAATTCCATCTTCTAGATTAGAATCTAAATCTAAAACATAAGCAATATGCTTAGGATCAACTTGTAAATGCAGAAGTGCATAGTTCAATTTAGCTATTTTCCTTTTTAAGTCAATTAAATGAACAGTCGCTCCATGGAAAGAAGCATGATGGGTAGGGCAAAGGACAATCATATTTCCCAAATGATCTTTACCTTCCAAAGATCTAAACTTTATATGATGAGTATGAACAACACTTTCTTGCATTCCCAAAAATTCGGAAGCTGTATTAAAAGAACAACCAATGACTTGGCAATTATAATTGTATAAATTTTTTAAGAAATTTGATCGAGTGATATTTCTTGAATATTTTTTTCCTTTAAATTCGTAAACTTCCTTTTGTTCCTCAAGTGGATTTTCATATTTGTCATTAGCCGCTATTTTTTTATTCACTTTCTCCAAATCTTTCTGTTCACTCTCTGGGAGATTTTCCAATAAATGTTCTTTAATGTTATCAGAAATCGGAGTCTTTCCTGTTTTGAATAGTTGATAAGTATTAAGCAAATCAGTAAAATCTGATTTAAGATTTGAAGTCCCATCAATACCTCCGTAAAAAATTCTATAATCTTTCAAAGGCTTTTTTTTCTTTATTAGAATTATATTCATAGATGAGTTTGCATTTGAGCAAATGCCTTTTGGGAGCGATACTATTAACTCAATAGAATAAGTCTGCCTTAGCGATATCACTGTATTTTCATATTTTTGATTTGATAAAAAAGAGCTTGGAATCATTAAACATAATCGCCCTCCTTCTTTCAAGAGTTGCAATGCTCTAAGAATAAACAATTCTGGATTTCTATAATGCTCCGCCTCAACTACCTTCTCGATTTCTTCTACAGATGGAAATACAGACTCTTCCGAATCAGACCCTGGCGGATTTCCAATTATTAAATCAAAACTTTCTTCTTTTAGAAATTTGGATTTAATCAGACTAGAGTCATTTTGAATTAAAGGCAAAGACAAATTTGCCAGAGAAAATGCTATATTTGCCGTATCAACTAAGATTTTGTCTATTTCAAATCCGATTAATTTCTGATCATCTTTCTCATTTGTTCGAGAAGTTTTATACGCTGTTTGCAATAAAAAACCAGCAGACCCAAAGGACAAATCTGCTTTCATTTCATTTGCTTTAGGCTCTGAAATAGTAACCATAAAATCAATCACTTCATCTGGAGTCATGTACCTATCTGATTTTGCTTCATCTGAAACAGTGTTTAAATTTTCAGAATATCCTTGAAACAAAGGTTGAATTACTCTACGATATGCGGAAGATACTGAAAAACTTCTTTTCTCTTTTAAATATTCATATGATTTTTTTAAATCTAAGGTTAATCCTTTAAGTGTTTCCCCTGCCAGAAGAGACGAAATAACTTTATTAAATTCTTTTAAGATTCTATCTTCATGTTTATTTTTATATTTTTCTTTTGTAAAATGAAATAAATTTTGAAAAGCAATGTATTCTGAACTTGCTGATTTAAAGTTTGCAATATCATTTTCAATTTTAGTAAGATCAGGTAATACTGATAAATCACCTATTTCTTCAAAAGAAAATAAGACAGGAGAATCCATTTTTAATTTACAGACTAAAACATCATTGGAGAGTAATGGATTTACAATTAAATACAGAGGAATCCCATTTTCGTATAACTTTAAATTGTCTTTTATTTGAGTGGGAATATCATTTAAAAATCTGTATGTCGCTAGTTTGGCATTAATAGATAAAACTAAGAGGATATTAATATGTGTTTGAAACAAAATTGAATTTGCTACTAAAGGATTATCAATCTTAACCGCAGTGCTCTTTATTTTTGAAAATAAATGCTCTTCTTTAAGAATTTTTATTAGGTCTTCTTGGATCATCGTTTGATTTTAATTTAATTTTTGTTTTGCTAAATTTATTTCATTGAATGTCGAGAAATCACTTTTTTCAAAAGCTTCTTCAAAGGATTGAATGTATATTTTCATATTTTTTTCCAAAATAATGTAATACTCCTTAAAGGTATTCTTATCTAATTTTGCGCTAAGAGAAGAAGTTTGACTATATAAATATTTTAAGTTTTTTTCTAATGCTTTCTGATTAATCTCATTCACAATGGATATGGCAATTTTGGGAATATCTGATTTATCTAAATGAACCATTCCAGAAACTCCTGACCAGAGTCTTTCTAATTGTAAGTATCCAAATTTAGAATTTAGAAAAATAGCAAGGTAAAAAGGATTTATAGATTTTGTTGAATTAATTTTATATAAATCACCGCTAACACAAGATTCAAAATTTTCCGCGTAAACGCAACATCTTCCTATCGTCCCATCTCCAGAGCGGTTAATAAGAATATCTCCATACCTACATTGTCTCTCAAAACTGTTAAATGCCGATTGTTTATCGACATACCTTAAATCCTGTTGTAGAATACCAAACATTCTTACATTTTTTGCATCGATATAAATTACTCCTTTCTTTTTGAAATCAGTTTTTCCTCTATGTCCTGATGCAATATCACTATTAGATATAAAATTGCTTAAAGATTTAACCAAGTATTTGTTCAGAACATTTAAGTTTCGAATATATTTCGGTCTATAAAAATCGCCTTCCATCCTCGGACTTGTTGTAACCGTTTTTTCATAGATCGTATTACACCACGCAGGAGAAAGATAGCCTGGTTCAATTTTTTCTCCCTTTAAGAAATCTGAAAAACGATTTTTAATTTTTATAAGGCTAGTTTCTAACTCATCTTCGATACCCGCGAAGAACACTTCGTAGTCTTCGGTTGGGATACATTTTTGTAGAATCAAAATATTTGTAGAGGCATTACAATCTTTAAATACTGATCTTGGCAAAGAAACAACCATTCTAATTGAGCATTTTTTTTGCAAATAACGAATGACTCCAATATTAGAAGAATTAGCTAACTGTGAAGAAGGAATCACAACACCGAGATAACCATTAGGTTTAAGGAGTCTAAGCATACGCTCTAGAAAAAGATTTTCTATCGGATAATGAGCGATTTTCTCTACAAATGATTTTGAAATTTCTTCTTCTTTAATCTTTTTGTTTCCCAATTCAATTTTCAATCGCTCTATTTGTTTGTCTAGGCTTAATGATTCCGATTTATATTGACTCAGGTCAAAGAGTGTATCTGTCTTTGAGTCAATATTCATTTGCATGTCAGAGTCATCTTTCAGACGAGGAAATATATAAGAATACAAATCAGCGGCTAACGCTTTGTATTTCTTTGCATCCGGGTTAGACTCCCATTCTGGATGTAAAATTGAAAGTAAATCTAAAAGTCCATCCCCGCCATACGGAGGATTAGCCGCAACAATATCAAAGGATTCTTCTTGATTCCAATCGGCAAGATTAGAAGAAAGTCCATTACCGATAACATAGTTCAAGTTTGGAATTTTCTTTAAATCATTTTCAAGTCTAGAATCAATTTCTATTCCATAAAAGCTAGCGTTTTTAAATGCAGTATGCGTATTACCCGCTTCAAAGAAAATTCCTTTTCCACAAGCTGGATCGATGACTTTTTTTACTTTGCTTGTATCTTTTATAAGTAAAGCCAATACATCATAAATAAAATCAGCAACTTCCCTCGGTGTTAAAAATTGACCTAATGCTTTTTTTGATTTTTCATTTGCTTTTTTGGTAGAGGCAAATGAAGCGGATAATTCTTGTAAAGCGGTATTATCTTCTTGAGATAAGATTTTTAATCCAAATTTAGAATACTCTTCCTTCACCTTTAAATCAGAATATTCTAATGTATAAAATGGCTTTTCTAATTTGGAAGCTTGTAGCAAACCATAAATAGCCCCACCCTTTCCTGTAATATAAGGCAGAAATACTGCCTTTGCCATTTCAATAACTCTTGTGTTTACTTCTAGGGATAAATCTCTCTTATCCTCGTTGTTTGATTTAAATTCTAACCACTCAATTTTATCTGAAAAAATCTTTAGCTTTTTTGGAATAGGCTTTGATTGGTAAACACGCACAGCCCCTCCTTTTTCCAAATAAGAATCAATTGTATAAATTTCTAAGGGAGAAGTGTATCCGGAGACTAAAGTTATATCATGTTCTAGGAATTTATCTAAGTAATGGAGAATAGCAGTGTTGATTTGATCTAGAATTCCTTGATCCATATCTTTCATGCGTGATGAAATTACTCCGAGAAAATGAGTTGGTTTTTTATCTTGGTTGGATAAAAATTCGTTAGTAGGTTTAGAAGCGGTTCGAGTTGTCATCCTAATAATAAGTTTTTCGTTATAAATACTCTAGGCAAGTAAAAAAATAATAGTCTGGAAATATACTTGAATACTTATTTTACGTCAGCTAACGAAAAATTCCCGACATCGCTTGGTGGTTGCGGCGATAGCGGGTGGAATTTCGGGATTGACATTCAGACCAATCACTTTTCTGTGCCTCCGTGACTCTGTGGCAAACCTTACTCCTTCTTCCAATTAAGCGAAAGTGCATTAAGCACAACAGAAATCGAACTAAAAGCCATTGCAGCACCACTGATCCAAGGGGCTAATAAGCCTATGCCTGCAATGGGAATTCCGATGGCGTTGTAACAAAGTGCCCAGAAGAAATTTTGTCTGATATTTCGAACTGTTCCTCGACCGATTTGGATAACGTCGATTAGGCGCAACAAGTCTCCTTTTACTAAAACAACTCCGGCGGTTTCGATGGCGACATCTGTTCCTGTTCCCATTGCGATTCCTATGTCAGCACTGGCAATGGCAGGAGCATCGTTAATTCCATCACCAGCCATTGCAACTCGTTTGCCTTCTGCTTTGAGACTTACTATACTTTTTGCTTTGTCTTCTGGTAACAGAGAAGCGAATACTTTTTGAATTCCTACTTGACCTGCGATTTTTCGCGCCGTATTCTCGTTATCCCCTGTTAATAAAACTGGTTCAATTCCAAGAGACTTTAATTTTTCAATCGCTAGTTTACTTGTTTCTTTTAGTTTATCTTCGATTGCTAAAATAGTCCACGCAGTATCAGTGCCAATCGTGATCGCGAATACTACCGTGCTACCCGCTCTTTCCCAAGATTCTGCAATTTGTAAAATTTCTTCCGGTGGATTGTGACCTAGTTTTTGAAGATAGGATTTTTTACCAACTAACACTTCGTTACCTTCGACTAATGCGAATACTCCTCCACCTGATTCGATTTGTAAGTTTTCAAATTTAGAAAGGGAAACTTTTTTTGCTTTCGCAAAATTTACGATTGCACTTGCCAATGGATGCTCTGAGCCTGATTCGGCTGATGCGATTTTAGAAAGAGCAAACTCTCCATTTTCCGCAGTTGTCTTAAAGTTAACAACAAACGGTTTTCCTTCTGTCAAAGTTCCCGTTTTGTCAAATGCGATTGTGTTAATAAAAGCGGCTATTTCTAGAGCCTCTGCATTTCTAAATAAAATTCCTTTTGCCGCAGCTTTACCTGTTCCCACTAAAAGAGAAACAGGAGTTGCAAGACCAAGTGCACAAGGACAGGCAATCACTAAAATCGCAATCGCTTTTTCCAGAGCACCATTCACAAGTCCGGGTTCTAAGAAAAAATACCAAAGCGCAAAATCAAGAGTAGCCAATAGAACAACAATCGGAACAAATACTCCCGAAATTTGGTCGGCTATTTTTTGTAACGGTGCTCGGCTTGCCTGTGCATCTTCGACTATTCTGATGATGCCAGCTAGAACAGTTTCCGAGCCAACTTTTTCAGTCTTTAAAATCAAGGCTCCATTTCCGTTTATCGTTCCGCCAAGAACTTTGCTCGTAACAACTTTTTCGACAGGCAGACTTTCACCGGTTAACATCGATTCGTCGACAGAGCTTGTGCCTTCTTGAACAACCGCATCGGTAGGAATTTTTTCACCTGGTTTGACTAAAATTAAATCTCCAACTTTTAAGTATTCGGAAGGAACCTCTATCCAGTCGTTTTCTTTTTTGATCAGAGCAGTTTCTGGTTTTAATTTGAGTAAAGCTTTGATTGCACTAGAACTTTTTCCACGAACTACGGTTTCTATCCATTTGCCTCCAAGGATAAATGTCAAAAGAACTGCGGAAGTTTCGTAATACAAGGGCGGAAAGGCAGAATGACCCAAATGCTCAATATGTTTCATAACATTTAAGAAAAAAAAGTCATTCTGATTTAAACCTTGCAAAATACTTACAACGAGGCTGTAACCGTAAGCCGCTGAAGTCCCTATTGCCACCAGCACATCCATATTAGCCGCTTTATTTCGTAAAGCCCGATAAGCACCAACATAAAAAGGCATTCCAATCCAAAACTGAACCGGTGTAGCAAGTAAAAACTGAAACCAAGGGTTCATCATTATTGCGGGTAATGGCAAAAGGGAAAGAACAGAAAAATGAGAAACCATCGTATAAAGAAGCGGAATAGACAAAAGTGCAGATACGATAAAACGAAATTTTAACTTTTTCAATTCTGCATTGTGTTTGCCTTCCGCCTCTCCTGCATTAGCCTCTGAATGTTCAGAAGCTTTATAACCAAGAGATTCTACTTTACTGAATAATTCTTCTGGTTTGACTTGTTTGTCGAAACGAACATATGCAGTCTCGCGAGCGAAATTAACTCTTGCGTCTTCTACACCGGTTACTTTGCGTAAGCCCTTCTCTATACGAAGGGCACAGTTTGCACAGGTCATTCCAAAAAGATCAAGAGTAATTTCTTGGTTCTCGTTAAGATTCGATTTTGTTTCCAAGTGAATAACCCTCCTCTTCCAAAACTGCTTGCAACTTTTGATAAGTGCCAGCGTCTAATTCTGATTCAACGCTAACAGAATCGGTTATCCTATCAGCCTTCGCCGAAACTCCCGCTTTTGCAAATTCTTTTTCCACTGTCATCACACAGTGCCCACAAGTCATTCCTTCTAGTTTGTATAATATTTTCATTGTTTTAGTTCTCCTTGAGTGGCAATTGGTATTTTACTTAAATGCCTTTTGCATTGTTTACCCATAATAAACCTTCCAACGATTGGAATGTCAAGCCCCCGATGAAATTTTTTTGCGTTTTTTAGAAAAAAAATTGCGCTAAATTCCCAACCTTCCAATAACTGGAACCTAAGAATAAAAATATGCCACAGAGACACGGAGTGTTTGATTTCTCTGTGCCTCCGTGCCTCTGTGGCAAAAAAAGGTTTTCGATGAACATAGGTGAACTAGCAAAAGAAAGTGGGGTTAATGCGAAGTTAATCCGTCACTACGAAGAGATTGGACTTGTTCCAAAAGTGGCAAGAACGGATAAGGGCTACAGAATCTATTTAGACTCCGACGTTCATTACTTGCGATTTATCAAACGAGCAAGAGAGCTTGGATTTTCTTTGCAGGATATTAAAAAGCTTCTAAGCCTTTGGAAAAATAAAACTAGAAGCAGTGGACAAGTCAAAACGCTCGCACAAAAACATCTAAAAGATTTAGATAAAAAATTAGCCCAAATGAAAGACATGGCGGATACTCTGCGTCACCTCGTAAATTGTTGTAGCGGTGATAATAGACCTGATTGTCCGATTTTGAAGAATTTGGAAAATTAGGAGTAGGTGGTCACTGAGTGTTTTCGACGGTGATTTGATACAAAAAACCTTTAAAAGAAAAAACTTTTCATTCACCAACCGACAGCGAAAATGTATCGAAGTGACTTTATACAAAAGGCTCAATGAATTAACAATTGAATTTGCTAACAACTCTAATATTTATTTTCTAGGAAATACAATTATTCACAAAAATTATCTCATTTCTAAATTTTCCCCAATATATTTCACAATCTCTTTGTTTGAAGTTATATTTTTAGGAAGAGTGTATAAATACCACATTTCAGTATGAGTAATGAATTCATTTTCTTTTAAACGTACGAGTGGGCTGAGTGTTTCTAGTTCTAAAAATTTTTTATT
>DDBL01000137.1:21217-34658 GCA_002333425.1 Leptospiraceae bacterium UBA2033
TAGGATCACCCATATCTGTATATGCCCAGAGATGGATAGAGTCAGTTGCAAGTAAATTTTCTGGATGTGAACCTCGATTCGTTAGCGGCAAAATAGATCTACCCTCCAAAGGAAATACAGTAAGTGCCCAGGCTGAAACTTTTGTATTTTGTTTACTTTTATTAGTTAATCGGTGAACAACTCGAATTGAATTTTCACTATCAGGATGTATTTCCATTTCTTTCAAAAGAGAATTAATCGTATCCAATTTTGAAATTAGTATATAATCTTTATTATCCGCAATGTTTACTTCTGAGTTTTCAGGAGAATAAGTTAAAAATTTATCTTCAGGTGCACGCCAGAGTCTATGATCACCATAATTTTGCCAGTTTGGAATGTTTTTATTTTCTAATTGGTCGTTCAATACTCTAAATAAATTAGGCTCACCTATTTTAGAAAAGTGTAATATTCTTGGTCCGATTTCGGTTGGAATTACTAACTCTAAATTTCCAATTTTTACACGCCATGAATTTGTAAGTCCAGAAAAATTTTCTTTCGTTACAGAATACTTAGTATTAGCCTCTTGCGATAGAATTTCAAAACTTAGTATAAATAGTAAAATCAGTCTTTTCTTCATTTAATCTCCTACAAAACTCCATGATAGTCAATTTCTAAAATTGGTTGCAAAGAAATTATTCGACAGGCATAGGAAATGTATCGCGCATACGAAGATTGTTGGTTTAATAAATTGTTCTTATCCAAAATTTGTCCTTCACTGCTTTGAGTGTTTCCTCTCCTGCTGCCAGAAAATGCTGGGCTTCGGATTGACCACCAAATTTTTTTTTGAGTTCCATATTGATTAGCAACCACTGTTGTAGTGCGATTCCGTAATCATTCAAATCTTTCCGTTTCAAAAAAAAAGGCATTTCTGATTTTTCTAATTTTGTAGAATCCCATACTATTAGTTTATTACGTTTCCATAGTTTTGCAATTTTTACCATAGCACGTGCGTTGCGGATAAGATTCATTTGCTCCACAAGTTTTCCTGTTTGCCTTGTGTTAGTTTCTGGATCGTATAATAATGAGTATTCGTAATTGGGATCTTCGGCTCTACCTGAAACAAAATCAATATCATAGTCTTCATTGATTGTAATTCGATACAAAAGTCCAAGAGAACGTGTTTCAAATTTTTTAGAGACTAGTTCAAATGCGTATTCTGCAACTTCTCTGATATGATCTTTAAGATCGTAAGGATAATAAATATGAATATCCATATCTGCATAAGTATTGATTTCAACTCGTTTATCGTATACACCGCCAATGTAAATTCGAGGTGCAAATTTTCTAACAGGGGCTAACAGTTGTAATACTCCATCAAACTCTCGCCTGAGTTTCATTAGTTTGTTAGGATCTATTCTCTCCGCAACTAAATTTGCTAAATATGTATGCAGGTCATTTGCCATAATTACATTTAGCCGAATGTTTGGGTTTGGGTCAAGATTTATTCATAGATAATAGAAATCGGAAGAAGTTTCTTTTGATTAGCCCATACTTTCCATTGAGTTGCAGTTTTGAAATTTTCTCCTGTCTCTTTTTGCAAAAATTGAATTAATTCAGACTTGATAGAATAGAATTTATCTTTTCGTTTACTTTCTTCTAAGCCTTTAAAAATACTATGTAGTCCGAACGTCATCAGTGTTGCTATCGTATCTCCGGGGTGATTTTGATTTTGCGCTTGGTATTCTTCTTGTAAAAACAAGATGATATAAGGATACTTTTTAGAACCGGAGGAATTCTTTAATTGAAGAACAGCTTCTGTTCGAATGAATTGAGTTTTACCTGCTCTACTAAGTCTGCCTATCTCTTTGAAAATATCCTCGTCTAAAAGATCATTGAAGATAGAAAATAAACTTGGGAGCAATCTCTGAGTATCCTCTTTTAAAAAACGAAGATAAGTTTCTTTTTTCTCTTTTTCGTCGCCCCATTTTTTTATAGCAATACAGGCGGATGCAAGTTCTTCTAGTTCGGAATTTGGATTTGATAAAATTTCTTGGAATAGTTTTAGATCAGATTTATTTCCTGATTCAGTTAGCCACTGCAATGAATATTTTCTCAGTTCCTTATCGTTTAGAAAAGATCTCACAAAAGAATCATTGGAGTCTTTTTTATGTTTTAAAAGAGACTGAAACGCGAGAGTTCTATCTGGTGATTTTGGATTTTTTATTAGACCTTGCAGGAAATTAGAAGTATCCGCATCTTGTGTTAGTTCGTAAAGTTTAAATAATTCTCTTTTGGTTGGATCCCAGAGATCTTGTTTGTAAAGAGATACTAGATGTTTTGCAAATCGGTTAGGTTGTTTTTTAATTAGTTCTCGAATCGCAGTTTGAGTCATGTGGTCTTCTAGAAATAAATCGCAAACCGCTTTGTCCAAATTTGGATTTTTACATTCACCTACAAGAAAGACTCCTGTTTCTCTATTCCAGTAATGAGAGTCTTTCATTAGTTTTAGAATATACTTTCCCTCTTTACATTCATTCTTTTTTAATAAGTTTTGTGCGATTTCAATTTTATCGTTTGTAAACGTAGCTTTTAAAATCGACTGATATATTTTTTCGGACTCGGAGGACTGTGCCGAAAGAGAAAGTATTGTGAACGAAAAGAAAACAAATATTTTTAACAAATTCATCTATCTATCCCTTAGGCTAATTTTAATTTACCTCAATTCGAGAAAAGAGGTTTTACTGAAATATTTTACATCAAATAAAGCTTACCATGTTTATCCTTAATCGTTGGGTCTACATTAAATCGAAATAGCGCATCGGAAAATTCTGATAATCCGCTTGATGACTTGGCGATATTTAGACAAGTTACTCCATCTTCATCTTGTGCGTTAGGGTTTGCGCCGGATTCCAAAAGAATTTGAAAACATTCTAACCTACCATATTCGATTGCCCAGAATAAAGCTGTTTTTCCTTGGGCGTCTTTGGATTCCAAGTTTGGTTTTTGTTCTAAAACTTTTTTTAATTGATCGACTCCGCCGTCTTCGCCGCAGGCGTAATGTAAATCGGTTGGACGATTTTCTTTTTTGTTGTTAAATGAGAAAATTGATTTTAACCAGTTCATATTTTATCCTTTTTAGAATCTTCATGCCATTCACAGTTATAAGTCTCAACTAAAAAGTTGTCTAACTCGTCTGCTTTGATAGCAAGTTCGGCTAAATTTTTTTGTATCACTTCTCGTTTGGAAGATGCTAAGTCAGAAAGATGAGCGCGGTAGGAAATGAAGATTAGCCCCTGACTGATTCCAAGATAAAATGGATAAACTGGATTGCTTAAAACATATTTATAAATTTCTTGGAGATTTGTTTTTGGTAATTTGACTAAAGGACTTGCGGCAAATAGAAAACTATTTCGGTAAACAAAATAACGAACCAATGCACTTCCAAGATAAAATTCCCAGAAATCCACACCGCGCCTAGCAATCACTGGATCAATTTTTAGTTCATTAAAAACTTCTTCGACAAATACTGCCATTTCGGTTTTAGGTTGTTCGTTGAATAATTCTTTTTTTAGAACTGCTCCACAGTTGGCACAATTTTCCATTGCCTCATGTAAAGAAAAATTACAAGAAGGACACTTAACAGCATAAGCAATATTGGGGTTACGTTTGTATGCCTCAAGTTCTTCTATTACATGATCAATAGGAAGTGCAAAACCCATATTATCCGCTTGTGTAAACTTACTAGTTGTAACTCCTATAATTTCACCATCCATGTTGACTACAGGACCACCACTGTTTCCGGGGTTGACGGCTGCGTCTGTTTGGATGTAAGATTGTCCATTTAAAAGTTGTTTTGTAGAAGAAATAATTCCTTCAGTGATGGTAAATGGCATTCCAAAAGGAAAACCTAGTACGGAAACTTTGTCTCTATTTTTCAGAGAGTCTTGTTTTTTAAAGCTTACACCGGGTAATCCGCTCAAAGTTTTTTCTGGTTTCAGTAAGGCGATATCAATTAAGGGGTTAATCACCATTACATCTGCTGCGAGTGTATTTTTGTCCTGCATTTCAAGAGCCACTTTTTTAAACCCACTTACAACATGGTAATTTGTAATCACTAAGTCATAGTCTTGAACATAAAAGCCACTGCCACTGCCGCTTGCAGTATTGATTTTAAAAATGGAAGGTATGATTTTTTCTATTTCACTCATATTAGGCTCCGAATTATTTTTTGAACAAACCTGTAATTTTACCAAAGATAGATTTTATACTTGCAAGGGAGCTATCATCTGTTAGCTGCTCAGAAGCATCTTCTTCTGGATTTAGGCTCATGATTTTATTGACTGAACCGTATAAAATCTCAGCACTTGTTTTCCAATCTTTTCCGCCCGCTTTTTCCAAGGCGGATTCTAAGTGTGTAGTTACTTCGTTTGGAATTGCATTTTTGTAAAATAAATCATAGATTAAAAATAACGCAGCTATTGTCACATCCATATATGATTTATTTCCAAAAGATGCTGTCATTGTTTCAAATGTTTTACTCATAAATTCTTGGATATAAGGAAGTTCNNTAAGTAGTTCTTGGAGTTTTAGTTTTGTATTTGCGACTACTGTTTGTAATGCGTCATTTGAGTATAAAAGATTTTTATATTCAATTAACTTTGCTCCTAAAATTCCTTGTGGTGCAATCACATAATCAATTTTTAAGAATATAGTCTCCAACATATCAGAAGCTAGACCATAATAACGTTTAGATTCAAAATAATCTACAAAGGTAAGACCTTCTTTTATGATTTGATTGAAGTCTTTATATGCCAAATCTATTTCGTCTGACGTAAAAATAATTAGGTCAGGTTTTACAACATAACTAGTTTTAAATTTATCAACGAACACATCATCATAATAATCCGCACAAAAACAAATTTCTTCTAAAACAGAATAGAGTTTAAATGGCTCGCAGTTTTGCAAATTATCTTTGTATTCAAAATAAAAATCATTTCCTTTTAAAATAATTTGTCCAAGGACAAGATAGGAAAAATTGAGTTCTGAAATTTGTCGCATCATTCCAAGACCACTTGGACCTTCTGGAAGTTTTAAAAATGGAGCAGAAATTTCATATTCTTTAGAATTGAGTTTTATATTTACAATCACTGACCCATGAGGCAAATTTAATTCTACCTCTTCCTTGGTTGTATCAGGAAGTTGAATTGTATTATTTACATAACGTAAAAGATTTAGAAAAGAAGATTTAAAATTTCCACTATCAAAATCTTTTACAGACTCATACCAATACGGAGTATAAGAGTTACTTCGTATGAAGTTAATTGATTTATCATAGGTTAGAGATTTATCCATATTAGCCTCTTTTTACAGACGATTTTTAGCACGCTCTTTGTATTCTTCAAATGGAAAAAGAGGAACTTCGGCAGCACCAGGCTCTCCTTCCTCAGAGTATTCAAATGGATCGTCTATATCTTGGATCAAACGATACATGTATACATAAATCAAACTCACAAATGCAATTAAAATATATTCTGCTAATACAGTTTTAAATTTGGAAATTAAAAGTAAAACAATAATACAAAAAATTAGAGCTTCGAGTAGAGCATAACCAGTTGCAAGAAAATTAGTTCTAGAAATTACACCAATGCGGCTTAGAATTTTTCGAAGAGTATTTAGTTCACCTAACATTCTAGTTGCATAACTTGTTGCGCCAACTTCATCCATTTGGGAAATTGTGGATTGTAATTTGGAAAGAGAGGCAAACATTTGTTCATAAGAAATTTTTTTATAAAACCAACTTGAAATATCTGTTGTTACTTCAAATAAAGAAACCTTCATTTTTTTTGTGTCTAGAGTTGGTTTACTTACTCCGACTGTGTGAATTGTTTCTTCTAATGCTTCGAGTGTACAAGCTAATTCGGCGGGAAGTTTTTCACTTTCTTTATAATCCGACATTGTTCCGGCTAACATAAAGCCAATGAGAAAAATGCCTCCAGTCAAAACAAGACCCACATCTGCAAACTCGATAAACCCCTCAAACCCAAACACATTACTCAGTAAATAATTGACTGCGATGACTGCCAACATATAAGGAATGCTTGTCAGCATTAACTTCCATTTAATCATCTTTACCCTCTTTTAATTATTCAATTTTGAGGAAGCGTATCTTGTTATCTTTTTTAAGTCAATAGGAAAATTGGCTTGAAGAGTAAATCTAAATGAGAGTGTAATACTAAAAAGGAAAAAACTATGAAACTAATTCCAGCGATTTTAATTCTATTTTTCTCTTCTTGTTCCAGTATTTTTTGGAGAGAAGCGAAACTTTATCCTTCCATCAGCTTTTCTGAAACTGGGAAGAATCTTGCTTTTCTAAGAATTTATTACCAAGAGAAAAATTCTTGGAATCCACTTGATGGAACTACCAATAAAAAAGACTACACTTCCCAAATTACGTTAGCCGAAATACAACCGAATTTACGTTTAAAGAAGACCTCTGAACTAGAACGTTTGAATTTTTGGATTTTACCTGAGTCTCTTTTTTACAATGAAGGCAAACAGGTTTTAGCCTTTATAAATGGTCTCAATCAAAATGAATACGGAACACCAAATAAAACAGTTTCGATTTACAATTTCACAAGTAAAAAATCTACCGATATTATAAAAGGAAAATCTGAAATTAAGATTCCACTTAGCATCGCTCTTTCGGATGACGCATCTAATTTAGCAATTGTAAATGCTGAGTTAAATGAAAATGGATTTTATCATAATTTCAAATTGCATATTATTGATTTAACTACAAATTCGATTCAGTCTAGTTTTGCTCTTCCTGATTGGCAAGACTCTCCAACCGAATTTGAACTTGCTTGGTCCAAGTCCGAACCTACACTCTCGGTTCACGCAAAATCCAAATTATTCACAATCAAAGGAAAGTCGATTACAGAGTCAAAGTTCTCTGGCTCAACTCTTGCGGATAATTCTAAGTATGCTTACTCTCGTCTATATAGATGGGAAAGTGCAGATGTTGAATTGGGTGATGTGAAGTTGGGAAAATAAAGTTAGTTTTCTTAAATAAATCTTTGTAAGAAAGTTCTAGCGGGAGCAACGCGAATACCGTTAGTAGCTTCATAGTCTTTTTTTCCAACGGCAGAAATTTGCCAGGCTTCTATGTCTGGAAATTTCTTTTTGAAGTAATTGAGGGATTGGTCAATATCTCTGTCATCCCATTTACATTCCACGCAAAGAATTGGTTTTCGATTTTTTAGAATTACAAAATCTACTTCTCGCCCGTCGATGTCGCGGAAGTAACGAAGTTCCATGTCTTCTCCTTTTACATCTTCTTCCCAGTTTACCCATTTTAAAAGATGACAAGCAACTAAGTTTTCAAATCGTTTGGCGGAATCTTCGATTAGCCCCCAGTCCAGATGGTAATGTTTTTGTTCTTTTTTCACAGCCCGAATCTTGGGAGCTCCGAAAGGTGGAATTCTAAAAATGAAATAGAGTCTCTCTAAAATATCTAGATAGTGAGCAACTGTTCGATGACTTGTTTGCATATCTTCTCTAAGTGCGTTAACCGACAGAGGACTTGCGACTAATTCGGGTAGCCGCATGGCGAGAAGTTCCATGTTACCATAGTCCTGGATATTTTCTAANNGAAATTTTTAATTCAGCCACACTGAGTGGATGCATTCGAAGAAGGTGGTACCTTCCTTGTAAAGAGTCTCCCCCTCGGCGATAGAAGTCCAATTTCGCGCTTCCAGTAACTAAAATGGGCTTTTCATTTTTCCAATCATCGAATAATCCTTTTAAGAGGTTACGCCAATTTTTATATTTATGGATTTCGTCTAAGGCAAGAATTTTTCCGCCACTAGGCCATTGTCTTTTAAGTATTTTTTCTCTATCTGCGTCAATGTCCCAGTTTAGGTAATTTTTTTTGGTAGCGATGAGTAAGGCGAGTGAGGTTTTACCTGTTTGCCTGGCACCTGCAATAAAAACCATTTTCTTTTGCAGGTCTTTTAGTATTTGATCATACAAATAGCCTTTGTGTGCAATTTCCATACTATGCAAAAATACTCGCGAGTATTTTAATGTCAACGCAAAAATACTCGTTTTTCAAATCTATGAGTTTCAATAGACTTGTTGCGAAATTGTCACCCTGAGGCTCTCGAAGGGAGACTTTACTCAATAAAGTCATGGATTCGAGAACCTCACCATGACACTTTCGTAATTTTGCAACAACTCTAATATTATACTGGCATATAAAGTTTAAAGTAAGAAGGATGGATTTGCATTTTGGGATTAAATCCTTCTTCTAGTTCACCGTCAACGTTCATGATGAGAGGATTATCATGTTTAATCTCAATTTTTTTGATAAATCCAGTTTTGATATGTGGATGATTGACGTGATCGCCTTTGAAGATTTTTGGAAAATTAGCAAATAAACTGGCGCGACTGTGAAGCATTGGAGAGATTAAGAACAATTTGCCGTCATTGACTCGCACATGAGGGGCTATTTGCATTTTGCCGCCTGTAAAACGAGAATTACATACAGTCACCATATTGCATTTTAGAGTTTCTTCTACACCGTCAATGATTGTATTTAAGTGGTAGGGTTTGTGACTGATAAGTTTGATTAGACTTGCAATAGTATAGTTTGCAGAGCCAATCTTACGCATTCTAATGGCTAATTTCGTTATGTCGGAGATGAGACCAACTCCCCAAATGTTAAACATGATTCGTTTAGATTCTTCCCCGCTAGAATTATCAGAGTTAATTTTATTATAAGTAATGATCGCAGAATCAATATTTACCGCAGAGTTATTTTCTAATGCGGCAAATAACTTTTGGCGAGCTGTTTTGTAATCGCTAATATCAAAATCTCGTAAAAAACTATTCCCCGTTCCGCCAGGCAAAAATCCAACAGGTCGCGTGAGTTTTGTAAAATTTAACTTTTCTGAAATTCCTTGAATAGACTCCGAAAGAGTGCCGTCGCCGCCCATAAAAATCTGGAGTTCTTTGTCGTTGTAGGTTTCATTTGCCGCTACTCGAATGTCAGCCAGAGAAGAAGTGGGACGAAGTCTTAGTTCGGTTCCTGTGTATTCTTTCCATTTTCCAGCAAAATCAATTGCTCTCTCTTTTGCTTTACCTTTTCCACTATTTGGATTGAATATAAGAACTGCGAATTTACCTTTCATNNTTTTTATCCTCATTATAGTATTTTAATACAAAAGGAACTAAGTCTATGAGAATATCTGTAGGAAGTCTTCCACAATCTTTAAACGAAGAGGCTTTGAAAAAACTATTCGCGGAATTCGGAAACGTTGAAGAAGTCGTGATTAAACGTGATAAAAAAACCCAAACCTCTCTTGGTTATGGTCATGTCGATATGCCGGATGACGCTGGTAAAAAAGCCATCGAGAAACTAAACGGCAAAGAAATCGAAGACAAAAAAATCGCTGTCGTAGATGCGGCTCAATTGCATAACGAAGGCAAAGATAAGAACTGGGACAAACCAGTCACCAACAGCAAAATCCATGGAACAAAATTTACCGGCGGCGGATTTACGGGCGGTGGAGTTCGAAAATCTGGTGGTGGTGGAAGAGGAAAATAAAAAATGTCAACAGCAAAACTATTAAACGATACAACCGCAAATGGGAAAAAGTTTTTCCTACAATTTGGCGGACAAGGCTCTCCGTATTTAAAAGAAGTCAGCAAACTCTACAAAGAAGAACCTTTACTAAAAGAATTTTTTGAAGTAGCATTTGCGACTTTAAGCAAAATCGAATCTGATGTTGGGAAGTCTGACATCCTCATCGCAGAAGGATTAGATTTAAAATCCTGGATCGAAAATCCAGACTCAGCTCCTTCCGATGATTACCAAATTCGGGGAAGTGTTTCTGTTGCGATGATCTTTATCACACAAGCGGCTAATTACCATTTGCTTACATTAAAGGGATTTCCAGTTGACAAACTAACTGCGGCTACTGCTGGAGTAACCGGTCATAGCCAAGGAATCATTGGCGCGGCTCTCGCGGCTCTCGCAAAAGACGGAAAAGAATTTTACACAACCTTTGCAGAATTTTTAACTTTTACATTCTACCTCGGATATAGAGCACAAGAAAAATATCCACTCTTTACAGTAGAGCAATCCGTTCTGGATGGAAATGCAGAAATCGGAGACAAAAATCCTGCTCCTATGGTTGCCGTGATTGGTTACTCCAAAGACGAATTAGAGTCTCGCGTAGAAGCGGCTAACAACGATTTAGGTTACACTGGACAAGACAGACTCAACATCAGTCTCTACAACACTCCTGACTCGATGATTATTTCTGCAAAGCCATCTTCCCTACTTGGATTTCGCAAAAAATTCAAAGCAGAAATGGACGAAAGAAAAGCAAAATTCGTTTACCTAAGAACAACGGCTCCATTCCATTGTCCATTCATGGAAGGAACTTGGGAAAAATTCGAAGTGGATTTAAAAACGAAAGTTCATTTCCCTTACACTGTGGCTGATTTGAAGTTGCCGCTCTACTCAATCTATGACGGTCGTGCTTACAGCAAGTCAGAAAATCTAGCAGAAGTTTTGTTCAAAGAAATCGTAATCAAAGCTCTTCACTGGGATAAAGCAGTAGGTGCGTTGTTTACTGATTCTAGCATAGCGACTGTAATTGATTGTGGTCCTAGTGCGGTTACTTCCAAGTTAACCGGCGGACAGCTAACAGCAAAAAGTCTCACAACCCAAGTACTTTGCCTTTCTAACAACAAAGACTTAAAAGTGATCTTCGAGGCTTAATATTCCAAGTAGAGACAGGTTTCAAACCTGTCTCTACGACTATTTAATAATCAAAAAATTCAAAGAAGAAGATAACGGCGGCTTGCCTCGGATCGACACCTTGGGCGCTTCCGATTATGCTTCCATCTTTTCGAATATCTCCACCACTTTCGATTTTGCCTTTGATACTTCCGTTTACTCGAACACTATTGTCTGATTCAACCCTACCAACAATCGAACCATTCTTGCGGATACTTCCATCAGACTCAATTTTGCCCTTGATACTTCCATTGACACGAATGCTCCCGTCGGACTCAAATCTTCCCACTATACTACCCTTGATTCGCACACTTCCATCGGATTCAATCCTTCCAAAACTAGACCCTCGATGTCGCAAGTCCCCACCAGCAAAAAGGCTTCCCGAAAAGAGTAAAATAATTAGCAAACATATGAATTTTTTCATCGTTTAAATTTCTAGCGGATTACGACCACTAGCTCCTTACAACTAAAAATACTATCTATCTAAAAAAACGTCAAGTGGAACATTGTCTGAACTATGATTTGTATGATTGATTCGATGCACTTCGCTTACTATAAACGAACCAGTCATCCAATTTGTCATTCCCGAAATCTTTTATCGGGAATCTCAACTTCTTGAGACCCCTGATAAAAAAACTCGGGGGTGACAATGCGTTCGTCATCTTAAAAAATGAGTGCGTAGCACTAATTTTGTTCTCATCACAAGTTTATATCATTATTCTGATTTAGAAATACAATTAGCCCTAGTTCTTACGGAAATAAGAATTCTAACTTTATTAGAATAAAATCACAACCGGAAAATCATTTTCCGCATTCTGAAACCTGAATAGGTTAAAGTTAACTCCAACAACCACTTAGGAGTTATTTAAAATGTTTACATTCATTGATGCCGCCGCTTTACTTTCTGTAGTCATCTTAGCTAAAACTTACACAACGTCTAAAAACGCTTATGCAGCTTACAAAGCAAAACCACCCAAAAAACCTCGAACGACATACACTGGTTATGCGTCCATTGAAACAGATATTAAGAACAAAGATATAAAGAGATGTAAAAATCTATACTTCGGATACTTNNGAAATAATTGAAAATATCCACTATATCAATTCGAAACTGTAGAAATTTTCACAAACCTTTCTGTAATAAGTCATGGACAGAAACAATTCCTACAAACCGACTTTCCTTGTCCACAATGGGAGCAACTGAAATAGGACGAGTCCTGTCCTCCATTGCGACTAATACATCGTATGCTTTCATTCCTGTTTGGAAAGCGCTTGGATTTGCATTCATGATTTCACTTGCGGTTTTGTCTTTCGTAAGAGAGCCTGCTGCTAGAAATTTACGAATATCAAAGTCAGTGATAAAACCAATCAGTATTCCTTTTTCATCAACAACGCCAACTGCTCCCAGACGTTTGATTGTAATTTCATTTAAAACTTTTCCTAAATCATCATTTGGTTTTACTACTGCATTATTTTCACCAGAGCGCATAACGTCTTCAACATCCAAGCTAAGTCGTTTTCCTAGCCTACCTGCTGGGTGAAAAAGGGCAAAGTCGTCTGCTTGGAAGTTTTTTAATTCCATCAGTGCCATTGCGATTGCATCCCCCGCGATTAGAGCGATCGTTGTGCTCGAAGTAGGAGCAAGTGCAAGTGGGCAAGCTTCTTGTAAAATGGGGGTAATGAGTGTTACATCACAAGCGTGAGCAAGTTTTGAATTTGGATTCGCAGTAATTCCTATTAGTTTCGCACCAATTTTTTTGATAGTGGGGATAAGTGCTATTAGCTCATCACTTTCTCCACTTTTGCCGATTGCAATTACTACGTCATCTATAGCAATCAGACCTGCGTCTCCGTGGGCTGAATCAGTGGGGTGTAAAAAAATCGCCGGAGTTCCTGTCGAACTCATTGTTGACGAAATCTTTTTTGCTATGTCTCCTGACTTTCCAACACCTGTTACAATTACTTTGCCTTTAGAGTTAAAAATTAACTCTACTGCTTTTTCAAAACTTGGATCTAGTGTTTCTTGGAAGTGTTTGATTGCATCTACTTCGATTGCGACTGCTTTTTTTACTTTGTCTAAAATATCACTCATGCCATTAGATAATTTCCTTGAAAATTTTCTGTCAAGCTTAAAGCAATGCGTTAGCGATTGTAGTGGCACGTTCGATACAAAATTTATTGCCAACAAATGCAATAAATTTCACTCAGTAACCGATTGGTTTGAATTGGAACGAAAAGCGCGGCGGCGGTTTTACAACAAGGTAGGGGACTGTGTAAAAACAAAAATTTTGCCACAGAGGCACAAAGACACAGAGAGTTTATTGAATTTTTTTCTAAGATATTAAATAAACTTCCTGCGTATCCGTATAATCTTGCAATAACGTCTAATATATTATTAACCTCTGTGACTCAGTGCCTCTGTGGCATATCTTTTTACACAACCCCGTTATCCAAAAGCAAGATAAACTTCCATTAGAGGAAAAGAAAAAGGCTCTAAAAAATTATGAAGACTTTGAAATCAGGAACAAAAAAGGCAACTACTACTTATGATAGATTAATTAAAGATCCATCTTTTAAGAAACAACTAGAAGAGGAATATAGTAAGCTTCTATTTTCCGAAATGCTTATAAAATTAATGGAAGAAGAAAAAATATC
>DDBL01000080.1:0-37077 GCA_002333425.1 Leptospiraceae bacterium UBA2033
TTGTTCCAGCTCCCGTTCCTGTTGTTGTTCCTACGCCTGTTCCGGTCGTAATCGTTGAAGTGATTGGGGCATTGTCGATGAATTGAGTCTGACTTGTTATCTGATTGGCAAGCTGGGTAGAGCTAAGATTTACAGTAGACGTGTTTGCTCTACCAGCCGAAATTTTACCGCCCTCTCTTACATAACTCAAAATGGCTGGAAGTAAAGTTGTTGTAAGTGGTGTGTTGGAAAACGTAACTTGGTTTGTACCTGATCCAATTGTGATTGCATTGTTATCACTTCCCTTACCATCAAAAATCCCATCTTCAAAGTCAGCGGCAAATGCTTCTATGATCGAATCAATATCATCTATCGAGAGAGTTCCGCCTTTTTTGTGTTTATTTGCCAAGTGGGAAAACCCAGTTAGAATCGTTAGGAATTTTGCTGATATTGGGCTATTCGGATTTTCTAATTCTATGATAATGTCATCGAGTTCAGGGTACGCATCGTCAGACAGATTGTTGGCAGATATGTTGAGTTTAGAAAATGATTTTGGAGTGGTTGAGGAAAGTGTAAGTCCACTGCTAAGTCCAAATCATATCACGATCTCCTTACTAGCTTTTTTGTACAGTGCATTTGGATCTGCTCCAACTCCTGCTTGTCGCATTAAGGACTGGAGTCGTTTTCCCAACATTTTGGAAAAGGGAGATAGCATTGTGTTTTTGCGGCTATTTCCTATTAGCCTACTTTCAGGAAGAATTGTCACCAAATTAAAATTAGAATTTGGCGCTACAAATACATCTGCATTCGACTTCTCATCAAATACCGTTGTCTTTCCACTTGGATCACCGGATACTCTCACGCATATCGTTCCACCAGTTTTGTCATACGTTAATGAATAATTTCCAGTATCATCCGTTGAACCAGAGGACAATACAGATACCGTATTGCAACTACCGTCTGAACTAAGAGGGCTTATCGTTACAATCCCATTTTTAACAATTCCCTTCACCGCAGTGCCTGATATGGTCGCTCGGTTGTTTCTTATCATAAGCAAACTCAGACTTTGAAAAATGGATGCCTTATCTCCACTAAATCCTTCCACTTTACATAACAATAAAAAGGGAATGATGATAAAAATTAGTAACTTCTGCATGAGCCGCTCCAAAAAGGGAAGTATTGTGTTTTAATTGCTAATAGGTTGCCGAGTTTATCTAGGTCAAAAAATGGCGAGATAAAACCTCAAAAACCTAGTATTTAAACATAAACAACCTCAGTTTTTGCAAGAACTTAAACTAGTCAAATACATTTTTTACAAGTGTTAATTCGTGTTTTTTAAAATTTTGGTAACTACTCAGTGTGGTTTGCCACAGAGGCACAAAGACACAGAGAGTAGAGAATAGAGAATAATGGGATTGCGCTATTTTTATTACTATTCATCGAATTAAAGAGAGCTAGTGAAATATTTGGATTCAACTACCATATTGCAAAAAATAATAACCAAGGCTAAATTACCAAATTAAACATTATATTATGAAATAGNNATGAAATAGACTCTCTTTAAATTTCTCCGTGCCTCTGGGTCTCTGTGGCAATCTTTTTTATACTGAGTAGGGGTTGTGTAAAAAGATATGCCACAGAGGCACTGAGTCACAGAGGTTAATAATATATTAGACGTTATTGCAAGATTATACGGATACGCAGGAAGTTTATTTAATATCTTAGAAAAAAATTCAATAAACTCTCTGTGTCTTTGTGCCTCTGTGGCAAAATTTTTGTTTTTACACAGTCCCTATACACTCAAAACTCAAAATCAAAAATTCATAACTTCTGTAAATAAGACCAAATATCATCAATCAGTAAAGTCTCACCTGAACTAAGCGGAACAGGAATAAAAATAAAAACAAGAGAGGCTAACATGAAGTATCCCAAAATCTGTCTTCCCAAACCAAGTTCGTATTCTGCGTCGGGCACATACGGATGTTCTACTTTGATGAGGTAAAATATGATAAACCCCCAAATCACCCATGAAAAATTTACTAAACCGAGCAATAAAAATCCAAGAAACAAATAGTGAATCCACTTTCTGTACGATTCTCCAAATAAAGCATACACAATATGCCCGCCATCTAATTGACCAAATGGGAAAAGATTGATTGCAGTAACCAAAAGACCCACCCAACCTGCCTTAGCAAGAGGATGAATCAAAATAGTTGTAGTCTCTGTATTGTATGGTCCAAGTATCCACTGTCCTGTGTAGTAAGTAAATAAACTATCACCAAAATTCAGAATATTTTTTTCCTGTGCAAAGTCAGCAATATTGACTAACTCCGAATAATATAAACCTAAAATCCAACATGGAATAGAAAGAATCAAACTCATGAACGGTCCACCGACACCAATATCAAAAAGTTTGACTTTATCCTGGATCGGCTCTTGGATTTGAATCACAGCACCCATAGTTCCAACTGGACTGAAGGGCATTGGAATAAAATAAGGCAAAGTTGTTTGCAAGTGGTAAATGCGAGCAGGTATGTAATGTCCCATTTCATGGCAGAATAGAATCACTAGCAATGCTACCGAATAAGGGTATTCATCCAAAAATATTTTTAATAATAAATCTTTGTTCTCACTGAAGGCAAATACAAACGCCCAAACCCCTTCTTTGAATGTGAGGGTCAAAAAAGTAAGAACAACCAACAAAATATGAAATCCGACTTTACTTTTCACTTGTACTAAACTTAATAGGTTTCAGGGTTAGTCAAGACCCTAAATTGTTTTTTTAATAAAAATAGTCCTAGGTTACGATAATAAAATTATGCTCAATCTTAAAGATCTTAGTGTCAAAGTCAAAATCATTCTAGCAGTCGGAGTATTTCAATTACTTTCCCTAATTATTGCCATCCTCGGCACAATGGGATTAACCCGAATGGAAAAAGAATTATCCATAGTTTCTGATATTTTTATAAATATCGAAGGGAATTTGAATCAACTCAGCCTAGGAATGACAAATCGGAGGCTAGTAATTGGACGACTGATTGTCACTGAGTCCAAAAACGACTATCAAAAAGATCTAGAAATAGCAAAACAACTACAAGAAGAATATCTAAATGCAATTCCGAACATTCGAAAATTCTTTTCCGACAACCAAGAACGTCTAACTGCAAATGTAAGAAATAGAGACGAATCAAAAGTTAAAGATTTTATGGCTAATTTAGCCGAATTGGAGAAGTTAACAGCAGAATTGAACGAAGGAATTTCCATCTATCAGAAAAATATGGATGAATATTTTCAATACGATACACCCGATTGGAAAAGAAGTCAGCTCAGAAGAGATAACAATAATTTTTACCTAGAAAAAACTCTCCAATACAAAAAATTTCTAGAAAAAATCCAAACTCTAAGTAAGGCAACTTCAGAGGTAGTAGTTCAAAGTAACTATGGATTAATCGGAACATCTAGCCAATTAAAATTTGTATTATGGGTCGGATATGCCATTTGGTTACTAGTGGTCATTCTTGTAACCTACATGATGATTCGAAGAATTGCTTATCCAATCATTTTGGCTGAAAATATGGCGAACAAATTTGCAGATGGTGATCTAACTACGTATGTCGAAAATAACTCTGGCGATGAGATCGGTCGTTTAGTTCGCGCACTCAATAAAGCTTCCCAAAATTTGAAGAATGTAGTAAAACAAATCGGAAATACATCTGACCACCTTGCCTCGTCTGCAGAAGAACTTTCTGCAACTTCTAGAAACTTGGCAGATGGAGCGACCAATCAAGCTTCTTCCCTAGAAGAAACCGCTTCTGCTGTTACGGAAATTACAGAATCCATTTCCTATGTTTCCGAAAGTGCACGTGATCAAGAAAAAGAAGTTATCGAAACAAATAAGTCCATGAATGAACTTTCCAAATCTATCATTCAAATTACAGAAACTGCTCGTGCCGTAAACGAAGGCTCTCAGTCAGCCCTTGCAGAAGCAAAAGAAGGACAAGTCAAAGTCAACGAAACAGTAAAACGTATGGCTGCAATTGAAGAAAGCTCCGAACAAATCTCTGACATCATCAATGTAATCAACGACATTTCCGAACAAACGAACTTACTTGCGTTAAATGCCGCTATCGAAGCAGCAAGAGCAGGAGAGTCCGGTAGAGGTTTCGCAGTAGTAGCCGAAGAAATTTCTAAACTCGCAGCAAGGTCACAAAAAGCGACACGCGAAATTGCCGAATTAATCACAGATAGTATCACAAAGGTAAATGACGGTAAGGCGATAGTCGGACAAGTGGTCGAGTCTTTGAATAAGATTTTACACAAATCCATGGAAGCAGCGCAACTTTCCGATTCCATTTCCAATGCTACTAAAATGCAAAGCAGTGGGAACCAAAAAGTCCTCAAGTCAGTTACTACTCTTTCTCAAATGGCGCAATCTATTTCTCGTGCTACAAACGAAATGAAAATTTCTTCCAAAGAAATTTCAAACGCAATCGAACAAGTAAACTCTGTAGCGCAAAACACCGCTTCGTCCTCCGAAGAAATGGCAGCGTCTACTTCCGAGTTAGCCGCTCAATCAGAAAAATTGAGTCAATTAATTGGTGTATTTAAGATAACGTAACACAATATGATTGTCGTAATGTAGGGACAGGTCGCGACCTGTCCCTACATTACGACAATGTTTCCCATGATCTACTCCTTAAAAAAACAATCAACTGATTCACTAGCTCGTGCTGGTGAATTAGACTTAAATGGTATCAAAGTCCAAACGCCAGCCTTCATGCCAGTTGGCACTCGTGGAACGATTAAATCCTTAACGTCCGAAGACATTCGCGAACTTGGATTAGATTTGATTTTGGGCAATACCTACCATCTGTATTTGCGCCCAGGCACGGAAGTCCTAGATTCTTTTGGTGGACTCAAGAAATTCATGTCCTACGACAAAGCACTGTTAACCGACAGTGGCGGCTACCAGATATTTAGCTTAAATGGACTTTTTAAATACCAGAAAGATGGTGTAAAATTCAGTTCGCACATTGACGGATCCAAACATGAATTCACTCCTGAGAAGGTAATCGATATTCAACGCTCGATAGGCTCTGACATTATGATGGTTTTAGATGATTGTGCTCCTTATGGTGCAGACCGAGAAAGATTAGAGGAGTCACTAGTAAGAACACACTACTGGGCAGAGAAATCCATTCGACATTTTGAAAAAAATCGAAACAACCAGAATCTATTCGGCATTAGCCAAGGCGGCGTTGATATAGAATTAAGAATTAAATCTCTCGAATTTATCAAGTCCCTTCCCTTTGACGGAATCGCAATAGGCGGATTATCCGTTGGNNGATATTCTAGATGGTGTAAAAAATGGAATAGATATGTTTGATTGTGTATTACCAACACGTAATGCACGAAATGGACAAGTATTTACTTCATATGGAAAAGTGAATTTAAGAAATGAGTCGCATCGTTTTGCAGAAAATCCAATAGATCCAAATTGTAATTGTAAAGTATGTAAAAATTATAGTCTTGGTTATATTAGGCATTTACATAAAGTAAAAGAATTATTAGCATTTACTTTAAGTACCTATCATAATTTATTTTTTATGAAAGAATTTATGAATGGTATTCGAAAATCTATTTATGATTCTACGTTTTTAGAATATTATACGAACTGGAAAAAATTATACAATTAATGTAAATTTTATCGTTGACTTATTTTATTATAGTGGATTTATATATTAGTTGCCAAAATACCTCAAACTGATTATTAATACCCAAGGAATGGATTAACAAGAATGGAAATCACAAGAAGAGAGAACAAAAACATAGTAATTCTTGACATTAATGGTGAAATAGACTTATACAATGCACCTGAAATTAAGGATATAATTGCTAAATTGATCGAAGAGAAAAGATATCAAATCATCATCAATTTAGAGAAAGTTTCCTACATTGACTCTTCCGGAATTGGTGCTCTTATTTCAAGTCTATCAAACTTAAAGAAATACCAAGGTGGTCTCAAGATCATCAACGTAGCTGGTTCTGTTAGAAAAGTATTTGAATTAACAAAGCTTACATCTTTCTTCGAAATTTTTGACGCTGAGGCAGATGCTGTTGGTGCTTTTAAATAATCAATTGATTATTTAAGATTATTCATGAGAGATTTAACATCTAAGATTCGAATACCTATTCTCCCTTTTTTATCACTATGTATTGTTTCTTGTGGAGCAACACTGCCTCTACAAGAAATCAGTACAGCCAAACAAGAAATCACAAGAGCGAAAATTTTTAACTCTGAAAGATACGCAAAGTCAGAGTTAGACGATTCTAAATCAAATCTGCTAAAAGCACATGAAAATGCGTTTAGCTCAAAACCTGATGTAAAAAAGGTAGAACAACTTTCACAACTTGCAACAGATAAAGCACGTCAAGCCACCAATAAATCTCTACCCAACTACGTAAAAGATTTACAAAAGGATGCTGAGACTGCTTTAGACTCTGCCAATATTGCTTTCGCAGAATCTCTTGCTTCGGATATATATGAGCAAGCGAAACTTCTAAAAATAGAAGCTGATTCGATTATTAAAAATGCAGATGCAAAACTTGCAAACCAACCTAAAGACATTAAACAAGAAGAAACTTCGATCTATTCTGAATACGAAATGGGAGTCAAGCGCTACAACGAGTCGATTGCGGCTTCAGAAAAAGCAAAAGATCTAAGCCTATCCCAAACTCAAACCATTATAGATTCTAGTTCCGATATAGAATCTGATTTAGATTTAATTGACAAATACGCAAAAGAAGATAAAGAAATAAAATCCAAAACTGCACTACTAAGAGAAGACCACAAATCTGCTATCACTCTTATGGAGGCAGGAAATCTTAGAGATGGATTGAAAAATGTCGAAAAAATTCGGACAAGCTCAAATGAATTAATGACGATTGTTATCCTTCCCTACGCAAAAGAACGAATCAAAACAGCTACCATCAAAATTGAAGAAGCAGAAAAATTTCTCAACCAAGATACAGACAGCGCAAAATCATCTGTATCCGCCGACAACCTTGGAGCATCCAAGGAAGCTTTTACTTCCTCTGTTGATTTACTTGCCAAAGAAAGATATTATGACTCGATTCAACAAAGTGATGAAGCACTTAGACTAGCAGATGAAATACTAAACTCAGACATAAAAGTAGAGAATGATTCTTCCAAAAAAGAAAGGTCTACGAAAGAAGTAGAGACAAACACTGATATATCCTCTGATGAAAAGCAAACGGAAGAGCCATCACCAGAAGTAAAATCAACCAAAAAACAAAGCAAAGCAACTTCTACTATTTCTGAAAACAATAACAGTAAAAATAATTTAAAATTAAAAAAACATATTGTTAGAAAAAAGAATCCACCAGAAACACTTTGGCGGATTGCTAAAGACAAAAAATATTTAGGTGATAAAAATTTGTGGAAAGAGATTTACAAAGCTAATAAAAAAAGTATTTCTGATCCAAATTTAATTTATCCAAATCAAATCATTCTAATTCCCACAAAAACAGAAAAAACTAAGAAGTAATTCCCATTTTACCTAACTGTATAAAATTTGTCTTATGGATAGATTTTATACAGCACCCATCAGTAATTTAACTCCTTCCGATTTTACAGATCTAGTTCGTTTAGCGCTTACAGAAGATAAACCAGAAAATGATATTACTTCGGAGTCCATTTTTTCGTCAGAACAAAAATGTACAGCTACTTTAATTGCAAAAGAAGAAGGTGTTCTAGCAGGTTTAGCTGTAATTGAAGAGTTAAAAAAGCAAACAGGAAGTTTGTTTACTTATACGATTCATAAACAAGAGGGAGATACATTTCAAAATAAGGATACACTGATTAATTTAGAAGGAAGTTTAATCGTTATTTTGCGCATAGAACGAATACTACTCAACTTCTTACAATATCTCTCAGGAATTGCAACGGAAGCAAATAAAATAAGTAAAAAATACGAAAATAAACTTTTGATATTTGATACAAGAAAAACTCTTCCCGGATATCGTAAACTTGTAAAATACGCAGTTTACATAGGCGGCGCCTGTAACCATCGGCAAAATCTATCCGATATGGCTCTAATAAAAGATAACCATGTTGCAATGTCTGGTTCCATAAAAGAAGCAGTCTCTAAAGTTCGAAATAAATTTCCAAATAAAAAAGTAGAATTAGAAATTGACGGATTACACCAATTAGACGAAGCACTGATTGCAGCTCCAGATATTATTATGTTAGATAATTTTAATACGGAAGATACAAAAATCGCTGTAGAAAAAATCAAATTAGAAAAACCTAATATACGAATAGAATGTTCAGGCGGAATAACACCAGAAAAATTAGATAACCTTTCCAAAATAGGATTAATTGGCGTGAGTATGGGTTACTTAACTCATACAACACGTTTTTTAGATTTAAGCTTAGAAATAGAGAGTCACTAATGGGATTTTTAAAACAAGAAGTTACAGTAGAAATATTCTTAGACGCGATCAAAGAACGTTTCAACAAAGATGACCAAGACCTAATTAAACGAGCCTACGATGTAGCAGAAAAAACACACGCTGGTCAATTCAGACATTCTGGGGCACCGTATGTAATTCACCCTGTGAACGTAGCATATATCCTAAATGATCTAAGACAAGAACCAAATGTAGTCGCTGCTGGACTTCTACATGATGTAATTGAGGACACTCCTTACACCAAAGAAGACATGATTAATGAATTTGGTAAAGACATTACAAAACTTGTAGAAGGTGTCACCAAAATGTCAAAGGTGAAAAATAAAACTCGAATTAATTTTGAGTCCATTGCAGCAGAAAATATTCGTAGAATGCTAATGGCAACCGCAAAAGATCCGAGGATAATAGTGATTAAACTCGCAGATAAAACGCATAATA
The DNA here is from genome assembly GCA_002333425.1 of Leptospiraceae bacterium UBA2033. Taxonomy (GTDB): domain Bacteria; phylum Spirochaetota; class Leptospiria; order Leptospirales; family Leptospiraceae; genus UBA2033. The sequence goes on from DDBL01000080.1 coordinate 8,911, forward strand.
TGCGAACTTTACAATTCCACAAACCAGAAAAACAAAAAACAATTGCACAGGAAACCATTTCAATCTATGCACCGTTAGCCGGCAGACTAGGTGTTTACAAAATCAAATCTGAATTAGAAGATTTAGCTTTTCAAATATTAAACCCAGTAGAATACCAAGACATAAAAGAAAAAGTTGCCGCTAAAAAAGCAGAACGGGACAGCTTTATAGAAACAGCCAAAATTATTATTCGTCAAAGACTTGCCGAAATCAATTTGGATGTTCAAATCGAAGGTCGCTCAAAACATTTCTATTCGATTTATAAAAAGATGAAAGATAAAGACAAAAGTTTTGATGAAATCAACGATCTAAGAGCTGTCAGAATTGTAACAAAAGAAATTAGAGACTGTTATGGGGTTCTGGGAGTTGTTCATAGTATCTGGACTCCTTTCCCCGGAAAATTCAAAGACTACATAGCGACTCCCAAAACCAATCAATACCAATCTCTACATACAGCAGTAATCGGTCAAGATGGTAGACCTCTAGAAGTACAAATTCGAACACAAGATATGAATACCATCGCAGAATATGGAATAGCCGCTCATTGGGCTTATAAAGAAGGAAAACAACCAAAAGATATTTCCATGACAGCTAAATGGATAGAACGAATTCGTTCTTGGAGCGAATCAACTTCTGACTCGCAAGAATTTTTGGAGGATCTTTCTCACGAACTCCATGAAGATGAAGTTTTTGTGTTCACTCCCAAGGGCGACATTTTCAATTTCCCTAAGGGATCGACTATTCTAGATTATGCGTTTAGAATTCATACAGATGTAGGTCTTCATGCAAAAGGAGCCAAGATCGGTGGACGAATGGTTCCACTGAGAACGGAATTAAAATCTGGTGACCAAATTGAAGTAATCACAGACAAAAAAATTAAACCTTCTCCTATTTGGCTTAGAATCGTTAAAACTTCTTCTGCAAAACAAAAACTTAGACAATACTTTAGAAAAATCCAAGACGAAACAGTTAACGATGTTCCGGCATCTTACATTGCAAAATTACCATCTGATCCAATTACAGAAGTAGACATCAAAGCTCTTAAAAAAATAAAGCCGGATAAGAAAAAAGATAAAGGCAAACGGGAAATAAGCATAGTAGTTGCTGGCATTAAAGATATTTTAGTTCGTTTATCATCTTGCTGTTCTCCTCTTCCTGGAGATGAGATTGTTGGATTTATCACACGAGGTCGTGGAGTCAGTGTTCATAAATCCACATGTGATATTGCGAAAAATCATTCCGACAAAAAGAGAATGGTGACAGTAAGATGGGATGGAATTAACAATCCAGTTCCCGTTCGCATTGAAGTAAAAGCTTACGATCGACAAGGAATTTATTTGGAAATGGTTGAGTCAATTTCTAAAACAGAAACAAACATTCTGGAAGCAGGAGCAAGCTCTTCGGGCGAAGGAACTTTACTCGCCAGATTCTTAATCGAAATTGAACACCTCGATCAATTGCAAGAAATTTTAGATAATATACGATCTATCAAAAATATTATCTTCGCTGAAAGAGTAGTCGAAAAATAATTTTCAAAATTTCCCTTGACGCAAGTTTGACTTGAAATATCAATTTATATAATAGAGTTGTTGAAAAATTAGAGAATAAATGATTTTCACCCGCGCACTGCGCGGGTGAAACCACTATCTCTGTTCTATTTTTCAACAACTCTATTCTATACTTAGATTTGGTGTAAGGACAAGAATTACACCAATGTAAAAAAGGACTTTTTATGAAAGGTATTATTCTTGCCGGTGGATCTGGCACAAGACTTTATCCAGTAACACGAGTTGTGAGTAAACAACTCATGCCAATCTACGACAAACCAATGATCTATTATCCGCTCTCAACGTTAATGCTTGCGGGTATCAAAGATATACTCATTATTTCCACGCCAAATGATAGACCTCTTTTTCAAGCTTTGTTGGGAGATGGTTCTGATTTTGGAATCAAAATTTCTTATGAGATTCAACCTTCTCCAGATGGACTAGCACAGGCATTCATTATCGGAGAAAAATTCATCAACGGGGATAACAGCTGTTTAATCCTTGGAGACAATATTTTCTACGGACATGGGATGATTGAAAGTCTAGTGGATTCAACTAAAATTCAAGATGGTGCAGTCATTTTTGGATATTATGTAAATGATCCTGAACGTTATGGAGTTGTGGAATTTGATAAATCAGGAAAAGTTTTAGGAATAGAAGAAAAACCACAAAAGCCAAAATCAAATTACTCAATACCAGGACTTTATTTTTATGATAACAAGGTTTGTGAGTATGCAAGAAACCTAAAACCTTCTCCAAGAGGCGAACTTGAAATTACCGATCTGAATAAAGTTTACCTTGCCAAAGGGCAACTCACTGTTAACCTCTTAGGTCGTGGAATTGCTTGGTTTGATACTGGAACACATAATTCACTACTGGAAGCATCTCAATTTATTGAAGTAATTGAAAATCGTCAGGGGCTAAAGGTGGGTTGCCTCGAAGAAATTGCATTTAGAAAAAAATATATCTCCAAAGAACAACTTTTAAAACTAGCCGAACCAATGAAAAAAAATGGATACGGACAATACTTAATAAGGTTAGCCAATGAACATTCAATCGACTGAATTTGAAGGACTCTATGTAATTGAACCAAAAGTGTTCAAAGATGATCGTGGTTTTTTTTACGAAAGTTATTCAGACAAAGCCTTCGCTGAAAAAGGTTTACATTTTGACTTTGTACAGGATAATCATGCGAAGTCTATAGACACTGGAGTTGTACGCGGATTACATTACCAGAAACCTCCTTTCGACCAAGCCAAACTTGTAAGAGTAACCAAAGGTGCAGTTTATGATGTAGTTGTAGATTTAAGACAGAGTTCCAAAACTTACAAAAAATGGTTTGGCATTGAACTCAGTGGTGGAAACTTCAAACAGCTTCTTGTTCCACGTGGCTTTGCTCATGGTTATTTAGTTTTAAAACCGGAGACAGAATTTTTATATAAAGTGGATAATCTTTACAGCAAAGAAAGTGAAGGCGGAATTCTTTGGAATGACCCTACTTTACAAATTGATTGGATGGTCGCAAAACCAGTATTATCCGACAAAGATGCAAAACTTCCACTTTTAGAAGAATCGCTTGGAATTTTTCCATAAAAGTAAAAAGAGTTAGCTGCTTGCGACATTTCGCTTAGGCATTGGATCATGATAGCAGTCAGTTGAGATTTTCACAAGAATTGTAACACTATTATTTTTACTTTTACCCAACCAAATACTATGAAACTGAAAACACTACCCATCGGACAAAGCGATTTTAGAGAGATCATCACACGAAAACAGTTTTACGTGGACAAGTCCCTCCTCCTCAAAGAACTCCTTGATTCGGGAAGTTTGGTCTCTTTGATTGTCCGTCCGAGGCGTTTCGGTAAGACGACCAATCTTTCCATGATTCGTTATTTTTTTGAAAAACACCCGAATCTAGAAAACTGTGCGTATCTCTTCCAAGATTTACAACTCTGGAAAGAAGGCTCTGAATACACAGACCACTGCGGGAAATATCCAGTTGTGTTTTGGACTTTGAAGGACATAAAAGAGTCCAACTGGGAAAATTGTGTCGCCCGAATCAAAATTGTTCTAGCTGAGGAATATTCCCGACATTCTTATCTTTTGTCCGGTGACTCAGTAACAGGTCAGAGCAGAGTTGATTTTGAGAATATCATCAACCGAAGCGCGGACATATCAGTATATAAAAATGCACTCAAAAATCTCACAGGCTATCTCTACAACCACTACAAACAAAAAGTAGTCGTGCTAATTGACGAATACGACACGCCGATTCATGAAGCATACGAAAGAGGATATTACACAAATATCGTAGATTTCTTGCGGGCTTTTTTGGGAACAGGACTCAAGGATAATCCGTGTATCGAAAGAGCTGTGATTACCGGAATCCTTCGCATTTCCAAAGAAAGTATTTTTTCTGACTTAAATAACTTTGATGTATATACAACTCTCAACAATCAGTATTCAGACAAATTTGGTCTTACAGAAAATGAAGTTTGGTCTGCGTTAGAATACTACGGACTCGATTCCTACAAAGAAGGTGTGAAGGATTGGTACAATGGGTATGTCTTTGGAAATACAGATGGTATCTACAACCCTTGGTCGGTTCTAAATTTTCTCCACAAGAGTAGTGAGGGCTTACGTCCACATTGGGTGAATACAAGTTCTAATCTTCTGGTGAAAAAGTTATTAACTAATGCAGACTCTGTTGCCAAGAGAGACATGGAACTTCTCCTAACAGGTCAAGCAATCCAAAAAGAAGTCGTTGTAGACACTGTGTTTGCGGATGTCGAAAAGAACAGCGAGACTCTCTGGAGCTTTTTACTTTTCAGCGGATACTTGAAAGTAACCAAACAGGAAATGACAGAGGATGACAAATTAATTTGTGAGTTAATGATTCCCAATAAAGAAGTAAATTTTGTGTATCGGAAATTTATCTCTTCTTGGCTCACGGAAAATTTACAATCCATTGAATTAAATCTTCTCTTGAAAAGTTTGTTAGAAGGAGACGCAAAAATTCTGGGTAAGTTTTTAAAGAAGTTCGTGTTAAACTCTATGAGCTATTTCGATCCAACGGGCGCTGAACCAGAAAAAGTCTACCATGCCTTTGTGCTAGGTTTACTTCTGCAATTGTCCGATCGCTACCAAGTCAAGTCCAATCGAGAAAGTGGATATGGTCGTTATGACATTATGCTGATTCCCAAAAATAGTTCCAATAGTGGTATCGTGATTGAATTTAAAAAAGTAGACCACGACGACAAAGAAACTCTGGAGACTGCGGTAGAATCCGCTCTCGCACAAATCGAAGACTTACAATATGAAACAGAACTGAAAGCCTTGGGCATAAGTAAGATTTTCCAATATGGAATTGCTTTTGATGGGAAGGAAATTTTGGTCAGAATGAAATAGAAGCGATTAATCAAGGAGAGGGTCAAATTTACGTTATTTAATCTCTTGCCATTTTAAGATTGATTTCTAGAATACTCAAAAGTATGATTATCCTGATAGATGGATTCAATTTGATTTACAAGTTTCCAGAGTTGGAAAGTTTAATGTATGAAAGCAAATTAAACCTTGCGAGAGAAGGATTATTAAAGATATTAAATCAGTATAAAATCAAAAGAGGAAACACTGTAATCCACGTTTTTTTTGATGGAAAAAAAGATTTAGGAAGCGAAGTTCGTCATGATGAATATGGTGGGATTAAAATATATTTTAGTCACGATGTTACTGCTGATTTTCTGATTAAGGAATATATCAAAAGAGATCCAAATCCATCGAGTTTGTATGTTGTTACTTCGGACAATGATATTTTATTTTACTGTAAACGATTTAGTTGCAGGAGTCAAAAATCAGAAGACTTCGCAAAATGGGTAGATAAATTTTTATTTGCACCAGTGGATAAAGAGGAGAAACCAGTAGACGTAAAACTCTCTGGCTCCGAACTAGAATACTGGCAGGAACTATTTAAAAAAAGATAAAGAGAGACTAGACTTGGCAAGCAAGAAACAAATAGATAGAAAAAATGATTTTGAAAGACTTTTAAATGTTTTCAAAACAGGAAATGATTTTATTTTAACTACGCATAAAGGCTGTGATCCAGATGGAATTGGTTCAGAGTTAGGTCTATCTTACTTACTCACCAAACTTGGAAAAATTCATTCCATATTAAACCCAGACAAAATGCCTGAGAAGTATAGATTCATAGATCCACTTTTTAAAGTTCGCAACATTGATCCAAATATGTTACAGAATTTTACTACCAACAAAACAGTTGTAGTTGTGGATAATTCTGATTTGCCTAGAATCGGAGATGTAAACCAATTTTTAAAAGAAGACAAATCTAATTTAATTATGGTTGACCATCATGACAACATAGAACCTTTTAATGGACTTTTTTCTTTTCCTGAAATTGGCTCCACATCAGAAATCATTTACGAAATCATTGAACTTGCAGGAATTCCACTCGATTATAATACTGCAATCGCACTTTATCTTGGAATCGTGATGGACACAGGACAATTCAAATACAGTAAAACTCGTCCAAGAACTCATGAAATAGCCGCCAAACTGGTTTCCTACAATTTTCCAATCGAAGAGTTACTTCGTAAAATGTATGAAGATTTTTCGATACCAGTGTTACTTTTAAAAAGAGATATTTATTCGAGCATCGAAATTCATGAAGAGTATCATCTCGTCACGATTGAAATTACCAAAAACATGTTAGGCAAATACCACTTTAACTCAAATCCACTAGAAGGTATCACAAGTGAATTACTNNGGAATGCGAAAAGTAAAAGAAGATGTCATGAACCGTTTAATTTCTCTTTTAAAAACCTAAACACTATGTTATTTAATACGATTCCCTTTTTTCTATTTTTCACGATTGTATATTTTATCTATTGGAACATAGGTAGAAAACTAAGACATGATTTTTTGATTTTAGCTGGTGGAGCGTTTTATTTCTATTATTCTCCCCTTTTTCTACTTCATTTTCTAACCGTGATTGGTCTTAATTATTTTTTCTATTACCAGATTTACAAAGGTAATAAAAATCTATTCGTAAAAGTTGCGGTTATTTTCAATTTGCTCAACTTAGGTTTTTTTAAATACTTTTATTTTTTTACGGGTTTTTTAAAAGATATTACGGGAAGTCTTTTTTTTCAAGATGCTTCAGAAGGCAGATGGATACAAATTACTCTACCGTTAGCCATTAGTTTCTACTCTTTTCAAATGATAGCTTGCGTTGTAGATGCGTATAGAAATACCAAAGAAGAAGGCTTACTTAGCTTCAAAAAATATTTACTCTTCGTATTGTTTTTTCCAGTTCTGATCGCAGGTCCAATAATGCGAACCAAAGACTTCTTTCCAAATCTAGAAAGAGAAGTCCCACAAAAAGATGACATATACAAAGCTTCTTACCTAATGATGTCTGGGCTCATCAAAAAAATTCTTCTAGCCGACCCAGTTGCATCTATCATCAATCCAGTATTTGCAAATCCAAATGAATATACTGCATTCTCTCTTTTTATGGGAGGAATTTTATACACCATCCAAGTATATGCGGATTTCTCTGGACTAACAGATATGGCAAGATCAGTTGCTTATTTTTTAGGTTTTCAAATTCCTGAAAATTTTTACGCTCCTTTCTTTTCTACAAGTGGGCGAGAGCTTTGGAAAAAATGGCATGTCACACTTTCGTTTTGGCTCATGGAATACATCTATATACCGCTTGGTGGAAATAGAGCAGGCGAGATGCGAACCTATTTAAACTTGATTATCACGATGACTCTAGGTGGATTTTGGCATGGAGCAGATTATACGTTTGTGATTTGGGGATTTTATTGGGGAGCGCTTTTGTGTATTGAAAAGTACTTAGAGGAAAAGAAGGGTTTGCCTCTCACACCACAAAAAAGTTTTCCTCTAAAAGTTTTAAAAGCAATTATCATATATGTATTGTTTTCCATCAGTGCACTAATGTTTCGCTCCAATAACACTCCTTCTATGATAGATTTGTTTTCTGGTTTGTTTACGAATTCTCCTGACTATCTAAGAGGCTTACTAGCAGTAAACGGAGGTGAGTGGATGATCTCCGGCATGGAATTAGTGCAAAGTGAAAAACCATTTTTGTTAAATACTGTAAAGAGTTATGAAAGTGTCATTTATATGTACGGCGCATTTTTATTTTTCCACTTTGTGCAATATAAACCAGAAGCATTTGATGGACTGAAAAAATACAACTTCCCTCTCGTGATCGCTCTTGGAGTGATTACAATATTTTTACTCACTACACTTTCTCATGATGGAGATGGTTTTATCTACACCACGTTCTAAAATTATGTTCAAGAATAAATTTTTACTCATTCCTGTTTTAATCTTTTTAATAGCGTTAGCCGTCGATAGACTTTTAATGCTCGAAAAAATCCAAACGTATTTCACCAAAACGGTTTCGGAAATAAACTACTTTCACAAACCAATTCTATTTAAAGAATTAAAAGAATACTTAACAAAGCCAGACCGAAAAAAAGTATTGGTCTACTTTGGAAATTCAAGAGCACTTTTGTTTGATAATAAATATATAGCCGAACATTATCCAGATTGGATTTTGTTTAATTTTTCTGTTCCAGGCGGAACTCCTGATTATTTTACATTCTGGCTAGAACAATTTCAAGCGGATAATGTCAAACCAGACTTTATCTTAGTTGATAACTCCGTAGAAGCATTTAACTTAACTGCCTATATAAAGATTGATGAAGTATTAGTCAATGGACTCGACTTTCCATTTATTCTAAAATACAGAAGCAGATATACATCCAAAGAAATTACAAACTTCATAGCAAAACGTCTATTTAAAACCTATCAGTATCGCCCCAAATTAGAAACTGTTTTACAAAGAATGAAAAATGATTTTCTAATTGTAAAACACTACCGCGAGTGGAGAAAACAAATTGCAGAAAAGTTAGTTGAAGAAAGAGGAAGTGCATCATCAGATATTTCGGCTAACGCTAGTTCGAGCGAAGAATTAGTTCTGAGATATTCGGAAGGAGACTTTCATTCCTACATAGAACCATTTACATTCAATGAACATATGCTTGCATTTCAAAATGATAATTTTACAATTCTAAAAGAGTTAGGTGTAAAACATTCCGCCATTTGGGTTCGAGTAGCAAGACCCTATTTCAAATACATCCAAACTAGAAATGCAGTGCGACCGGCTAATCCTGAAAAGCCTATAACTGCCTACTCTATTTGGTTTCCAAAAATAAAAGCCATTCATGAAGCCAATCAAACAAATCTATTCAACATGAATGAAGACGAAGAATACAACTGCAATTATTTCACAGACGCAAGTCACATGTCCACAAAATGTTTTCCTGATTATACAGATTACATTTTCCAAAAGGTAATCGGCGTTAGCCGCAAATAGTTTTTTTACTTCCGCATAATTTTCTTCATTAACTTCCCAAAGATCAAATCGAATTCATGCAGGTTGGCAATTTTGGAAAAAAGAAAATACAAAAATATCGCAGGAAGAATTCCAATGGTCGCTTTTAACCTTGCAAGATTTTCATGAGCTAAATGAATTTCTTTAGAGTTCAAAAANNATATCATGTTTTTGCATTTTCCAAAAGAGAAAGGTAAATGTGCCGTAAGCCGCAATGGTAGACGAAAGAGCAAGCCCTGCATGTTTTAAAAAATTCATTAAAATCAGATTCAAAGAAATGTTGATCGAAAACGATATCATATTAATTCTAAGCGGTGTCTTTGTATCTTTAAAAGCATAATACGAAGAAGTTAAAATTTTGTTCATACTAAATACAGGAATCGCAATGGAATAAAACTGCAAAGCCTGAATAGTCGATGCAGTCGATTTACTATCCCAATTACCACCATAAAAAATAGCGTCTACTATCGTTTCGCCCATAAAAATAAATCCGAATGCCGCAGGTAAAGTAAGATAGAGAGCAAAACAAAGAGTTTCCGCAAGTTCATTTGGAATAGAATCTTTCTTGTCTTCTTTTAAACTTGCAAGTAGTCCAGGTAAAGTAGTAGTAGCAAGAGCTACTCCGATAATTCCAGTTGGTAATTGAATCAGTCTTTGCGAATAATCCAGACTAACCACAGCACCTAGACCCGGATTTTGGTTTTGGATATAATTCGCGAGAAATATATCGACAAGAAGACTTATCTGATAAAAACCTCCACCCACAACGGCAGGAATCATTAGAGTTAAGATTTTCTTAATCGCAGGATGTTTCCATTGAAAATTGATTTTAGGTGCTAGGTTTAATTTTCTAATATAAAATACTTGAACAGCTAATTGTAAAAAACCACCAGTTACAATACCGAAAGATAAAACTTTGACTCGCTCTAACGTATCATCAAAAAATCGAAATACAACTAAAAATACAAACAAATAACTGAGATTAAGTATAATCGGAGACAAAGAAGGAACAAAAAATTTCTGTTTGGAATTTGCAATCGCAATGAATATAGAAGATAGACTTGCTGTAAAAATCAGAATAAAAAGTATCAAAGATAACTCAATTACAAGATTAGAATATTCCTCAGTTCCGCCAACTAGGATTGGAAGTAAGTATGGAGCGAATAATACAAATAAGCCCACAAAAAGCAAAAGCATAAAACTTAAAAAAGAAAGCATTGCACCGGACATAACTTTTGCTTCTTCTTCACTTACTTTGCTTGCATCAGAATAAAGTGGCATAAAAGATTGAGAAAGAGTTCCTTCTGCCAATAGGTTTCTATACATATTAGGAAGACGATAGGCGACAGAGAAAGCAGAGGCTATAAACCCAGTCCCAAAACTCACTGCCATATAATGATCACGGATAAGACCGAGTATCCGAGAAAGAAACGTATAAAAAGAAAGAGCTAGACTCTTTGTTGCTGAACTGCTATGTGTTTTTTTTACTTCCACTTGATTTTTACTTTTGGTTCCCAATTTAATTTTTCCATTACTTTTAGTAAGTCAGACCAAACTTCTTTCTGAACATTGCTGTTTTCTCCACCATTTCGAATTACGTAACTTGGATGATATGTTGGCATAACAGGAATTCCATTGTAATTCGCCCAATTTCCTCTGAGTTTAGTAATTCCTTCCTGTGTTTTTAACAAAAACTTCGTAGAGGGATTTCCTAGGGTTACAATTACTTTCGGTTGGATAATTTCGATTTGCCTAATTAGATAGGGGCTACAGGCTGTTACTTCCTCAAGATCAGGAGCCCTGTCTTTTTCCATTTGCAAATTTTCAGTAGGACGACATTTCGCAATATTCGCAATGTAAACTTTTGACCTTGGCACTCCCATTGCTTTTTCGATAAGCCTTGTGAGCAGTTCACCCGCCCGTCCAACAAAAGGTCTTCCTGTCATATCTTCCTGTTTGCCTGGACCTTCTCCAATGAATAAAAGTTCCGCTTCTGGATTTCCTTCTCCAAATACAACTTTTGTTCGAGTTGTGGATAATTTACATTTTGTGCAAGACTCTGCTATTTTTTTTAACTCTTCTAACTTTTCTGATTTCAATTTCTAACTCTTCTTTAGTATAATAGGCTTTTTACAAAATTGGTTTAATGTCATCCTGAGCCTGTCGAAGGATACATATTTCATTAAGTATAGTTCGACGAGCTCACTATGACAAATTTTATTTTGCAACAAGTCTAATAATTAGCCTGTAGTACGAAGTCCACTTGCGATTGCGTTAATAGAAAGAAGTAACTCAATCAATAATTCATCAGCAGAACCAGATTTTTGTTCCCTCAAATTCTGCCTCCATTCTCTCAAAAGGTTTACCTGAAGCAAGTGTAAACTTTTTAGGGCAGAGCTTCTAAAGCCAAGCGTTCTAAACATACGAGGTCTTCGTATTTCAGCTTTGGATTCAAACAAAATCGCTAACATTTCTTTTGTTCTATTGTATTCCTTTAGGATGTGGTCTAAAAATTTGTCTCTAATTGAAACGTCATCTACCAAGTTTCCATAAAGTTGCATAATTTCTTGGTCGGCGTTAAAAATATTTGTTTCAACATTCATCATAAGATACCTAAAAAATGGCCAAGTAACTATCTCTTTTTTTAACAAGGCAAATGCGTCTTTGTTTGTGACTTGTAATTCCTCAAGCGCAGTTCCCACTCCAAACCAGCCAGGCAGAAAAAAACGAGATTGATTCCAACTAAACACCCAAGGAATCGCTCTCAAGTCTTTCAAGGTTCTTTTCCCAGTTCTCCGTGCAGGTCTAGATCCAATTCTAGAATTTTCAAGTGCGTCAATCGGAGTAGCTTGGCTATAAAAAATCATAAATCCTTCAGAACGAACTAAAGCCTCATAATTGCGGCGACTTTTTTCTGCAAGTCCTTGTACAATTTCTTCTAAGTGGGCTGGAGTTTTTTGAATCATTTTGTGCTTCAGGGTAACACCTGTTACACCCGCCACTAACAATTCTAAGTTATAAGTGGCATTAATTAAGTTAGCATATTGTTGTGCAATACTTTCGCCTTGTATGGTTAAACGAGTGTTACCCGTTAAAGTAGGAAAAGGAAGTGCATCCAAAAAATGATGCGTTTTTCCACCACCTCTACTAATGCTCCCCCCTCTTCCATGAAAGAAATTTATTTTTACACCATGTTTTCTTCCTACTTCATCAATTTCCATTTGCGCTCTGTATAAATACCATTGACTAGCAATAATTCCACCATCTTTATTACTATCACTGTAACCTAACATAACCTGTTGAACTGGAATTCCATCAGGAAAAGATCTATATGCCAAACTCAATTTAGTCATTGGGTGAGACAAAAAAGCATCCATGATAGAAGCACATTTTTCTAAATCTTCAATAGTTTCAAACAATGGAACTACCGGCAAAAGGCAAACAAGTCCCTCCGGTGTATTCATTACAAGTCCAGCTTCTCTTGCAAAGAGGTAAACAACGAGTAGATCCGAAAGTTTGCGAGTCATACTTACAATGAGTGAACCAATTCCAGATGTACCATATTTTTTTACATACTCAGCTACTACCAGATAACAGTCTCTTACCGCTTCTGCCTCTCCCTCCAAAGGCATTCCTGGTGCTAAAAACGGACGCGCTGATGTTAATTCAGAATTTAAAAATTGTAGTCTTTCAAATTCATTCCAGTCTGCAAAATGAATATTACGACTACCAGATGCTTTCATTAATCCAACCAAAGCTCTATCGTGGAATTCACTATTTTGTCTTATGTCAACTGCGGCTAAATGAAAGCCAAAAGTCTGAATCATTCTTTCGATTCCAAAAATTTCATACTCCACAATTCTAAATCCATCCACTTCCAAAAGAGAATCGCGTAGTATGGCTAAATCTTTTAAAAGTTCAAAATGATTTGTATAACTAAAACTCTCTTCTTTATTTCCAACTGAAGAAAGAGGAATTCTCACAAGCAAAATATTGATGAATTGACGCCATGGCTCGTTTGGGTTGCGGGTAATACAATTTTGCCCAATATCTCCTAACTGTAGAGACCATTCTTCGATAAAGTGTAGTAATTTTTTAGGAACGGAATGTAAATTTTCAGATAAACTCAATCTAGAGGCTAATGTGAAAAGCCGCTGGTATACTAAATTGAGTGCTGTTTCTCTGAATTCTAATAGAGTTTCTCGTGTCACAATTGCGGTTACTAATGGATGTCCGTCTCTATCTCCGCCAACCCAATTTCCAAAACTAATTTTGGGGAGTTTTTCTATTCGGTTGATTAAACCTATGTCAAAAGAATTTTCTTTCCAAGCTTGTTTAAATTTTTTATCTAAAAGTGTAACCGCATCGGGAAAAACATTTTTCAAATAATGAATGATATTTTTTCTTTCAGAGGTAATGTCTGGTTTTTGTAAATAAATTTCACCAGTGCGCCAAAGTCTCTCCAAACAAAGTTTGATTTCATTTCGAAGAGTTTCTTTTTCTGTTGGAGTCCAGATTGGATTTTCCTTCTTTACTAAAAGCAAATAAAGTTCTCTATGTTGATCTAAAACTGTAGCGCGTTTTGCTTCGGTTGGATGTGCTGTCAACACTGGCTCAACATGAATCTCGGAAAATGATTTTGCAATCTGAAGTTCATCAAACCCCGAACTCTTCATACGTTTGATATGTTCACCCCACGACCCCACAATAAAATGAATGCCTTTTTCGATTTCAACAGCCCGTCTAAATTGTGTGGCTGCATTTTCTTCTACCATATTAAGCAATTGAAACGAAATAGATAATGCCTGTGAATTTCGTAGTGGAAAATTCGATTCAATATTGCCCACATTGATTGGATGAAAATTTTCCTCTAACCAAGGAAGGTTTTTCGCAAGTTCGTCTTCTTTTAATTCAATTAGCACTTCTTTGAAACACTGCATTAAAAAAACTAGGTCACTTCTTACCTTGTCTGAATTTTGTTCTTCACCCATACCAAACTCTCCCCTGTGTAACTATTTTTTTAACTTAATTTTAATTATCTAATCTACCAGTAAAAAAAACTTGACATGATTCAAAAAAACAAGCCATATCTTCATTTATTCTAATTAAGGGTTTATTATTTAGTTGAATTTTTCAACTAAGAATTGCCGATATTTGGGAAAGGATAGATTAGAAATGGCAAAAAAGAAACTAGGAACATCGAGCACAAATACCTCTCCAAACGTAGAGGCAGTAGAAGAAACCTCAACCGTTGCAGATCCAACAGCACCACCTACTGCGGCACCCGTAACAAACCAGCATAGCCATTTAACAAAGGGACTGATATTAATACTAACGTCTTCTTTACTTTTATCATTTCAAAACGTAGTTACTCGTGTGATACTTAGCCCAAAATCTTTATTTGGACTTTTTGATGGAATCATTCTCAATTCTAGTTTTTCAAACTCACTTTTGATTTTGGTTTTACGTTGTGCTGTAGTATTGCCCATAATGGCTTTCTTAGTAGCCCCAAGACTTCACAAAAACACTTGGCAGGACATATTAGATTTATCGAAACCCGAAAACAAAACAAGATTGTATAGTGTTATGAGTAGCGGTTTATTTTTATTTTGCTCCCAGTTATCTATGTATATAGCCCTTGGTTCTATTCCAACAGGGATTGCTACAACGATTTTCTTTATTTACCCAACGATTACCATTTTACTTATGTGGGCTTTCTTCAAGGATAGACCTTCTTTACCTCTAGTATTTGCAATGGTTACGATTTATATCGGTGGATTTATGACAATTCCTGCCGCAGCATTTACACCGAAAGGAGACGGAGGTAATTTCGTATTAGGCGCAATTACTGCTGCCCTTTCAGGGGTTGCGTTTGCTGGATACATTATTATGATTAAGAATGCCAAAATGCATCCCGCACCGTTTACCATTGTTAACTTTTCTATCATTTTCGTTTTAGGATTAGCGATTCTTCTACAAGTTGGCTTCGAAATAGATCCATCTCATACAATGGATTTAGTATATGGTACTTTGATTCTTGCGACGACTACACTTATAGGTTATCTACTGCAAAACTTTGGAGTTCCACTTGTGGGTCCATCTCTGGCTTCTGTAATTGGGGCAAGTGGTCCTGCGGTTACAGCTCTCATGGCATTTTTCTTGATTGGGGAAAAACTAGATCTCCAACAAGGTTTGGGAGTATTTCTTGTTACCCTCTGGGTGCTCGGGATCAGCGTAGAGAATATGAAAAAGGCACCAGCACCAACCAAAAAGTAATTTTAATTTCTTTTATTCCCTTATCCTTGCGAGTAATCCATCTTTGCCGCCAGGAATAAGGGCATATAGAACACATTCACATTCTCGCCAATTACTCCCTTTCATTTCGGAAATTTCTGAAGAAGTAGGTTTACACTCTTTAATTTTTGTTTCTTTGACGACACTACTTTCCTTAAACATATTTTTCTTATCATCACTACAATCAAAGCATTCAGAGAATTCGCTGAGTATCTTTGCGGCTATATCGGCTTTTCCTGTTAGGCTTGCAGCATCCGAACAAGTTTTTTTCATACTATTTTCATTTTGCATTTCGATAGATTTTTGGGATGCTCGCGCTTGCGATTTGATGTAAAAATATTCAAACGGCATTTTGCCTGGTCTATCTGGTGAACCTGCCCAACCTTCCCAAGGTTTGTCAGGTCGCGGAAACATTTTTTCATTAGAGCCACATCCAACTAAGACTAAAATGCAGAGGATAAAGATTAATTTAATTTTCATAGTCCCTAAGATTTTTTAGCTAATACACAAATGCAAGTAGAAATTAAAAACTTTTTCTTGCCAAATCTGATTCATTCAAGCTAACATGTGAATCGGTCTGAAAAATAGGTATGTTTTGTTAGTTGATTGATATGTATTTTGTAATTGGTAAAAAATCTTAAATGAAATATTCGATATTAGAGTTGTTGAAAAATAGAACAAAGAGTGAGATTTCTCCCGCGGCGAGCGCGGAAGAAACACATTTATTCTCAAATTTTCGAGCTACTCTATTACTATTTATTTTCTTTTTTAATTTTTGTGTTACGGTTGATGAAAATTTTGAAGGAAGAGCAAAACCTATTTCCTTTTCAATCTGTTTTTGGAATGCAGAAAAACTCGACTCTAAAAAATTAATTGAGTGGAAAAATAAAAAAAACTATATAACCGAACTAACAAAAAAATGTGACTCATTATCTTTAACCGAGATTAGAGTGGATAATGACAATTTGTCTTCTGAATTAGAGGATTTTCTTTCAAAGGAAAATCTAAATTACTCCTGTGTTGATAGCATCCTAAAACTAAATGAAGATGGAACAATCCAAAATCAAACCAAATATATAAGCTGTTCGAATAATAATAAAGTTGTAGAAATGAAACTAATTGCGTATCCCGATACAAAAAAAGAATTTTTATCACCGCCTAGTTTCTTTTTTTTAGAACTAACAAACGGAGCAAAAGTTTCCGTTTTACCTTTTCATACGGAACCAGGAAATAAAAATGAGCTAATCGACTTTGAGAAAATTGTAAATTTTACATACCAGAAATTTTCAGAGAGAAAAACTTTTTTCGGAGGAGATTTTTACACAGATAAAAAATACCAATCCGATTCGTTTTTAAAATCACTTTTGTATTTTCAAATACTAAAAAATTTAATTTCTGAACCAAGCACTTTCACAGGCGAAAAAAACGATGTTATATTCACGGACAACGTTTCCCAACTTAATTGTATAGGCAAAGTAATAAGTCTAGAACAAATTTCAATCGAATCAGGAGGACAAAAAGAATTTGAAAAAATTTCCTCTCATTTGCCTGTAGTCGCTAATTGTAAAATAAAATAACCCTTGACAGAAAATTTTTACCCGTAACAGTGAAGCCATGTTTGGAATTCGATTTATAAAAGTTCGTCCTACCGATTATGTAATTTTGTATCGCAAAGGTAAAATTCGCGCTGAAGGCACTGGTCTTAGTTTTTTCTATTATGCTCCTTCTGCAAACGTTGTAATAGTTCCTGCCGCAAGTGGTGATTCCCCTTTTATCTTCAAAGAGACAACTGTTGATTACCAAGAAATTAACATCCAAGGTCAGTTTACTTATAGAGTATTACAACCGACCAAACTTGCTGGTCTACTAGATTTTGCAGTAGATGTACATGGACGTTATACGGGAGATGGTTCTGAGAAACTTCCAGTGCGGCTAACGAACGTTATCCAAGTCACTATTCGCGAAAAACTTTCTGGAATGGATTTGCGCACCGCGCTCAAATCAGGAAGCGATTTAGTAACTCACGTAAAAGCAAGAGTTAAGGATAATGAATCTTTGGCGGCACTTGGAATTGAGATTGTAGATTTTGCAATACTCAAAATCAGTCCTACACCGGAAATGTCAAGAGCGCTAGAAGCAAGTGCACGGGAAACACTTCTAAAAGAAGCAGATGAAGCCATTTACGTAAGGCGTAACTTTGGAGTAGAGCAAGAGCGCAAAATCAAAGAAAACGAACTCCAAACGCAAATTGCAATCGAAGAAAAGAATCGTAAAATCCGAGAAGAGCAAATGAATATCGAAATTGCTGTCCAAGAAAAGAAAAGTCTTTTGGAAGAAGCAAAGATGAATTCGCAAAAAGCAATCCAAGAAAAACAAAATGAAATAGAAGCTCAAAAACTCAAAGCAGAAATCCAAAGAGAAGAAGAGCGCAAAAAACTCGTTAGCCACCAAGCTGAAAATACAATTCAGATTTCCAAAGCAAAAGGAGAAGCACTCCGCCTCGAAATAAATGCACTCGCGGGATTAAGTCCAGAGTTATTAGAAGTTCTTGCGGCAAATCAAATGAATGCAAGCCAGATTGTAAGTCGTGCTATGCGTGATCTAGCAAAGAATGCAGAGAAGATAGGCAATCTCAACATTAGCCCTGATTTATTGAATAGTTTGTTAGAAAGACAGGAAGGATAAGATCAATTATGCTTGGGACTGTTTAAAAACAAAAATTTTGCCACAGAGGCACAAAGACACAGAGAGTTTATTGAATTATTTTCTAAGATATTATATGAACGTCTACCATACACGCATAAACTTGCAATAACATCTAATATATTATTAACCTCTGTGACTCAGTGCCTCTGTGGCATATCTTAATTTAACTATACTTCTGTGCTAATTGTTCCAGATTGTTTAATGGCGAACCAAGCAACAGCAGCACCAATTGCACCAGCGAGGACAATTACGAGTAACCCCTCACCAGAAGCCATAGGCACTTGTTGACCAGCATGTCTTCCATATCCCATGAAAAATAACATAGGAACAGAAAGGAATGTGTTAATACGAGAAAAGAGAAGTGCTTTCTTTGGAATAGAAGGATCTGCAGGATTACCAGATTTAACACCGTTGATGATTTTTCTTTGGTTAGGCCAGATTACAAACCAAACGTTAAACCACATGATAGTTCCAAGCAACATTCCAAGTAAAATCCAATGCGACCAATTAGGAGTAGCTGCTCTTACACCACCCATTTCAAAAAGGACTGCGTAATAGGCTAAACCAGATATAAAAGTGAACATAGCCGCCCACCTAAACCAGAAAAGAACACGAGGCATTAACTCAGGGGTAAGAACTTTTTTTACTCCCGCATCTAATTTTCCTTGTAGGGGAACGTTCACTAGATTTAAGAAATAGAGAAGTCCAATCCAACAAACGCCGGATACATAGTGGATCCAACGGATTCCATATAACAAAAGTGCTTTATCTTCCATTTTTTACTCCAAGATTTTATTTGTATTAGAGTTATTGAAAATTGGTTCAATGTCATCCTGAGCCCGTCGAAGGATAGTTCGACAAGCTCACTATGACGCTATCCCTAAATTTAATTTTTCAATAACTCTATTGTATACTTTTACTTAATTGGAATGATTCTAGATTTGACAAGTTAAAAAAGGCTCTCTAGTTGTTTCGTTAATTTTTCATTATCGGGTTCGACAGAGGATTCGAATCTATCCACGATTTTGCCATTTTTATCAATTAGGAATTTTTCAAAGTTCCAACCGACCTCACCCTTTTTATTTGCAGTTTCAGTGAGATATTTGTAGAGAGAATGTTTGTCGGATCCTTTGACAGAAATTTTAGACATCATATCAAAGCTTACATCATACTTCAACTTACAGAATTTTGCAATTTCTTCATTACTCCCTGGTTCTTGAGAGCCAAAATTATTGGCGGGAAATCCAATAATTTTCAAACCTTTCGCTTTGTATTTTTGATACACCTTTTCTAGATTTTCGTATTGATACGTGTAACCACACTTAGACGCTACATTTACAATGAGAAGCGGAGAGCCTTTGTATTTAGAGAGGCTAATTTCATTTCCCCGAATATCGTTTACTTTGAAGTCGTAAATAGAATTAGCTTGTAAACTTGTGAATAATAGAAATAAGACTCCGACAATGAATTTCATAAAATCTCCTTTAGATAAATTAGTCTGTTTTGATTGGACTTGACTAGAGAGTAAAGTAATAAAAAATAGAGGTGTGAAAAATAAAATAATTTTTTTTAGCCTGTTAGTTCTATTTACTTACCTCCCACTAATGTCTCAGGAAAAAAAAGAAAAGACAAATCCCAAAGATGAATTTGTAGAAGAAGATGAAGAGTCTCCAGCAGTTGATAGATTTAGAAAAAGAGAATTTGAATTAGGGATTCGATATGGACTAGGACACAAACCAGCAGACCAATTTGAATCTCAACTCAAGAACTACAAATCAGAATCCTCGCCTTATGTTTACAGTTTTACATCGCTTAGCCCCTTCCAAAATACAGCGAATACAGAATTTTTAGCAAGACTCAGACTTTATGAAAATTCAAAGGTTGGATTTACCTATGGCAACACTCAATTCAACAGATTTCATTTGAGTGAAATTACAACCATCTATGCACCCAATGTCTATACGGCAACAAGACTAAACTTTAATTTGAAAGTAGAATATTTTTTTCTAATGTACTACCATGAATTTAAGTTCAAAAATTTTTACATAGAAACTGGAATGGGAATGGGGATAAATACGATTAGCTGGAAAACAAACGGATATTCGGCATCTCAATATGAGTATACTCCCCAGACAGGATTTATGGTAGGCAATGGACTTGGATACAAACTAGAAACTTCTTTCAATAAAAAACTCAGTGATAATTTCGTTTTACAACTGGGCGGATTTTATAATTACTATACAGTGCCTTCTTTTAATGGAACATTCAATGATGATAGTGGATCTTTTTATCTTCGCTCCGATGGATCAGTGGCACCACTTTCTAGCTCTGAGTTTAGAGATTCCATTGTAGATACAAATTTTGCATCAAGACAACTCGACATGAGAGCTGGCAACATTGTTTTTTTTGTTTCGGGCTTATTCAAATTCTCTCTTTAAAAACCAGACTAATTTTAAAATTGTAATAATTTCCGTAGATTAAAAATTAGGTAAGTTAACAATTATGTCTCAGAAAAAAGCTATCTGTAGTCCTAAGTAAGCTTTTAGATCCCCGATAAGGGATTTCGGGGATGACGATATGGATAATTTTCTTATATCGAGCTGAGGTTATTTTACTAATACCATGATACGAAATTTTTTATTTATTACGATTTTATTAATCTATGCTTGCGAGGAGACTCCACCTCCTAAGGCTAAGCCAAATTATCTTTCACTTTCTTATGCATTTTCCAAACGAGTGATAGAAGACGAAACAGCGAGCATTGCAGATCATAATAAATTACATAACCAAATCAGTCTCTATCGAAAAGTTTACAATGATGCACTAGGACTTTACAAAGCCAAAAAGTTTTTAGACTCCGTAGGTAAATTTGAAGAGGCAATGAATATCTACATAGAGGCTGACACTTATTATAATTATGGAAAAAGCCTTTTGAGTATTGGTAATTTTCAAGATGCAATTAAGGCTTATGAAATTGCGGATGTATTGGATTATGACAACAAAGTAAATCTGTATTACAACCTAGCTTGTGCATACAGTCTTTCAAATGAAACAGAATCTTCCATCAAATACTTGCGATTATCTATAACTCGCGGGTTTAATCTTTTTAAAATTTTAGACCACGATTCTAACTTAGCATACGTTAGAAAAAATCCACGTTGGAAACAGATTCTAGTTCATATCACTTCAGATAAATTCTTAACTAAAAATCCAAAAGAGTTTATAACAAATCAAACTAAAAAAATAAAACTGAAAAGTAATTCAAAGACATACATTTACGGAAATAAAGAAGAAGATTCGGACAATATCGAGATTGAACTTTTTGAAGGTCTTGCCTTTTATCGTGAAGAAGTAGTAGATAAAGACGGATACTTTTCAGTAACCACAATGGAAGGATCTTATAAAATCACAAAGGATATTCTGCAAATTGATTTAAAAAAAGGGAGAAAAGAAACCAATCACCCGTCGGAATTGGTAAAACAAAATACTGATTTAGCAATGATTCAACCAATTTCTTTTGAATTACTGTATAAAGAAAATCTAAATGGGTTTTTGAAAAGTGATTTTGTAATTTATGGGGATGATGAACTGTATGCGCTGAATCGAAAACTTTGTGCGTTTGTAAAAGAAGAAATCGGAGAGTGTAGTGATTGTAAAAAGCAGTATGAGCAGAAAGGATACTTCTGCGCATACTAGCTATTTAACCTTAAATTATTTTACAGGTTGACCATCTTTGAATTGACCGTCATAAATAACCTTTCCGTCTTTTTCTTTAACGATCCCTTTACCATTTAAAAGATCATCTTTAAAATCTCCGGTGTAAGTTCTTCCTTGTCTTGTGGTAAATGTTCCGTTGCCGTTAAACTTACCATCAGCGAACCAACCAACATATTTAGTTCCTTTTGCACCGAGTAATGTACCGTAACCGTTGAACTTACCTTCTTTCATCTGACCATCGTATTGGTCGCCATTCGCAAATTTATAAGCTCCAGTTCCAGCCATAACGCCATCTTTGAATTCTCCAGTGTAATTATCACCGTTGCCAAAAAGTAAATTGCCTTTGCCATTGAATTTTTCTTCTTTAAATTGTCCTTGGTATTTGCTTCCATCAGAAAAGCCTAACATGCCTTCTCCATTTTTGCAATTACCAATACATTCTCCATTTGCTAATGCACGAGATGCATCAGTTGCAGTAGATACAACGCCAGTTTCAGCTCCTGTTACAGCTTTTGAATCTGTGGTAGTAGTTCCAGTTTCTGCACCTGCAACTGAATCGGAAGCTTTTTTAGAATCAGTAGATTTTGCTGGTTCAACAGTAGCTTTAGGCTCATCTTTTTTTACTGCAGTTTCATCTTTTTTTTTGGCAGGTTCTTCTTTTTTATCGCTGGAAGAACAATTCGTAAGAGTAGTTGCCATTATGGCGAATACTAAGGTTAGTAGTATGCTTCTTTTAAAATTCATATTAAAAAATCTCCTTTTTTACAAATACGGAAAATTATACGTATTAGCATAAAGTAATTTTATTATAAAATACTATTTGGTCTATCATTTTTCTTTGTACTCAAGGTGAACATCAATTCCCAAGAGAATTTTTTGTAACTAAGACAATTCTACTGGGCGATTCGAAAATCCCTTCCCTTCCTAGTTTAACAAAGTCTAACTCGTTCAAGGAAGGGATTTTCGACCGCGCTCTCCCTCTTGTCCACCGCCATTTTCTTTTCCCCTCGTTTTGTTCAAAATAAGCTGACTACCTAGTAATCGGTGGACACCGCTCGATCGCTATCGCAAGCTTTATCATTCTAAGGTTTATGAATTCGTATTTGTTTGAATAGAGTAAGAATATTTCTTTGTTCGATTGCTAAACTCTGACGTGATAGCCCCGCGAAAAGTCTTGTAAAACTCGCCTGAGCGACCACGAGACCTTTAGAATTAAATTATCCTGTGTAGGAACTGCATCATTCAATCCCGAATAGTAGAGCATATCCCAAAATCCAGTCAGATCTAACTCGAGCAAAAAGGTAAATACATAACAGCGAGATTTTCCAAATGCTAAAGCCAGCTCACCGAGTTCTAGCCAGTCCGCATTATTCGGACGAAAGGACACACGCTTCAAATCAAGTCCCTCCTCTTGGTATTCCGTTTTAATCTTCCGAGGATTTGGCAACATACCAGAATGAGTCAAGGTGCGATACATCTTCAACAGATTTCGGAGGTAAACAGCCATCTGCCTACCATGCTCTCTCTTTTTTAATTTCAAAGCTTCGATTAGATGAGCAGGCACAAGCAAAGTAGAAACTGACTTTTCCCTCAACCAAAGCTCGTCTATTTTAAACTTTTGAGAATTTTGAAAACTTACCTTCATACAAATACTAGGTCAGAAAAGTTTTACTTGGTGCGCTTAAATGAAAATTTTTTCTCAAAAATTACCTTTCATTGCGAAATTTTTTCTCGAGTTCGATGCACTGTTCCCAAACCCCAACTATGTCCCTTAAATCCGAAAAAGCCCGCGATAGCGATGTGAGCGCTTGGTCTTAATCTGAAATGCGATCCCCAAGCAAGCATTTCAGATTAAGACGGAACCAGCGAACAGCGCGGTCGGTGTAATTCGGGTAGGGGTTGAATACTTTCAACCCTATACCAGAATGCCCGAATCGCCCAAATTTTGGATATCCTCAATGTCCAAATTTCGACCACGTTCAATGCCCAAACCAAAATCAAAAAATGGTTTATACCTAGACGGTCTAAGAATTAATAACATTATGAATTCTTTTTTTCCAAACCGATTTGATTGCATCGTCGTAGGCGCGGGTCACGCTGGCTCGGAAGCCTCGTATATCGCTGCGCGTGGCGGCTTACGCACGTTACTCATTACAATGAACATGGACACCATCGGGCAAATGAGCTGTAACCCCGCAATAGGTGGAATTGCAAAAGGTCATATGGTGCGCGAAGTCGATGCGTTAGGCGGTCTAATGGGGCGCGTGACCGATGCAACAGGAATTCAATTTAAAATGCTCAACACTTCGAAGGGTCCCTCTGTCTGGGCACCGCGCGCACAAGCGGATAAGAAGGAATACCAACTCAAAGTCAAACATACTCTCGAAGCCGAGCGGCTACTTTCGATTCGCCATGACACTGTCGAAGATGTTTTAATTGAGGATAACCGTGTAGTTGGCGTTCGTACTGGTCGCGGATTTGAAATTTTTACGAATCATTTAATCTTAACCACTGGAACTTTTTTACAAAGTATCATTCATATCGGGACTTATCAAAAAGCTTCCGGTCGTTTGGGTGATGGAACCGTGCAGGGTTTGTCTGAATCTCTACGCTCTGTAAACTTTCGACTCGGTCGTTTGAAAACAGGAACTCCTCCGAGGCTTAATAAAAATTCTATCGACTACTCTGAATTAGCCGTTCAAGATGGAGACGAAGACCCGACTCCGTTTTCTTTTTCCAATGACCGAATTACTCGCCGCCAGATTCCTTGTCATATCACTTACACGAATGCTGAGACTCATAAGATTATAAACGCCAACTTAGAATTATCCCCTATGTATTCTGGACAAATTAAATCCACCGGACCACGTTATTGTCCTTCTATTGAAGATAAAATTGTTCGTTTTGCTGAGCGCGAACGCCATCAGATTTTTCTCGAGCCTGAGGGCTATGAGACAATGGAAGTTTATGTAAATGGAACTTCGACTAGTTTGCCGGAAGAAGTGCAGTGGAAATTAATTCGCTCTATTAAGGGTTTGGAGCAAGCTGAGATTATGCGCCCTGGTTACGCTGTCGAATACGACTTCGTAGACCCGACCGAACTGAAGCCTACTCTCGAAACGCACCGCGTCAAAGGGCTTTACCACGCAGGGCAAATCAATGGCACGACCGGTTACGAGGAAGCAGCCGCTCAGGGTTTAGTTGCGGCTTACAACGTTATACTTTCCGTTCGTGGACTGGAACCTATGATTTTCTCTCGTGCCGAAAGTTACATTGGCGTTCTTGTGGATGACCTTGTTTACAAAGGTGTCGAAGATCCGTATCGTATGTTCACATCCCGCGCCGAACACCGATTACTCCTTCGTCAGGATAATGCCGACAAACGTCTTATGAAATACGGTTTGCAGCTAGGCGTTCTTAGCCGCGAAGACTATTCTCGTATGGAAGAAAAATACGCCCGCGTTGATGAGCTTCGCCAAAAGATTTATGCCATGAACTTAAAACCTTCACCGGCTTTAACTGAACTTTTACACTCCAAGGGAATTGAAACGATTAAGTTTGGTTCCGATATGGATTCTTTTATTCGCCGTCCGGAAATTTCTCTTTTGGATTGTAAGGGGATTATTCCTAATTTGGATTCCATCAGCGACAAGGAAATTAAAATTCTCGAAATGGAAATCAAATACGAAGGTTATATCAAACGAGAAAACCAAACCATCAAAGAGCGCACTCGAAATCTCTCTGTCAAGATACCGGAAAACTTCGATTATTCGCAAATCACTGCGTTAAAAACAGAAGCCATTGTGAAGCTAACAAAGCATAAACCCGTAACTTTAGAAAAAGCCGCACAAATTTCTGGTGTTGATCCTTCGGATATAGATATTTTGCTGTTTCATTTGACTGATAGGGCAAAGCAGGAAGCTAAGACTTGATTGCCACAGAGGCACTGAGTCACAGAGAAATGAATTCTTGAGGTATTGAATTTTGAAAGGTTTGATTTTTTGTAAGTCCCTAAACTGAGAGTTATATTAAAACTATGAAAAATCTTTTACAAGAAATCGATATCCTAAAGCACAAACTAAATAGTTTGCGCCCGTTGACAGATGCACAGATTAAGAATTTAAAAACTCTTTTCGATGTAGATTTTACTTTTAACTCAACGGCTATCGAGGGTAATACGCTCAGCTTGAATGAAACAAAACTAGTTCTCTTGGAAGGAATTACCATTGGCGGAAAATCCACACGCGAACACTTAGAAATTATCAATCATAAAGAAGCAATTGACTATATCGAAAAACTTGCATCCAAGAAAGTTTCTGAAATTACTCCTTCCGATATTCTTGGAATTCACAATATTATCTTGCGAAGTATTGATTCCGAAAACGCTGGCATCTATCGAAGAGTTCCTGTCTATGTTAAGAAGAAAGATAATTCTGTTTTTAAATTTCCTGAACCGTTTAAATTTAATGACCTAATGAACGAATTCTTTGAATGGCTTACTAACACTCATGATATTCATCCTGTTTTGTTTGCTGTCGAAGCGCATACTCGGTTTGTTTCCATTCATCCATTTACTGATGGCAATGGACGCACTGCGCGGCTAATTCTGAATTTACTCTTATTTCAATTTGGCTTTCCGCCTGCTGTTATTAAAGTAACAGAACGAGCTGACTATCTAGACGCAATCGACCAATGGGATAGAAGTGGAAATTTAATTCCGATTACAACGTTAGTCACTAACTGTCTCAAAGAAAGTCTTTTGCTTTATATCGAAACGATTGAGAAGAAGATTATTTGGAGGTGATTAATGTAATAATGTCACTGACTTTTCAAGGACTTTCATATCAGGGAAAACCAGATACTTTTCTTTGGAAATGAGTCGGTTTAAATAATGAGTATTTTCATTTAATCGAACAAGGGATGTATTCGTCACTGGACAAGTTTCCCATTGAAAATTTTCATTAAGACTCCTGTCAACGTCAAACCATAAGTATAGATTAAAACTTTTAGAATTTTTATTTATGATGTCTAAATTACTTAGAGTTGTTTGATAAAAAGAATTCGAAATATCGTATAAATCATTATTATCCTCTTCCAGCCAACTTGAATATAAAAGCTCAAATTCGTTACCCCAATCTTCCAAATTAAAAACGGAATTAATTTCTGCATATACATCATTATCCGCAGAAATTGCTTTTTCTGTTTGCATGTCCCAGACAATTTCTTTCGTCTCTGGAACCCACATTAGTTTTAGTAATTTACTTTTTGAATCTTCCATCTTTCAATAATTTTAAAGCTTTTCGGGCTTTTCTTACTTGTTCCCCATCTTTACTGTTTCTAGCAATACTTTCAATCTCTTCTAATGTCTTGTTATAAAATTCACTCGGAAACTCAGCTCTAATACTACCTTTTCTGCTTTTAGAAATAATGACATCTGCAACTTGATCTACTTCATCCAATGAAACATTTGAAACTATGATTGTTGGAATTACAGTTTCTAGACTCGCAATAAAACCAAAAGCCAAAATAAGCAATAATCCCACTCCAAAAACTAATATCTTTGTTTCTAAATTTAGAATTCTGTCCATAAGATAAAGCAATATTAGCTAATGTATTTTAGAAAAGCAAGGATAAAAAGCAAGCCTTCCCTCGTAAGGAGAAACAGGCGCGCAGACAGCCTATACCAAATGCTATTTAAATAAAGTCCTTTTGGGTAATTACTTTTGTCATTTGGTATATATAGATTATTTTTTTGAAAAAACCTAGGCTTAAAATTGACATTTTTTCAAAAAAAAAAAAAATTGGGAATTCAATATTCCATCTAATGCAGGCTTTTATTATTTAGGAACTCTTAAACAAGACGATCAAATGTCGATTATTATCGAGGATAGCAATAAGGATGAATGCGATAAATATGTAAAAACACTAAATCCAGATTTTGATCCCAAAGCTGCAATAGTTTTAAAACCTAAACAGATTCTCAAAAGTAAATAAACTATTTCCCAATCTTCGACTTCCATTTATTTTTATCAATCTTAGTTACATCAACTTCGTCTTTTAGTTGTTTGAGATAAATGGAAAGTATCCTTTAAACTACCTTTATTCCCTTCAGAAAATCCGAAGCCTCCAATCTTTTCCCACTGCAAAAAATTACGTTTTTACTAAGTCGGATTTGACCGAAAATTAGAGAATAAATAAGTTTCAGAGATTGTGTAAAAACAAGATTTTCTCACAGAGCACACGAAGAACACAGAGAAAATCAATACTCTCAGTGAACTCTGTGCTCTCTGTGAGAAATATTTTCTTTGCTTTTACACAATCCCTGAAACTACTATCTCTGTTCTTTTTTTCAACAACTATAATTATTTTTCTATAAGAGTCTTATAGATTTCTTTGGAGTTGTGATTTATAAATCGGACT
>DDBL01000080.1:37169-45101 GCA_002333425.1 Leptospiraceae bacterium UBA2033
ATCCAATTCATCTGAATAACACTCTCCCCTTTTCTCATATAACTTCGATAATACAATAATCCTAAAATATTAACAAACTCACTAGTATCCGTCATTAAAAATAAAACGGAATTTTCCTTTTCAATTTTCTTTTCAAACGAATAATAAGGACTCGGAAAAATCCAATTTGGGTTTACTTTACCATATTCGATTAACGTTTGTATGTCGCCCATATAATCGTGATTACCCAATGAAATATACCAAGGAATCGATTTAGGAAATAAATATATTTCTTCAAATGATTTTTTAAAATGTAAATCACTCAAATCACTTACTCCATTTTCATAAAAGTTGTCCCCTGTTGTGAGGATAAAGTCGATTTTCTCCTTAGATTCAATTTTCTCCATCGCATACGCAACTTGTTTTTGAGAATAATTTCCTTTTTCCCCCCAATCTCCAATCACGATAAATTGAAGTTCTCCTCTTACATTTTGATCTAAAGAATTTTGCATTGGTTGGGCTACAGGTCTTGGATTATTCATTCTATACAACAGGAATTCACAAGATGGAAGGAAAATAAGTATTCCCAAAATTAGAATTTTTTTAAAAAAACTTTTATACATTGCCTAAAACAAATGTTGAGTGCTGTTTTCCTACAAGTAAAATTTCCAAAGANNATGGACACCGAGATCACCGATAACAAAACGATATTATTTTAATTCAGCATATTCATTTTAGTTTCATCATGTGCTTCGTTCGTTTCATATTAGTCAACTCCATAAAACCATCGTTCTTTTATCGGTGTCCATCGGTGGTAGTCAGTTTCTTATTATTTGGGAATAGAGAATCGGAAAATCTGACGATGATATAGTATGTTTTACTTTATTCTTACGCTATGTTTTTTAGAATGGTGTATGAGAGTAAGATTCTAGGAGAATTTGTGTGAAGTTTTTATTTTTCAGTATATTATTTTTATATTATCACTTACAAATTTTTTCAGATCCAGAAATTCCATCCGAATTCGCATACAACTTTAATTGTAACTCTAAAAAATCCTGTAACCTACTTCTAAATCATACGGAAGATGAGTTATTTGAAATAGATAACAATTATAAATACTATGGGAATAGTTCAGGTGAATTTTTCTGTGAGGAAATATCTGCTTCCAAAAAAATAAAATGGAAACGAACGTTAGGTGCAGGAATTTTTGCAAAACCTCTCATTCTAGATGATAGAGTTTTATTTGGATCTAAAGATGGGGCGTTATACGCTCTAAACAAACATACAGGTGTTATCCTCTGGAAATACAAAACCGCCGGTGAAATACTGTCATCCGCTTCAGGAAACAAAGAACAAATTGTATTCAGTAGCACAGATGGAAATATTTATTCCGTCACACAAAAACATGGCTCTAGAAAGTGGCTACACTTAGCAAGTGCCAAAATAAACACAAATCCTGTAGTAGTCAGTGATAAAGTTTTTTTTGGAGATTCAGAAGGAAATTTTTATTGTCTAAATGCGGATAATGGCTCTTTGCTTTGGAAAGTAACTTTGACTGGAGAGATAATACCTCACCCTGCAGTAGATAAAAATACTATCTATATTGCTACAACTACAAATCTTTTAGCATTAGACCTTAACAATGGAAAACAAATTTGGAAAATAGGACTTCCAAAACTTTCCAGAGCCAACGTTCAGTTATCCGGTGACTCTCTTTTATTGTATGATTTTATTGACTCAATTACCTATTATAGTCCCTACACTGGCAGAAAATTAGGAACTCGCTTTCATAAATCAAGTGGAAATCCCAAAATTTATAACTTCGATGGAGAACTAACAAATTAATGGAACATCACAGCATAAGTTTACTTAAAGATATAGCTCTTGGTATTATATTCGCAACTATTCTTTCGCATATCGCACGAATCCTGAAACAACCATTAATCTTAGGATATATTTTAGGTGGGGTAATCCTTGGAAAAGAAATGGGATTTGGTCTTGTTACTAGCGAAGAAAGTATAGAACTCATTTCAGAAATTGGTTTAATTCTACTCTTATTCATCATTGGTCTTGAAATCAACCTAACTGAACTTGCTAAGATGGGCAAATCAATGTTTACCCTTGGGGTAATGCAGTTTATCCTTTGTGTAAGTTTTAGTATGGGATTTTTTGCCCTATTAGGTTATTCTATGGGCGGAAATAACTTTGACTTACTTTACATCGGCGTCGCCTTATCTCTTAGTTCTACTCTAATCGTGGTCAAATTACTCCAAGATAAAATTGAAATTAGCACAGTTGCAGGTAAACTTACAATAGGCGTTCTAGTTTTACAAGATATTTGGGCTATTTTATTTATGGGTTTACAACCTAACCTACTTGATCCCAATATTTTCAAAATTGCACAGTCTATTGGGATAATCTTTATTATCCTCGTATGTGCATTTGTAATTAGCCGCTATGTTTTAAAGTACATATACGAAGCCTGCGCCAATAGACCAGAGCTTGTTGTTCTAACTTCTATTTCTTGGTGTTTTATCATTTGTGGAGTTGCTGATAAAGTTGGACTTTCAAAAGAGATGGGAGCTTTGATTGCTGGAATGAGTATTGCAGCATATCCTTATGGAACGGATGTAATCTCGAAACTAATTGGAATTAGAGATTTTTTTGTCACTTTGTTTTTTGTTTCTCTTGGATTAAAAGTTCAGATGCCTACACTATCCATGTTAGGTTTGGCATGTGTTGTTGCTTTGTTTGTAGTATTTATTCGACTCTTATCTATTGCGCCTGTCGTATTTCTTGCTAAACGAGGTCTAAAGAATGGTCTTGTCACTTCTCTTAATCTCTCTCAAATCAGCGAATTCTCACTCGTCATCATTGCACTTGGTCAGGGTTACGGACATGTAACCGGTGAAGTAAGATCTCTGATTCTAAACTCCATGATTCTTTCCTCTGTTCTTTCTACCTACTTAATTATTTTTAATCATGAGACTGCTGGTTTTTTCACAAAAATTCTAAACAAAATTGGAATTTCAGACAGAAAAAAAGAAGAACAAATCAAAGTTGAATCCACAGACGAAGAAGGAAAAAGAGACATCGTACTTTTAGGTTATTTTAGAATCGGTCAATCTCTAGTGAATTATGTTTCCGATATATCTCCCACTTTGGCAGATAGAATTTTAGTGGTAGATTACAATCCGGCTAATAAGAATATACTCCTTGAAAAAGGATTCAGGTGGGAATATGCTGATTTGGCGCATCCAGACACACTCCATCATATAGGAATTCACGACGCTGCAATTGTAATTTGTTCTATCTCGGATGTATTTCTAAAGGGAATCACTAGCCAGAGACTTTTAGAACACCTTAAAAAAATTTCTCCCGAAGCAAAATTCATCATGATTGCAGATGAATTGGAACAAAAGAAAAATCTAATCAATAATGGTGCTTATAAAGTAATTGTTCCAGGAGAAATTACAGGAGAATTTTTATTCGACCTATTAGTAACAACGATGAGACATGTGTAACTAATACTCATTTCCATAAATAGATCCCACCAGTTGACGATACAAAACAAGAGAGAACGGTATAAAGATAGTATCCGACTCCCTAATTCCTTCTTGATAACGACGAAATTCTTTTAGAATAATGCTCGCATCACTAGAAGTATCAAGCAGTCCATTGTAAACTACATCTGTATTTGTAAGTTGCGGCAAAGTGCCCTTATCTGATTTAAACTTGACTGATAGTTCCTTGAGGTTAATGACTGTTCTGCGAATATCAGGACGATTTTCCTCTAATAAATTATGCGAGGCAATAAAAAAATCTTCATAGTATTTAGCTGAAGGTGAATGATTTGGTGAGCTTCCGTCCTTAGTATAAGACGGCTTAAAAAATGTACTTTTATCGTCTTGAAAATTTCCTGGATCAATATCTATACTTCTTCCAGAAAAGCTTGTTTTGTTTTTGAATTTTACTTCATAATTATCCCAAAGAGTAACTGGATCGCGCATAATCAATGTTAGCTCTATTGCATGAGACTTACCCGCTTCTAAAAATCTCTGATCGGGAACTTCGTTTGCGGGAACTTTTTTAATTTCTTGGACTACTCCAAAGTCTACACCTTTTACAGAAACCTCAGTCCCTTCTCTCAGACCGTCAATTCGAGTGTAATACAACTTCATTCGATAAGGATAAATAGCATCGGTGTTGACTTTTTCTACAATAGTATAATTGAAGCTAACAGCAAGTAATCCGAAAAAAAATAAACCTACTATAGTGTATTTCATTTTTTCGCTCTTATCGAGATCATAAGTTCTTTTAACTCTTCTCCCATGAAGTCCAAGTATTTCACATCACGACTCATTTTCCAAAGATTGATAGATCCTTCGTAAATCAAAGCCATCTTACGTGCGGCTTTATCAAAATCAATATTTTTGTCGATTAAGTTCTTATTTGCTTGTTCCAACAAATAATTCTTATAAAGAGAAGTCCATCCAAGTTCGATTTCTTTGAACTTAGCATTAAATTTAGTATTACTAATCTCAAGTTGATTTAAAAAATTCACAAATGGACAACCATTGTATTTTTTTACTTTACTCCATTTTTTAATCACACTTACCCACTTAGTAGCAAAATCTTCTGGAGTTTTACTAGAATTCATAAGTGCAAGCAGATACTCTCGATTTAACGCTTCTTGTTTAGTTAAGTATTCAACTCCAAGATAATCTTTGGATGGAAAGTAATAATAAAAAGCCGGTTTTGTAAGTTTACATTTATCCAGAATATCCTGAACAGAAGTATTTACAAAACCTCTTTCATAAATCAATTCCATCGCAACTTTTAGAATTCGTTCTTTAGTTTTATTTTTATTCTTTCTCATTTTAAGTTGTGGCTAATTTGTTTTGTCTGCGTTTTCTATCCTCTAATTCTCGCTCTGTGCCTAAATATTTCACACGAGTTCCCATCACATAATCAAAGAGTGGAAATGTAACACAAAAATTTTGATCTTGGTCTTGTCCCATATGATGATCGTAGTGCCAGGGAAGGTTTTGCCTTGCCCAGTCTGGATCTAAGTGGGATTTTTTATGCACATAATAGTAATAAGCCCCTGAAAAGAAAAGACCAGAGACAAATCCTGGAGATACAATGCCAATGGGCAAATGGATCATTTCTGCAAAGGCAAGTGCTGCCACTTCTTTACTTTGAGGATTCCATTCCCAAAGATCTCTTTCGTAAGAAATATCCCTAAAGTCATTTTGTCTTGCTAGTTTGTGGTGCTCACCCCAATGGTAGCTCCAAAAACTACTTTTCTTTTTTCCTTCTTCATGCAGTAAATACTTATGAGCAACCCATTCGAGTGCATTTGCATAAAATAGTCCAGTAATAAAGCCTAACATTGCTTATCCTCTTTTTAACTAAAGACATTAGAGTTGTTGAAAAAAATAAAGAAAATGTCTCTCACAGAGAGCACAGAGTTCACGGAGAGCATTGATTTTATTGACTCTTTTCTCTGTGGTCTCAGTGTGCTCTGTGAGAAAATTATGTTTTTACACAACCCCTGAAATCACTGTCTATATTTGTATATCAAATTTGATTGTTTACCTCATCACAATTTTCGTCAACCACTTCAAACTCTATTGTAGAATGCTGGATATTTTGGTGATGTAGGATATGGCGGATATTCTTTTTTATTCGAAGAATATCTTTCCAACTGGTATAATTTTGAACTTTGACATGAGCAGTAAATGAATTTAACGTAGTGCTAATTGCCCAAATATGAATATGATGTATTTCTAAAACTCCACTTATCCTTTCCATTTCCACTTTCAGACTTTCCAGTTCAATTCCATCAGGTACAGCATCAATAGATAGATTAAAACTTTTTTTTAAAAGATCCCAAGTACTATAAAGAACAACGATCGCGATGACTATACTAACTCCTCCGTCAAGCCAATACCACTGAGTATAACTTATCACTAATCCAGCAACAAGAACACCTAGAGAGACTAACGCATCTGAGAGCATATGAAGGTAAGCACCTTTTACATTTAGGTCTTGGTCTTTATTTTTTAAAAACATCCAAGCGGTTAACGCATTTATCACGATTCCAACACCTGCAATAATCGCGATAGGATTACCACTAGTTTGCGCTGGATTTTTAAAACGCTCCATACTTTCCCAAACAATTGCCCCCATCGCAAAAACTAAAAGAATAGCATTGAGTAAGGATACAAGAATTGTAGTTTTTCGATAACCATAAGTATATTTAGAATCTGGTTTTACCTTTGCTAATCTAAATGCAAGTAGCGCCAAAAGCAAACTAACCACATCACTTAGATTATGACCAGCATCAGAAAGAAGCGCAAGCGAGTTATAGTAAAATCCACTTCCTACCTCAACTAGAACAAAAACAATATTTAGCGCAATGCCAATTAGAAATCTTTGGTTGAGATCGTTTATTTCTGTTGAATGGTTGTGGTGATCTTGCATATTATTAACCCAAAAGTATCTTCTCTATTTCCTTGTTTGCCTTCTCCATTGTTTCTTTTGTTTTGTCTTTTAACTTTTGCGCTTCTTGCCTAATGCTTGTTATGCGCTCGGCTATTTCTTTTTGTTTGGTGAGTGGCGGGAGAGGGATTGAAATTCTCATAATGTCAGTTTCACTAATATTTGGTTGTGCGCCACCGTTTGAGTTTCTAAGAATTATTTTTTGAAACAAAGATAAATTTAACAAACTCATTAAGTAAATTGAGTTAATGTTATTAGGTTTAATAATTCCATTTCTCTGATTTAGTAACGACATCTGTGGGTGATTGTAAATTCCAACTTTACCAATTGTTGCACCAGTCATGGCAATAAGTAAATCATTTTTATTAATTTGAAAATCAGCGTACTGCTCGTAAAAATCATTTGGCAAAAATGTAACGTCTTCTAGATCAATTTGATTTTGACGAATATTTTTTATTGTAATAAGTAAACAATCTGATTGTTCTACATAGTCAGTAGACTTAAAAGCATATCCAGCTTGGAATGAAGCATATTTACGAATTTGGGTAAATTCATATTTTCCATTTTTAAATGAAGTAAATAAGTCTTGAAAATATTTTTGATGATAGTTCGGATCAAACCTACTACCCGAAATTTCTTTCAAAGAAGTAACAAACATTCTACTCTTCAAAGTATTTTCTGATTGTTTAGGCAAAGTAATTCCTAATTCCTTTAGCAGATAATCGTCAATACTCGCTAGTAGCTTTTCGGCTTGGGCTTCGTTGGTTTGTTTTTGTTTTAAAAAGTTAAAGTAAATATTTGTTACCTTCGATTGAGTTGAGATATCAGGTAAAGGAATTTCTAAATTTTTATACTCATCTGCATTAATGTTTGGCTGACCAGTTGTTCTTTGTATTGCATTAACCCATTTTTTATAAAAATTAGTTTGCGTATATGCAAATATGTATTGAGGTAAAACTTTTGAAGTGTCAATTTTGAACCTAATCATATATCCAGCAAAAAAGCAGTCGTACCCAACGTTCTTATGTAAATAAGATTTGCCAACAGTATTACCACTTCTTGCGAGTAACAAATCGTTTTCTTTTAAAAAATATTTTTCTTCAATTACAGTTGCGGTTTTACCAAGTTCATTTTTTTCTAGTTCACCAAAATCATTAATATCTGTAATCCTTATATAGCGAGGTTCGGCTTCCGTGTTGCGTTCAATGCCGATTTCATTTGCACCATATTGTGGATTTTCAGTAAGTAGATTTTTAAACGCAACTTTTTTATGTTTAAAATTTTGTATGCTTTTTAGATAAACATACCAAGAAGGATCAAGTCTTCCTTCCAATTCACTACTCTTTATAAGAAAAACTTTGTTTGGATTAAGAGTTGAGGATAATTTGTATTTAGCGGTCATTCTTATTTCTCTTTCCTAGTGCCCCTTGTGTTTCCTTTGTGAGC
>DDBL01000080.1:45126-48086 GCA_002333425.1 Leptospiraceae bacterium UBA2033
CACAAAGGTCACTAAGTTTTTCGCTAAGCGCACAATGGGTTTTAGGTTTCAATATTTTCATTTTCCAAAAATCCGTTGATTACTCTTTTGACACCTTTTTTAAATAGTGTCGTGTTAAAATTAATCAGCAGACCTAACTTGCAATCGGAGAGTTTTAAGTAAGTTAGCAATTGTGCTAAATGCAAACTATTCAGTGATTCTACAGCTTTGATTTCAACAATCAATTTCTTTTCAATAAGCAAATCTACTCTATAACCAACCTCTAATTGAACATCTTCATAAATTAAAGGTAGCTTTTTTTGTTTTTCAACTTCAATACCTTGCTTTAATATTTCATAATACAAGCACTCCTCATAGGCACTTTCTAAAAGACCCGGACCTAAAATTTTGTGAATTTTTAACCCCAAATCGAAAATTAATTTTGATAAATCATTTTCATCCATAGTGTTCCTTGTGTTTCCTTTGTGAGCTTTGTGGTTAATCCTGTTTTGACGCAAAGCCTAGCAGTAGCCCATTGACGAAATTTTGTCCCTTGAAGGCTTTTTACTCGATAACCCACGGAGATGATTACGTCTAAGTTATAAAATGTGGTATCATAACTTTTTCCATCCGAGGCAGTTAGTCGGAAATTCCGACATACTGAATTCTCATCAAGTTCTCCCTCTTTAAATATGTTTCTGATGTGCTCGGTAATAGTTACTCTACTTTTCTGGAATAATTCGGCAATTTGTGCTTGCGTAAGCCAGACTGTTTCATCTTCTAAACGAGTTTCTATTTTCGTTTTTCCATCTTCCGTTTGGTAAATTAGAATATTCGTATTTTCCATAAACTATTTACTCCGTTTCGTTTATATGCGCTATAAACTTAGAAAGTTCTTTGCATATTTCAATCAGTTCATTGTTATTCGTATTTCTGCCTGTTGCATCATAACCAATATCTTCTGCGATTGCCATGAAAATCGGATAATCGTCTAAAGCCTTTTGTTTGAGAGTAAAATATTTTTCGGATAACTCTTCTTTGAGTATGTTTACTTTGTCTGTGAAACTTGTCTGAACTGTGATTTTTTTGATTTTTATGATTTCGCTGATTTGTTTTTTGTCTGCTTTAGGATTATTCTTATTAGCCTCCTGTTCTAATTTTTTAATAGCTTCGTTCTTTTCCCTTTCCCATTTTTCAATTGTCGTTAAATACTCGTTATCCTCTTTTACTTTATCTTTTAGCTTTGCCTTTTGGCTGCTAATTTTTTCCGTCTGTTTGGTTTTGTGTTTTCGTAGGAATAATACAGAACTTTTTACTCCTGCTCCAGTTGCTGTAAATGCAGTCTGGGGCATGGAGACAACCGCGACTATGCGATACATTTCTTCAATATTGTCTCTCACATATTGTAGGCTACTATTAGTTAAAATTCCATCTGGAATTACAATTGCCAAATATCCATGCTCTACTAAAAACTTATGACACTGTTCTAAGAATAATACTTCCGTGCTCTGGCTGTCGCGTACTGTTGGTTTGTCGCTCTTTACATTCAACCAATCCATTTCTTTCAAAGCAAGGTTGTATTGGTGCATATAAGCTTTTTCAGTTTGTTTAATGCTACTACCGAAAGGAGGATTTGTTATGATAAAATCAAACGAATTGTATTTGAATTCTTTGTTGTTTGATTTGGCTTGCATTTCTTTGTCACTAATCAGTCCATCGCTTGCAATTACATTCGTATGACCATCATCGTGGATAATCATATTCATCTTTGCAGTGCGGGCTATTTGGTCGTTAATCTCAATTCCAAATAAATTCTTTTCAGCAAAGTCATGCCAATATTTATAATGATCTTTTTCATCTTTTACTTTATCGTAAAATTCATTTGCCTGCTCTCTTACTTTATCAAGAGCATACAACAAGAAACCACCACTACCACAACTTGTATCAAGCACTCGATCCTTATGAGTAATTGGTAAACTATCGACGATAAATTTTACAATAGGTCTAGGGGTAAAGTATTGTCCGAAGTCTCCACGGAAATAACTTCCCATAAACGTTTCAAATGCTTTGCCCTTACTATCTAAGTCAGTCTTATTTAAGTTGATACGTTGAAAGTATTTTACTATTGTTTGTGTTTCCACAGCAGAAAGGGTAATCCCATCTTTAAAAACTTCCGGTGCTTCCTTTTCGCCTACCGCATATATTTTTTTAATA
This sequence comes from Leptospiraceae bacterium UBA2033, assembly GCA_002333425.1. Taxonomy (GTDB): domain Bacteria; phylum Spirochaetota; class Leptospiria; order Leptospirales; family Leptospiraceae; genus UBA2033. Next base: position 47,320 of record DDBL01000080.1, read on the forward strand.
CGTTTTAATAAATCTTCTGGTTCTTCATCACGAAAAATTTGAAATTCATAAGGTTCGCCATTTTTTCTAGGATGTTTCTCATCCCAAATCTTACAAAAAATCAGTTTGTCTAATTCATCAAATGCTGCAATTGGATGTCTTTGTCCACCACCCCAAAGTGCTTGGTGTGATTGGATAAAAATATTCGTGAGTTCACTTTCAGTTACAACTTCTAATTCAAAAAAGTTTTGTTTGGAATTTGAATTTGCTTTGAGAAGACTCGAATTTGTATCACCGGATACTCCCGATAAGCCACCTTTAGCATATTTATAATTTGCTAATCCTTTCCCTTGTTGTGGAATATCAGGAATTTCAATTCTACTTTTTGGTTTTTTGTCTGGAACTTCATAATACTGATTCTTGATTTTAGAAGTTGTCCAAACATACTTTGCACCTTCTGCTACGGCGTAACTATAGGCTTGGTCAACTGCAATATTAAATTGTTGGTCAGTTATATCTTCTTTCTTACACTCAACTAAAATATAAGTGCTTTGACATTTGTCGTCAGCATAAACTATTAAGTCAGCCTCTTTGGTTTCAGAACCCATTTGAACAGGAACAAATTGTTTAATTCTAGTTTCTGAATATCCATAAATCAGAATCAAAGTAAGAAAAGTATGGGCTTGCACAATTTCTTCAGGATTTTTATAATTGCGTTTTTTATTTTGGTGAATGTAGGTTATAAAGTTTTTATCTTCGTCAAAACGAATTAGTCCTTTTTGTATACC
>DDBL01000101.1 GCA_002333425.1 Leptospiraceae bacterium UBA2033
CCAGTTATGATTGGGAATAATCCATTTTTGACAGACCATAGAGGAATTGGAGTAGACGTTGGTTTTGAAGAAGTGTATGATTATTCCTATTATGAAAATGATACTCTCCCAATCACAGAGAAAATTCTTTCCCATTTAAAATCACTCCCACCAAAAGAAAAACGTCGTCCTGAATTTATTTTTCTAAACTACAATGATCCGCATAAACCGTATACTCCTCCGGCAACTTTTTTGAATCAAGTTAAAAATGCTGACAAATTTGATTCGAGAAAGAAAGACTACTTAGGAGAAGTTGCATATGTAGATTCAGAATTAGATAAGATATTTCAAACTTTAAAAGAAAAAGGACTTTCGGAAAATACTCTAATCCTAATTACCTCCGATCACGGTGAGGTAATGAATCCAAATCACGCAAAATCAAAGTTTACCGGAGTTTACACTTTATTCGGTCACGGACAAGGACTTTACGAAGAAGATATTCATACTCCTTTAATTTTAAAACTTCCTCATCAAAAAGAATTTAAAAAGATAACAAGTGTAAGCCGCTCTATTGACTTGATGCCTACAATTCTAGAAGCGGTTAAACTTCAAAAACCTCAAGACATTGATGGAGAAAGTTTATTTCCTATTCTTGAAGGAAAAGAACAAGAAGAAAGACTTTACTACGGAGAATCGCGCGGTGTGATAGGAGTTAGAAAAGATGGATGGAAGTGGATGCAAAAAGTATTTTACTTCCATCGCCCCGGCGCACACTGGGACGGACAAGTAACACAAGAACCAATGTATCTGTTCAATTACAAATCTGATCCAGAGGAAAATTCTCCAGTCGAAAATGAAACCCAAAAAAGAGAATTCAAAAAACTAGCAGATTCTTTCCTAAAAAAAACTTCTATTTACGCAGTTCGAATCACCAATCCGCCCAATAGTGAATCTAAAGAAATTTCAATCTCAGTTCACACTGATGTCGGCAAAGTAGTATTAACCGACGAAAAAGGAAATGCAGTGAAGAAAGAAGAGTTTACTTTCAATCACAGAGGTTTTTCTTTTACAAAATCTATACACGAAAATTCTAGTATCGAATTTTCCTTTGTTCCTTATCCAGACATTACATTTCCGAAGTTTGATATTAAAGTAAATGGCAAACATATCGGCAAAGGTGAATTAGGCGTTGGGGAAAAAGACATTTACCCTGGAAAATGTCATAACAAAATAGAGTGTGCTGAAATTTATTTGATAAAAAATAAAAAACCAGATTTACCAAATCAATTTAGAGCACAAGTTTGGCTTGAAACAAAATCCTTACAATTAACAAATCAAAAAGTGAAACTAGAAAATGATGCAATTGATATTTTAAAAAAACAGGGGTATATCAAATGAGTGGTCCATTAACAGGCGTAAAAGTAATTGATCTTAGCCTTTTACTTCCAGGTCCTCTTTGCTCTATGTATCTAGCCGATATGGGGGCTGAGGTAATCAAAGTTGAAAATCCACGTGCCTATGATGGAACGAGAGCAATGGTAAAATCAGAGAGCGGTTTACCGGGATTATTCTTCATGACCAACCGAAACAAGAAGGCAATTACTCTTAACCTCAAGAAAGAACAATCCAAAAAAATTTTATTCAAACTTCTAGAAGATGCAGATATACTCTTGGAAGGGTTTCGCCCCGATGCACTTGAGGAAATGGGAATTGGCTATTCTGTTCTAAAAGAAAAATTTCCACGACTCATCTATTGCGGCATATCAGGATATGGCGCAAGCGGACCTTATAAAGACTGGGCTGGACACGATGGAAACTATCTTGCACTTTCTGGTGTATTAGATCAACTCGGTTCAAGAGACAAACCATCATTAGCCGGATTTCAGTTAGCTGACATTGGTGGCGGAACTTTAACTGCTGTAACTGCGATACTTGCCGCATTATACTCTAGAGAAAAAACTGGAAAAGGACAAAAGATAGATGTTTCCATGATGGAATCTAGCCTGCAATTTATCTCTCTTTATGCAGGAATTTATTTATCTACAGGTAAACTCCCAGAAAGAGGCAACGAACTATTATCCGGTAAACTAGCAAATTACAATGTCTACAAAACCAAAGAAGGCAGATTTGTATTTTTAGGTGCATTAGAAGAAAGATTTTTTCGCACATTTCTAAGGCAAATCAAAAAAGAACACTTACTGGTAGAAGGAAAAAACTTAGAAGAACTTTCAGAGGAATTGAAAGAAACTTTGCAAGATTACTTTTCTGAAAATACATTTTCCGGCTTACAGGCATTATTTGAAAACTCGGACTGTTGTTTAACTCCAATTAAAAATTTAGAAGAAGTTTTAAATGACCCACATCTTTTGGAACGTGGATCTATATTCAAAAAATCACATCCAGTCTATGGAGAATACTTCCAATTTGCCTCTCCATTTCGTTTTTCTGAGACTCCTTGTGAGTATAACACGCATCCCCCAGAGCACGGAGAGCACAATCTTTCCGTTTATGCCTCCCTTGGTTACAGCTTAGAAGATGTGGAAAAATGGAAAAAGGAAAGGGTTATATGAAAAGTATTTTAACGATAGCTGCCATATCTGGATTTTTGGCAGTAACAATCGGAGCTTTCGGAGCACACGGACTAAAAGACTTACTTGGTGAAAACTTAGCCATTTACGAGACAGGAAATCGTTACCACTTTTACCATACTTTTGCTATTTTTGTTTCTGCATTTTTATATTTCATTTACCCAACAAAAAAGGGGTTTTTAGTGGCAGCTTACTTATTTGGGATTGGAATTCTATTTTTTTCCGGTAGCCTTTATGCACTTAGTATTTCCGGGATACGAATTCTGGGAGCTATTACGCCTATCGGTGGAATTTTATTTCTCGCAGGTTGGAGTGTTTTGGGCTATACATCTTCTAGAAAAGAGTAGATTTTTGCATTTTTTTAGGTCAAATTTAGTGTCCCGTAAACTCACTAGACTTTATTTTTCTTGACCTATTATGGCTTTCTATGTAAGGTCTATCATCTTTTTTAAATGATACGGGAAATGTCGCTCAAATCAAAATGAAGTCAATATTTTTCATCATTTTATCAATTTTCATTACGTACGGGATTTATTCTCAGAGTTTAGAATTGAATTCTCCTGACAAACTTCTAGACTTAACAGGAACATGGAAATTCAATACTACGGATAATGAGGAGTATTCTCATGTCGAGATGGATGACTCTCACTGGGAAAATATTTCCATACCCGGATTGTGGAGAAGACAAAATTTCGGGAACACTCGAACAGGTTGGTATAGAAATCAAATTTATATCCATGACTTTTGGCAAACTAAAAGTATTTCTATCTTATCACCTTCGTTTACTGATGCACATGAATTTTATTTCAATGGAATCAAAATCGGTGGAGAAGGTAAAATTTCTTCCAGCGGTGAATGCTTAGTAAACAACAGCAAATCAAAAATATACTCAATTCCAGAATCCGCTATTAAATTCAATTCTCAAAATACAATCTCCATTCGTGTATGTAACTATGTCGGACTTGCAGGAGTTTTTGGAAAATTTCAAATAGGCAAAACAGATAAAATCGAAAGAGAATTCTACAGTTCAATGGTTTGGAATGTCTCCATTGGACTTGTATTTCTTTTTGTTTCATTTTATCATTTACTTTTATTTGTAGGATCCAAAAAAGATTTAAGTTATTTGTATTTTTCTTTGTCGTGTTTGTTTTCTTCTACTTTGACTCTCGGCTACTATCGATTTACCTATTGGGTCTTTGATTCCTATAAATTTCATTTTTATTTTTTTAATTCTGGGTTTGGGATTGTCGGTCTATTTTTAGTTTTATTCCTTTATTCTTTTTTTGAATATAAAATTCCTAACTGGATTAAATTTATTAATTACTCTGTGATGATTTTATTTTTTACATTTATTTTATCGCCTCTATCTTCTTTGATTCTTCAGGTATATACAAAATTTTCACAACCACTTTTAATTCTTTCAGGAATTCCTTATGGATTTGCACTTTGTAAAATAGTATTTCAAGCTAACCAAGAAAATAAAAATGGATCTAAAACTATTGCATTTGGTTTGATGATCCTGTTAAGTGCATTTTTTATGGGTATTTTATTCTATTTTAATTTGATAAATGTATTCAATTTATTACCTGAATCGTTTTTGATATTTGTTTTATGCATTGCAGTTGCATTATCCGCAAAATTCTATCGTGTGAGTGAAGAGCTTCTTGCAATGGGAAAAAAACACAACGAAGAATTAGAAAAGAAAATCCAAGACAGAACAAAAGATTTAGAAGAGGCCAAGAAAACTGCAGAGATAGAAACTGGGATTGCTTGGATTGCACAACGAGAATCACAAGAGGAAAAAGAAAAAACAGAAAAGTTATTAAAAGAATTACAAAAGGATATGTTAACCGCTCAAAGAATTCAACAAAACATACTTCCAAAAAATTTAGATACAATTAAAAATTTAAAATTTGGGACATTATATAAACCTTTTTCTAGTGTAGGTGGAGACTTCTATGACGTCGAAGAAATTAAACCAGGAGTTGTTAGAGCATTTATTGCAGATGCAACCGGTCACGGCGTACAAGCTGCTCTAATTACGATGGCAATCAAAAGTGAATACGAAAGTGTGAAAGATCATCTAAACTCCCCCGCTAAAATTTTAAAATTTTTAAATGAGAATTTTTCAAATAAATATAAGTCACTTAATATTTATTTTACAGCATTTATTATTGATATAGATACAGTTTGCGGCAAAATCACATTTGCCTCCGCAGGTCATATTCCTCAATTATTAATCTCAAGTTTAGGAATTGAAATTCTTAGTCAAAGAGGAAATATAATCGGAATGATTCCAAATGCAGAATATGAAGAAATTGAAAAAGAATTTAATTCTGGAAGATTATATCTATTTACCGATGGAATCGAAGAAGAGTTTAATCCAGAACAAGAACAATTTGGAGAAGAAAGACTTATCACAATTCTCGAAAAATTACAAAATGAACCTATTCAAAAAACATTAGACATACTGTATTTTGAAATGAAACAATTCATCGGAAATATGAGAATTCGCGATGACATTACTCTAATTGGGATTGATTACAAAAATTAAATTAAGTTCTACTAATGAATTTTTGAATCAAAAACCGAGAAGGATTTATTTTCTCCAATAACTCTGAATGAATTGTTAGTGGCTCACCAATAATCATAGAAGTAATAACGTTAGCCGCCATATAGGAATTTAGTATTCCTCTTGAACCATGTGCAGTCGAAACAAAAAGACCGGGATGATACTGCCCGTCTCGATAATCCTTGTAGATATTTGACTTCCACAGATCGCTGTATTCATTTTGAAAAGCCTGCAGATTAGGAACAGCTCCAACTATGGGTAAATGATCTTTGCTCATCGCCCTAAAAGAAACCCTTCCATCTAATTTACGCCCATCTTCTGGATTGATTTCTGGGAATATATTTTTAAGCTTTTGAAGCAAATAAACATTATGCTCTTGATTCAAACTCTTAGAAGAATCCGTTGGATCAAATGTAGCGCCTACTATGTGAAATCCGTTTACATCAGGAATGATGTATCCGTCTTCGTGTAAAATTGCATTCTTTAGCGGGATAGGAAATTTTTTACTTGGGAAGTATAGGATTTGTCCTCTTACTTTTTTAACATCCAGTAATACTTCTACAAAATTTTGCGCTTCAAACGAATTTGCGAAAATTACTATTTCTGATTCCAATACTTGGTTGTTTGAAAGTAAAATTTTCCAACAAGAATTTTCCCATTTCAGGTTGGTGAGAGAGGTTGATAGAATTTGTTTTAAGTTTGGATCCGAGAGTTCTAAGTAGGCTTGTGATAATTTACGAGGATTCACAAAGCCAGCTTTTGGAAAAAAGATTCCTTCGTATCCATTTAGAATATCATTATTTTTTTCCAAAAAAATTACATCGCTAGGTTCAAGATTTGAGTTAGTAAATGCTTTTTGTAATTTATTAAACTCTTCCGAAGAACTAGTAATCTGAAATACCCCCGCATTATGAAAAATCTCTGGAAATTTTTTTGAGTATTTATCCAAGAATTGAGTAAACTCTTTGTAAGCCGCAATATTCCACTCACCTAAATCAGAAGTATCTCCTGTTAAAAGTGGTGCAAACATACCAGCAGGATTTCCAGAAGCGCCAGATGAAATTTCACTCTCTCTTTCAACTAACGTTATAGAAAATCCTTTTTGTGATAAAGCAAAAGCAAGAGACGTTCCTGCAAGCCCAGATCCAATTACTACAACTCGTTTGCTTTTAAAATTAGTTTTAGGAATACGAAACCAAGGTTTGTCAGAAATAGTTTGACGGATAATCGGAAGAAATCCCTTTAGCATATGCTTTTTATTTCCGAAACCTGGAAATTTCTCAACGACAAAACCAACATCGGTTAGCCCCTCTCTTACAAATCCTGCTGTTGTGTAAGTAGAAAAGCTTGCTCCTTTCTTAGAATTCTTTTTCATAAAAGAAAAAATTTCCTTAGACCACATCTCAGGATTTTTTGCTGGTGAAAATCCATCAAGATACCATACATCAATTTTTGCATGAAAAGAATTTATCATTTCCGCAACATCTGATAAAATTAAAACTAGTTCTAATTTTCCATCTGCTGCGGTAAATTGATTGTAACCGGTAGAAATATTTTTATAGAAAGCTAAAAATTCATCCCTGAGTCCGTATAAATTTTCTTCTTTGTTTAAAACTTCTTCAACTAAAGTAAGAGGAAGTGGATATTTTTCGATAGAGAAAAATTGAACTTGAGCTTTTGGTTTTAAATCCTGGACTTTTTTCCATGTTAGAAAAAAATTAAGTCCCGCACCAAATCCAAATTCAAAGATTGTAAGAATTTTTTGCTTAGAAAAACGTTCTCTAAGATTATTTCCTTCAAAAAATACGTATTCTTTTTCTAAAAGTCCCCCTTGGGCTGACCAATAGATGTCTTGGAATAGATTTGAGTAAAGTGTATTAGGATCGTACCAAGAGAAAGCAGATTCGATTAGTAAATATCTCCGATCAGCCCCTCATCGAGCATAGAGATCATTTTTTTAGTTTTCATTTCGTAAAGTTTGGAAAGTTCATCATCACTGTTTAATTCTTTGTATTGAAAAAACTCATCCGCAATGTTTAAAGCAGCTAAAATCGCAAGTTTCTGAGCACTAGCTCCAGGCAAAGAACTAGAAAGTTCGTTCATCTTTCCATCAATGAATTTAGCTAAACGATGAATATATTCAGGGTCTGTTTCCCCTGAAATAGAGTAATTAGATCCGAAAATACTTACTTCAGTACGTGTAATCGGATGGTTCATACAATCGTTATTTTACTTCTTCCTCGATAATCAAAAAATCATCGTCGTCGTCTGAATCAAATACGTTAATAGAATCATCGTCCGTTTCATCGATAATAATGTCGTCTGAATCATCTACTACAGGAGTGTCATTAGAAGGTGGAGGGGTTTGAACTGGAACTTCCGATTTTACTTCTGCAACTTGCTCTGTTTGAGTAGTTGCTGTAGAAACTTCAGCGATCTCATCTTCATCATCATCTAAGAGTATGATTTCATCGTTATCCTCTTCAAATTCAGAAGGATCAGAGTCTTCTACTCTTGTCTCTGAAGGTGGGGTTACTGCTACAGGCTCAACTTTAGGAGTTGATGAGCTTGCTGACTGCACCATAGAAGATGCCGAAGATGAGGAACTTGCTGTAGATGAAGATTTAGAAGAATCCATGTTCTTATAGGAAGATAAATTATCTAAACGATTCATCATATCATGAATCTTATTGTCTAGTTTCTTTTCTTTGGACTTATATTCATCCAACTCTTTTAGGGATTGAGCTAACTGTTCACGAAGAGAAGCGATTTCTCGCTCTTTTTCTTCCATAGCTAACTTCATCTGATCATTTTCAGCTCTAAGAGTCTCATTGTCTGACTCTAATCGATTATTTTCGGCTCTCAAGTCAGAAATGAGCTCGAGTGCCTTCATTATTTTTGTTTCTAGTTCTTCGATTGTTTCGAGTGAAATCATACGGAATCTCCTAAAATAGTTTCGGTCATATCATACTAAAAAGAAAGACTTGCAACTACAAAAAAAATTAAGCAGCAAGTTTTGTTTTTTCTACAATCGCAGCAAAAACTTCTTTATCGTTGTATGCAATATCAGCTAAAGTTTTTCTATTCATATCAATCCCTAATTTTTTTAGAGAACTCATGAATTTAGAGTAAGAAACTCCGTTTTCACGTGCAGCTGCATTGATTCGGGTAATCCAAAGAGATCTGAAATCACGTTTTTTTGCTCTTCTATCTCTATAAGCCCATTGACCAGCTTTCATTACCGCACTTTTTGCAGTTCTGTAAAGTTTGGATCTTCCAGCGCGGAATCCTTTCGCAGCTTTTAATACTTTTACTCTTCGGTTTTTGTGAATTGTTCCGTTTTTAACTCTAGCCATTATTTTCCTCCGTAAGGTAACAACTTAATTACTCTGCCCATATCGGACTCATGCATAACGGTTGTTCCGCCCAAATTACGTTTTCTTTTAGGAGATTTTCCTGAAAGTTTATGTCGAGCATAACTGCTTGCTCTTTTGATTTTTCCATTTTTTGTAAATTTGAACCGTTTTGCTGCGGCTCTATTTGTTTTCATCTTTGGCATTTGATTATCCTAACTAAAATATTCCTATGATTTTGGGTTAATTAAAACCACTATTTGTTTACCGTCATGGATAGGGGATTTTTCTGGAGTCCCATGTTCTTTTAAATCTTCTATCATTTTTACGATAACATTCATACCTAACTCGGCATGAGCTAATTCACGTCCTTTAAAACGGAGAGTGACCTTGACTTTATCACCTTTTGTTAAAAATTCGAGTGCTTGTCTCTTTTTGATTTCATAGTCATGAATCCCGATACGAGGTCTAAGCTTAACTTCTTTAATAGTAATGACATGCTGCTTTTTCTTAGCTTCTCTACTCTTCTTCAAAAGCTCAAAACGAAACTTACCATAGTCAATAATCTTAACAACAGGAACATCTTGACCGACAGAAACCTCTACGAGATCTAAATTTTCCTCAGCAGCTTTTTTTAGGGCACTTTCAAGGGTAACAACTTCAGAGCCTGTATCACTAACTAGTCTAACATTGGGACCAGAAATCTGTTCGTTGATTTTAGGAGTATTGATTTTATCGTTCGTTCTAATATTTGGCTTTTTATGCATTCATTCTCCGGACTAGTTTAACATCATTTTAAGGTAAGGAACAAATTCAAGAAATTTTTTGTCTTGTACTATATTTTGCATAGGAAAACGCGGGAATTCGTTTCTGTGATCCATTGCTTTAGGAGTTCCGCTCTTTTTCTATCATTTCCAAGAACAAATCGAGAGTGTACGTTGTAGTATTCTCTTCACCCATTTTACGGACTGAGACAGAACGACTTTCTACTTCTTTATCGCCAAGTATCAAAAGATAATTTGCTTTCTTCAAAATAGAATCTCTAATTTTAAAACCAATTTTTTCGCCGCGAAGGTCTAGTTCAGAGCGAAATCCTTTAGCTAGAAATAATTGATTGAGTTCTGTTGCATAAGCGTTATGCGGTTCAGCTACAGTTAAAATACGAATTTGATTGGGTGAAATCCAGAACGGAAATTTACCTTCAAAATGTTCAATTAAAATTCCAATGAATCGTTCTAGCGAGCCGTAAATAGCACGGTGGATCATCACGGGACGTTTTTTCTTTCCGTCACTTCCAGTGTAGTCGAGTTCAAATCTTTCTGGCATAGAAAAATCAATTTGAATCGTTCCACATTGCCACATACGACCCAGACTGTCCTTTATGTTAAATTCAATTTTTGGACCGTAGAATGCGCCTTCACCTTCTTTTACTCCGAATGGAATATCTTTTATCTTGAGAGCATTGATTAACGAACTTGTTGCCTCTTCCCAATCTTCATCACGACCTTGTGATTTTTCTGGACGTGTTGCGATGAATGTTTTGAATTCTGTAAAACCAAATTTTTTATAAACAGAAAAAGTAAAATCTATTAAGTCAATTACTTCCGCTTCGAGGTGATCGAGTGGAGCGTAGATATGCGCATCATCTTGCGTAAACGCTCTCACGCGGAATAATCCGTGTAATACTCCACTTAATTCATGGCGATGAACAGTTCCCAATTCCGCATAACGTATCGGTAGTTCCTTATAAGAATGCAAATGGTTTTTGTAAATCAGAGAGCAACCAGGACAGTTCATTGGTTTAACGGCAAACTCTTGTTCGTCGATCTCAGTAAAATACATATTCTCTTTAAAATTATCCCAATGCCCACTTCTCTTCCAAAGATCCGAATTTAAAATCGCCGGAGTTCTAATCTCATGATAACCACGTTTCGCGCACTCAGAACGAATGTAATTCGCCAAATTATTCCAAATGATTGTACCTTTTGGATGCCAGAACGGAAATCCAGGCGCATCGTCTTGGAAAGAAAATAAATCCATTTCCTTTCCGAGTTTTCTATGATCTCTCTTCTTTGCTTCTTCGATCATGAAAAGATATTCATCTAATTCTTTTTTCGAAGGAAAGGACACTCCGTAAATTCTTTGGAGCATCGCATTATCCTTGTTAGCCTTCCAATAGGCACCAGAAATCGCAGTGAGTTTAAATGCTTTGAGTAAACCAGTGTTAGGCACGTGAGGACCACGGCAGAGGTCAAACCATTCTCCTTGTCCATAGAGAGAAACTGTTTCTGAATCAAATCCAGATATAAGTTCGATTTTATATTTTTCACCCATCTCGGTGAATTTTTTAAGTGCTTCTTCTTTTGTAAGCACTGTGCGTTTGACGGGAAGATTTTCTTTTACAATCTTCTCCATTTCTTTTTCGATTTTGGGGAGATCTTCTGGCGTAATTGTCACAGATGGAAAATCAATATCATAGTAAAAAAATCCAGGACCAGACTCAACCACCGGACCCACAGTCAAGAGTGCGTCAGGCCAGAGACGTTGCACAGCCATTCCAAGTAAGTGAGCGGATGAATGATGAAATACTTCTTTTCCTTCTTTCGAAGAATAGGTGAGAATTTCGAGACGAGTATTTTTTTCGAGAGTGTAAGTTAAATCTACTTCCAATCCATCCACTTTTGCCGCAAGCGCAGACTTAGCTAGTGAAATGCTCATTTTAGAAACGAAATCTGATATGCTCGTTCCTTTCTCAACTTCTCTTGTATTCCCATCGGGTAATGTAATTTGGATTAGGCTCATATTCTTGTACTGTATTGTCAGAATTTCAAAAAACAGCACTTCGGCAAGTGATTTTCGTTTTCAAAGCAAGCATTTCAAAAATTATGACCTATCATATGAGAATGACTTTGTTTAAAATANNGTCGAAATTACACTTCGAGACAGAAGGGTTCATCACGGATATATCTCTTGGAGTCCATACCAAGAAGTAAATATAAATGAGAAGGTATTTTTAGAGGACGCAGAAAAAAAACAACGAATTCGTTTTTTTAAAAATTTGAGTGTACGTTCTTCTGGCTCTGAAGAAAATACAACAAACGTGTATTATGCGCTTGCTCGAAACGTGATTCTACTTAGAAGATATGACATTAAAAAACTGAAAATCTTAGATTCTAATTTTGGTTCTGCCAGATCCGATATTCGAATTGTGAAAAGATAAATTTTACTATACTTATTTCCAGATATAATTTCCAACATTTAATTTTTCTTTTTCAGCAGCGATTTGCAGGTTGTTATCAGCAGTTAAGAACTGTAATTCCTTCTCAAATTGTTTAAATAAAATCTTTGCAGTCGCGAGATGAATTGCATCAAAACCTCTTAGAAGATGCTTTGTGTGAATAGTAATCAGTTCAGAATTTAGTCTTTGGTCTACATTTACTTTAATAAAAGAATCCCAATCTTCTAGAAAAGTTTTATTGATTTGATTTTTTGTTTTATCTGAAAATCTATCCATTTTCTGTCTTTTGTGAATTGTTCCTAGAATTTCAGAATAGCCAACTTGTGAAATTGCTAAATACTCTGCGTCATTCCAGATTTCAATTATTTGTTCTGAGCCGATTTCTTTAAAGTATTTTTTGATTAATACGCTCGAGTCGAGATAAATCAGCATTATCTGCTCTCTAGTAATATTTCAGACGCAGATTTTTTATTGTTTGTTTTAAGAGGAACAGATTTCTTTTTTGTCCTAGTCTTTTTTGGTAATTCAATTCCTCCTTCTTGTGCAAGTTTATAGAGTTTTTCTGTGATGGATTTTTGCGCAGTCGGTTCTTTAATTAATCGCGCTACAGCCTTTCCATGTTCAGTGACAACTATCTCACTTCCACTCTTTGTTTGCTTTATATAATGGCTTAATTTTGCTTTTAAGTCTCTAACTCCAACTAGTATCATAATTAAGTCTCCCTGTGACTACATTTTATAGAATATAGTCATACTTTGATGAAGTCAAGTAGTTTTTTAAAACAATATAAGACGTTACAATTTACTTTCCCAAGATAAAGCCTGAAATATTCTGGGTAAATACAAATGTGGCTACAATTATTTAACGAACTAAAAACAGCTTATAAAGCTTTAAAATTTCTGGACAAAGCAAAAGTTCTATTAGATAAAAAGGAATACCAAAAGAGCATTGAATGCCTAGAAGAAGGAATTGTAGTTGCAAAACAAGGATCTGAGTTTAGTAATTATCCGCTCGCTATTCTCTACTACCAAACCGGTTACACATACAATCAAATAGAGGAATATGAAAAAGCTTCTAAATATTTACGAAAATCCGAAAAAATATTTTTAACTGAAACAGGCGAATGCACATTAGACTTAGCTGAAAATTATGCCGAACTTGGTTTGGCAGCGTCAGGTGTTAATGATTATGATTCGGCTATTGTTTATTACAAGCGGTCAACAGACATTTACCTCGAGTTGAATTTGAAGGATAAATATTCACTCGGTTGGCTTTATAGTAACTTAGGAATGTGTTATCGAAATAAAGGAATGTTAGAAAAGTCAACAGAATACTTTAATAAATCCATTTCTATATACGAGAAATACAAAGAGAAAAAAGGATTAGTATTAAGACTCAAGGCTGATGTTTGTCTGAATAATTCTGATTATCCTCAAGCACTAAAATATAGAAAAGAACTTTTAGAATTTAGGTCGCAAAAATTTTCATCGGATAGTTTTGAAATTATGCAATCCTTTTCCTACATAGCCGAAGTCTACATCAAAATGGGAGATGAAAAAAATTCTCTTCAAAATTTTGAAAAAGTAGTCAATTACAGAAAAGCAAATAACATTCCAAATCCTACTATGTCGCAAGTCTATTTTGGACTTAGTAGAACTTGCAGATTTAATAAGGATTATACAAAAGCAATAGAGTATCTAAAAAAATCTCTTTCACTAGTAGAGCAAAATCAAAGTTATCCGCAAGAGGATATAATTGAATTTCATACTGAGTTAGGTTATCTCTACCAAAAAAACAATGATTTGAACAATGCAATCGAGGCTTATCAAAATGCTTTTATTATATTTGAGAAATTATCCGACAAAAAACGTTCGCTTCGTTTTGAAATATTCTACGAACTCGCATTTTTATATGAGCAAAAAAAGAACAGGGTCAAGGCAAATTATTATTTTAAAAATCTAATCCAAATTTATGATGAAAGCCTCTGGCAAGATCTAGCGCATATAGCAAATACGAACAGGATTTATGGAGAAGTTTGGTTAGGTCGTAAGAATTCCCAAAAAGCAATTGAATATTTAGAAAAAGCCCAAAGTCTTCATTTAAAAACTGTAACACAAAATGAAATCAGAGCCATTGCAACTACCGCATCCAATTATCTAAATCTAAGCAAAGCCTACCGTTTACAAAAAAACTACACTAAAGCATTAGAAAATTTACTATCGGGACTTTCTACATTTTTAAATTATACAACAGACGAAGAATCTGATTTGAATAAATCCATTGAAGATTACGAAAAAGATTATATTCAGAAAAATAAAGAATTTCTATCCACTCGTGAAATGAATTATTTTTTATACCATTACAAACAGTTAAGGCTAAACTTCGTACGTAATTTCTTCTTATATTTAAAAACAATTTCCCTGACAAAATCGGATTATAAAAAAGTAATTCGATTTTTTGAAAAATATTCCAAAGAGAAACCAAGACTTTCCAATTGGTGTAAAGAAAACATTCAGAAGTTAAAGGAAATAGAAATGAAACGATAGGCGACATGACTCTGATTGATTTACAAAAAAACAAATTATCAGAAATTTATTTTTATTGATTTTATGAAATAGATAACAACTTTTGAATTGATGTCGAGTTTTGTTAACAAACATATTCTAATAGTGGAAGATGATCCTATCATGGCAACTATGGGACAAAGACAGTTGCAAGAGAAAGGTTATCAAATCACATATGTAACTTCGGGTGAAGAAGTTGTAGAGTTTGTTTTTAATACAAATGTAACAATTGATTTGATTTTAATGGATATTGATTTGGGAAGTGGAATGCCTGGAACGGAAGCAGCAAAAATCATTCTAGAAAAAAAAGATATTCCTATTTTATTTCTATCTAGTCATACGGAGCCTGAGGTAGTTCAGACGACAGAGAATATCACTTCTTACGGTTATGTTGTGAAAGGCTCAGGACTTACAATTCTTGACGCTTCTATCAAAATGGCTTTCAAATTGTTTGAGTCTAAACTCAAACAAAAAGAGAAAGAAATAGAATTGTTTTACAGTCAGGAAAAGTTTCATAAAATTTTCCAAACCTCTCCTGCTGCGATTAGTATTACTTCCTTGCCAGATGGAATTTTTCTGGAAGTAAACAAAAGTTTTGAAAAAATTTTTGGTTATACAAAAGAAGAATTGATAGGGAAAACTTCGTTAGCAATCAATATATGGAAATACCCCGAAGAAAGAGAGCGGCTTATGCAAATTTACCTCCGGGATAAAATAATTGAAAATGTAAAAATTGAATTAGTCGCAAAATCTGGAGAAACAATTCTTGGCATTGTCACATTTTCCATGCTCGAACTAAACGGCAAATTCTATTCGATTTCAGTTTTATCTGATTTTACAAATCAAAAACAAGCTTGGCTCGATTGGAGAAACCCTTACAACTAACTTTAACTTTCTTTTCTATTTAATGTTTCCAATGAATCTAAAATCGTAGAAAAAACTTTTTGTTGTTTGGTTTGAAGGTTTTCATCGAAGGATTGAAATGCAGAAGATATTCTTTGTAAATGATCTGGTAGAATTTTTTTTATTTGTTTGATTCCATTTTTACTTAATGTTACTTGGATGACTCTTCTATCTTCTTTTGATGGTGTCCTTTCTATAAAATCATTTTTTTCTAAAGTGTCTAATATTCCAGTCATGGTTGGAGGTTTTACGCCTAGTTCTTTTGCCAATCGGATTGCAGTCCAATCATTTTCGTTATCCGAATAAAGTAGCATGATGGTAAGAAATCCAGGTTGCGATAGTTTATATCTAGAAAAATGTAACTCGAAAGAATTACTCACAATGGTAGAAAATTGGATGATCTCTGTGATACAATTTAGCAAAGATAAATCGGATTGGTTATTTTCAGATTTAATTTTTGTAAAAATCTTTTTCTGAACTTCTTCGTTTGGTGGTAGTATTACTTTTTTCATAAGATTAATTAGTTTACTAATATTTAGATAGCTAAATATTAGTAAACTAATTATGGAGAAAATAATTCAAAATAAATTCAACAAAATAGCATTCATTACGATTCTATTAAGTGCAATTCCAACTTTAAAAGAAGGAATATCGGTTATCCTAGGAAATGAACCTGAAGGAATGATAGTTCTACACTGGTTAGTTTACTACAATGTGATTATGGCATTTTATTCCTTTTTTGTGGCATACCTACTTTGGGTTCAGTCTAGCAATCGATTGAAAATGGCAAGTATCGTTTTTTTAGGACATTTACTTGTCTTTTCGTTTTTACTTTTTACCTATTTCTCCAATGGAATGGTCGCTCAGAAAAGTGTACTTGCAATGGCTTTTCGTTCAACACTTTGGGCGATCATTCTTCGTTTGATTCAGAAAGGATTTTCTAAGAATTAGTCCTATTTGTCTTTTCCAAAGGGAGCATTGATTGCCATTCTTGCCAATATATCTCCCTTCGTAAATTGATAGAGGATAACACCTGTTACATGAATGAATATTAGAAGTAATATCAATTTAGAAACAATTTCATGAATGTTTACAGATAACAATTCTCTATTCAAAACAGCAGGATTGATATTGATAAAATTTACATTGTTTAAAATCATAGTGCTTGCCCCACTCATTCCAATCAGTAAAACTGTAATATAAATCAGCCAATGTGTAGCGGTATATAACATCTTATGCGCACCTTCGATTCCATCCGGTGTTGGATGCGAACTTTTTATTCGTCTATAAATTCTGATAAAAGTCAATATTACAAGTAACAATCCACTAAATGTATGTGCTCGATATAGAATTGTCTTTGTATTTTCATCGTCTAGTTGAACCATTGCTGTTCCAATTCCGAACAATCCAAAAATTAAAATCGCCGATATGCCATGTATAAATCTAGTTAATTTTGTATGAACAAATTCTGTTGTAGTTTGCATATTAAATTCCTATTCCTCGTATTTGAGTCTTATTATTTAGGATGCTAATAATTAGTCAACTAAATATTATTATTTCAAATTTTGAAATAATCAATCTGTTCTTTTAGATTATGCGCCATACTAGCAATAGTCTCTGAATCAGAATTTAGATCCCCCATACTGGATACGTTTGACTGGATGAGGTTACTCATATTGTAAATTGCATTTGCTATTTCGCTTAACGCAATTTTTTGTTCTTGCATAGCCATTTGNNCGAATTGTTGTATCAATTGTGTTAATTGCTTCTATGATTCGTCCTATGAGTTGCACTGTGTTATGAATGATCGAGTTTCCTTTTAAAATTTCTTCTTCATTTTGTTTTATGATGGAATTAATGTTACTAATACTGTTACTTGTTTTAGCCGCAAGTTTTGCTACTTCATCGGCTACTACTGCGAAACCTTTTCCAGCTTCTCCAGCTCTTGCGGCTTCGATGGCGGCGTTTAGAGCAAGTAAGTTGATTTGTCTAGAAATTCCATTTATAATTTCCATAACACTTGTAATTTGTTTGGAGCTATTGCTAATATTTTGAATACTTTGATTCATATTGTTTAAAGAAACTTTTCCGAGGTCTGCTTCTTTTGTGATTGCAGTAATCTTATTAGAAGCATTTCCCACTTTTACATTCATACTTTGAATAATATTGGAAAGCTCATTCATTTTACTGATTAAATGACTGACTGTATTGGTTTGGCTTATAGTTTTTTCAGAAACATTTTCTGCACTCGAGGTAATTTCTTCAATTGCAGCGGATATTTGTTCTGCTGTGGAAGCTTCCGACTGGCTATTTTCTGAAATGCTACTGATCGACTTACTCAGATTAGTCGCTGAGTTTGCCATTTCATTAGAAACTTTTTGGTTATTGTCAACAATAGATCTTAGTTTATCAATGAACGAATTGAGGCTAATAGAGATTAGTCCAATCTCATCAAAAGTAGGAGTACTAGTTTTTTGAGTAATGTTACCTTTGGACATAGCTTCTACTATTTCTGAATTTTTAACTAGGTATTGCAATTTTTTTGCAAAAATAACATACACTAAAAAGCCTGAAAACACTGCTCCAAATACGATTAAAGCTACCATAAAAAGAGATGTTTTGAATGCGGGTAATTCTATATCACTTAGATTGATGGTGGCTAGGGAAATGATACCAACCGAATTGGATGCAATTTCTTTGGTTAAAATTTTATTTGTGTTGTTGTAATTATAAAATGTAGGTTGGTCTTTTTCTGATTGTAGTATTTTTTCTCCGAACGGCAATGTTTTGAAATCAGCTAACAATACTTTTGAATCAGGGTGGTTTATGATCTTTGCATCTTTATCCAATAGAAAGGAATACCCTGTTTTCCCGATAGAAACTTTATTTAAAAATTGTTTTGTAAATTTGAAAACCATAATGGGAAATCCAAGAACTCCAATTACTTTTCCTTGATCTAAAATAGGAGCGGTTAACAGGATAATAGCTTCTTTAGATATGGGAGATAGGAAAGCAGAACTGATATAAAATTCTCCTTTTAAAGATTTTTCCATATTTGCATTGGTACGAGTCTCCTTTTTCATTTCGAATCCAATACTACCACCCTTTGGCAATCCGGAATATTGGATAATAGGGTTATCCCCTACGGATGTAATAAATGTATTTTCGTAAAAATTATTTCCATTGGAATAAAAATTAGAGTTGTTGCAAAATT
>DDBL01000216.1 GCA_002333425.1 Leptospiraceae bacterium UBA2033
AGAGTGATATATGCGTTTCGAAAGTATAACAGAGAGTTTGCGATACATCCCTTGTATGATGTGATGGACAAACCGACATGGGAAAAATTTCATTCGATACATATAGCGAATCATTTGAGTTATGTGGAAATATTTCCAATAGAAATGGAGTATGAAGAAGTTATAGAAGAACGGATAACAGAGAGTATCCAAAAAGAACATACGAATCCAAGATTAAACGTACATACACTTAGTAAATTGGAAGCGCAGGACGGGATGAGTATCAGAAGAAAGTCCAAAACGAAGATAAAAACAGTAACACAAAAAAGGAAACGATGAAGTAGATGACTTTGTTGGGCGCCTGGGACTGGCGGGAAAGTTTTAAGGCAGTCCCACCCGGCTCTCACTCATACGAGCGGAAAGATGCTCGTAACCGTTCGATCCGTGGCGCTCGAATATAAAAAACTCTTTCCAAAGAAATAGACTTTGAAAAACTTCCAAGAAAGTGAGGTTCTAAACTTTGAAAATAGCAATCATCTGCGGAAGTCATAGAAAAGATTCAGGGTCGCTAAAAGTCAGTAATTTTCTAGAAAAATTAATCCAAAAAGACAATCATGAAACATATATACTAAATTTAGGAACAGCAAAAATTCCATTATGGGAAGAAGTGATTTGGGATGGAGATGAAGATTGGAAAAAACTTTGGACACCATATTCAGAAGAAATTAAATCTTGTGATGCAGTCGTAATAGTTTCCCCTGAGTATGGAGGGATGGCTTCTCCAGCGATAAAGAACTTTTTTTTACTCTGTTCTAAACAAGAGTTAGCGCATAAGCCTGGTTTGCTGGTAACAGTTTCCGCAGCTCGGGGAGGAGCATTTCCTATTTTTGAACTCCGCGCAAGTGGATATAAGAATACGCAAATTTGTTACATCCCAGAGCATATTATAGTTCGTAACGTCAAACAAGTGTTAAATGAGAGTCCAGAAAATCCACTCGACGAAGATATGTATTTACGAAAAAGAATTCCCTACGCACTGCAACTTTTATATTCGTATTCGAGTGCACTGGCACAAGTTCGCAATTCGGGAATTCCCGATTACAAAACATTCGGAAACGGCATGTCGTAAATTTGAAGAATACCACCGATGGACACCGAGATCACCGATAAAAGATGCGATGACTTTTATTAGGGAGTTGAATAATATGGGATTAAACGACGCACGTTATGAAACGAAAAGGACTATATATAATCAAAATGCCATCGTTTTGTTATCGGTGTCTATCGTCTTAATAGCCTTGGCGGGTGGTAATCTGTTTCCACAAACTGGAGTAGGGGAGGGCTTGCGGAATCGAAAGGAATTTGTTCGGCTAGAAGAATCAAAAGAAGTGAAAATTCTTTTGAAATACGCAAGCACAGATAATTTTATGCGAGAAAATCTGTATGGAGAGTTTACTTATTGTTATCTACACAGAGAAGCATTCTCAAAATTTGAAAAAGCGATAACAAAATTAAAAGAAACAAAATCAAATTGGAAATTTCTATTGTATGACTGTCTTCGTCCTCGTTCTATTCAATACAAGCTTTGGAAAAAAGTAAAGGGGACTTCACAAGAACCGTATGTAGCAAATCCAGATAAGGGATCAATTCATAATTTTGGATTTGCGCTCGACTTGTCTCTCCTGAATGAATTTGACAACGAAGTAGATATGGGAACAGCATTCGATGATTTTACTCCACTCGCTGAACCTACAAAAGAGGAAAAATTTTTTAAGGAAAGTAAATTGACACAAGTTCAAATTGAAAATCGAAAAATTCTACGCTCTATTATGACTCAATCTGGCTTTATCCAAAGACCAAACGAGTGGTGGCATTACGATGCTTTGCCGCAGTCCATTGTTCATAAGAAATTTAGGATTGTGGAGTAGGGGCTACTTCATACAAAAATTAGTAAAAGTGAAACAATGCTTAATAGTCCGGTCGCAGAGTGATTTTTGTGAACATAGTTTATGAACCTGCCAGAGGCAGATTGAAAGTAGGAAGCCGCGAAAATTGTATCGAGGTGCCCCAATACCATCGCACAACCTTGAACAAATAAAAAATGATTGTCAATTCACAGGAATCTAAATCTCTTTAAATTAAAGGAATCAAAAAATGGCAGAAATAAAATTAAAAGGTAATACAATTCATACAGTGGGAAATCTTCCGAAAGTAGGGGAGACTGCTCCGACATTTACACTTACGAAAACAGATTTAAGTGATGTGACTAACAAGGATTTTGCGGGAAAAAAAGTTGTCCTCAATATTTTCCCAAGCGTTGATACTGCGGTTTGTGCAAGCTCAGTAAGAAAGTTCAATGCCGAAGCAAGTAAATTTGCAAACACAGTAGTTCTTTGTGTATCGACAGATATGCCTTTTGCACTTGGTAGATTTTGTGGAGCTGAGGGGCTAAAAGATGTTATCCCCGTATCCGAACTTCGTAAAAGAGAATTTGGCGAAAACTACGGGGTTCGAATCACAGATGGACCACTCGCTGGAGTATTTTCCCGTGCGGTTGTAATTTTAGATGAGAGCGGCAAAGTAGTATATACCGAACAAGTCCCAGAAATCACCCAAGAACCAGACTACTCTAAGGCACTCGAAAAACTCTAATCTAAAAGATTTATTGCCACAGAGGCACGGAGACACAGAGGGGTTTAAAGAGCGGGCATATTGTTTATTTTTGTAATTTACCCTTGGCTATCATCCCATTACGACATGATAATTGAATCCAAATATTTCAATAGCTCTCTTTAGTTCGACGAATATGAATAAAAATAGCACAATCCCAAAATTCCTCAGTGTCTCCGTGCCTCTGTGGCAAATCTATCTCTTAACCCAAAGATTTACTTCTCCGGAGCCGGCTTTTTTGCTGGCTTCGCAGAAATAGTCGTTTGGCATGTCGCCACCAAATCCGTGGTAAGTGACAACTTTTGTTCCTACTTTGCATTTTCGTAATTTTGCTGTCACGGTTGCGGTATATCGAACAAAGTGTTCTGTTGCAAGTGGAATGGAATGGTCGATATGATTTGCACTTGCTATATTTTCAAAGAAAGGATTGTAGAGATAGAATGCATCGAAGTTCGACCAATTGAGATTAGCCATATCTCCCAGCAGAAATTCTACATTATCCGCACTTAACCTTTCTTTTTTTTGGTTTGCAATTTCATGTAGGTTAGGACGAATTTCTATTCCAAAGTAATTTCCTAAACTAGATAATCCTGCGACTAAACAAAATTTGCCGCAACCAGATCCTACGTCTAGAATTCGAGTTCTTTGTGTTGGTTGTATCAATTTAACTGCTTCGAGAGTCACTTTGATTGGAGACCAATGCGTTTGAGAGAGCTCTTGCATTTCTTCTGAGTAAATCCTTGCATCGAAAACAGAATCGGGAACTTCTTTTTCATTTGCGAGATTTGAAATTATCTCTTGGATTTTTTCTTTTTCTATTCGCTCCATTTTGGATTTTAAAGATTTCTTCATTATAAAACAGAAACATACAAAGACTTTTATCGAAAACAAAAATTTGTTTTTAATTTAAGAGTAGTCTAGAAAGATATGCGACAGAGGCACTGAGTCACAGATAAATGCGTTTCGTTTAACTCATTTCTTGTGATTATGATCATGGCTAAATCTAAAATCTCAGTGTATTTCTTAGATTAGGAAGGGAATATAGAATGGAAATCTCAATTACAAAGTCACCTGAAATAAAAGACATAGAATTTCTTTGGAGTAAACTTCGAGAGCACGGTCTTGCAAAACTTTCTAATCCAGATCTGGAAGAAAAATTGATTTTTGGAATTTTAGCAAAGGAAGATGACCAAATCCAAGGTGGATTACTTGGTCAAGTATATTACAAAGGAATGCATGTTCAACTTCTTTGGGTGGATGAGTCTTTGCGGCAAATGGGAGTTGGCAGTTCTCTTCTGAAAAAAGCGGAAGAACTAGCTCGTGAATCAAGTTGCACACTTATTTATTTAGATACATTTAGTTTTCAAGCTCCAAAGTTTTATGAAAAGTTAGGATTTGAAGTATTTGGAAAAATCGAAAATTTTCCTGAGACCTACACCCGTTATTTTCTTGTAAAAAGACTCCTCTAAATAACTTTTCTACTTGCACAAATTCACTGTTAGCCATACTTTTAATAGATGGAAAATCTAAAGATCGAAAAAACAAATACAACTCCTCGAATTGATTTTGATGCCAAACTGCATACTCTTTCTATCACTGGCGAAATTTATCCTGAAAATGTAGATAAGTTTTTTTATCCAATTTTAGAGTGGTTAAAGATGTATCTTGGTAGTCTTCATTTTAAATGTATCGTTTCGTTTTATATTACTTATTTTAATACTGCCTCTTCTGCTAAAATAAGCCAAATCTTAGAAATGTTAGAAAAATCCTATAACAAAGGAAAAGATATTTCGATTCATTGGTATTATGATCCTAAAAATCCTGATATGGAAGAAGTCGCAGAAGAATTCAGAGAAGATGTTACAATTCCTTTTCAAATCATTGATAAGAGATTATAGGTATTAGCCTGTGATTCTATTCTTTCAATTTTTTTTTCGTATTCTGTCTTTCGCAGTTTTTGTGACTGGGTTTTGTGGATTACTGAATTATTTATTCGATTGGCATTTAGCTATAGAAGGGACAGAGGCGCCTGCGGAGTTGGATGCGTCTATTATGCTGATTTGTTTTGCGATTACTCTTTTGATGTGGGGAGAACTTGCGGGTAACAATCATTATGTCGTTAAGTTTACCAAAAAATGGTATAGTCTCACTTTATATATGGTATTTTCTATTTTAATTTCTGCTATCCCACCGTATCTATTTTTCAAAGCAGAAGAAAATTATAGTAATTTGTATGAAGCGTTAGTTGAGAATGATCTTACCGAATTTCAAAATAAAGAAAATCTAAAAAAACTTTCTCAAAAAGATTTAGCTAGAATTTTCTCCGAATCCATTCGTCGTAATTCTCCTGAAATTGCTCAAATAATTTCAGAATATTTGCAAGATGTAAATGGAGACCCGAAATCACCGAATGTATTTTTAGCGGCTTATCTTTGTAACCCGAAAGTATTTAAAATTCTAATTCATAAAAAAGCGAATTTTTCGGTGAAGGATGACTATATGGGCACTACAGTTCTTCATTCTATTGTTACGGGTAATGCCAATATATCAGATAAAAGCAAAGTAATTCGAATGTTAGTAGAACAAAATCTGGTCGATATAGATGGGATTGATAATTTTCAAGCAACCCCTCTTATGAATGCAGTAGAGCGAGGCGAACACGAGTTAGTCGAAACTCTTTTGTCTCTAAAAGCAGACTTAAAAAAAGTAGACCATGTGGGTAATCCTGTTTTGACGCGGATTTGTGAAAAGTCTTTCTTGTATCCTGACATTACAGAAGAAGCCCGAATTCGGACAGTTCAAGTATTATTAAAAAATGGTGCCGACAAAAACGCAAAGGATTATCTAGGAAGAGATTGCCGTGAGATGGCAGAGCGGGACGGGTTTAGGAAGTTGCTGGAGTTGTTTTAAAATAGGGTAGGGGATAGAAATTAATTTTTATTCTTGAATTATAAATTCTATATAGAAGATTGATACTATGGAATATTTAGATACAATTCAGGATTTCAAGTTAGAAGAAATAAAAAAAATCCTAATCAAAAATTCTGATCCTTTTAAAATTATTTTATTTGGTTCAAGGTCTACTGGTAACTATCACAATAATAGCGATTATGATATTTGTGTAATCAAAGAATCCAACATCGAACTGAATACATTAGAAAAAAAAATATACATTGATTTGCACGATACAAAGGAAGCGGTAGACTTAATAGTAACCTCTCCTGAAAATTTTGATTTGGCAAAGAACAAACAATATTCCGTTTTTCGAGTTATCTACAACCAAGGGGAAGTTATTTATGAGCGATATAGATAATCCGGAGATATGGTTGACTCTGTTGATCTTAAATTGCCGAATTTAGGATATAGTAGAAAACTAGCTGAAAAATTGCATTATACATAAAAGGATAGATTTTGGGGAAACAAATGATAGAAAAAACAACTGTTGCGCTAAAAAATCTTTATTTAGATCCGGAAAATTTTCGTATTATAGATAAAATTAAAGAAGCAGATATTAAACCAGAAACCGGGTTAACAGAGGTTAGCCAAAATAAAATTATGAATATTCTGCTTGGTGGAAACAAAGCTAGCGATATTAAAGATTTGATTCAAAGTTTTCAAACTAACGGTTTTTTAAATGTAAATCAAATCCATGCAAAAAAGAATTCCGATGGTAAATATATTGTGATGGAGGGCAATAGAAGAGTAGCCACTCTAAAATATATTCATCAGCTATTTAAAAAAAAGGAATTTGAATTAAATAATCTATCGGAAGATATTTTTGAAAATGTTCCTATCACAATTTACTCTACCGAAGAAACTAAAAATCACTTAATTATTGCTGGATTAGACCACATCTCTGGAAAAAAAAAGTGGCCTTCTAAAAATCAGGCAGAATTTTTATACAAATCAATCAATGAGCATGGTTATTCGCAAGAAGAGTTGTCTTTAACTTTAGGCGGATTTTCGAAGACGGAAATCAGAAGGTCGCTTAAAACTTATGCTTTGATGCAAATGTATAAGAAAAATGATATTGGCATTGATGATAGAGAAATTACTTATACAGTATTCAGGACTGTTGTGACTAGACCGGAAATACGTAATTGGCTGAAGTTGGAATTTGTTGAAGATGGTGATTGTAGCATTATAAATAAAAATGATACAAACTTAGAAAAATTATTTTCATGGATATCCCCCACTGCTTGTAAAGAAAAAGGTTATAAAGAAACTATTATTAGAAATGAAGGCGATGTGAACCTACTTGCCAAAATAATAAATGATAAAAATGCATTAGAGATATTGGAGACGAATGGAGATTTGAATTGGGCGGTCGGTAGTTCTGGTATTCAAGCACGAGAAAATGCGAAAGCAAATTTACGAAAGGCGTTTACTTTTATAAAAAGCGTAGATGAGTTCTCAACATTTTTAGAGAAAGATGATTTATTTATAGCAAATGAAATTGAGAAGTTTGCAAAGCGAATCAATCATGCTACATCAAGTTCGATTAATACAGAAGAAAAAAATCGTGTGATACTAAATGTATTTCCTGCAAGTTCTTTTACTGAGATTTATTTTGAAGATTATAAAGTTCTTAAAAATGTAAAATTAGAAAATCCGAAACGCATTAATATTATTGCAGGGAAGAATAACAAAGGAAAATCAACAATCCTAGAAGGAATATTTTTGCTCTGTAACTTGAATGACCCGTTTCAGTATATTGATTTGTTAAAGAAGAGAGGAAGGTATTTTAATTTTCCTGAATCTTCTTGGATTAATTATTATGCAAAGAATTTAAAAATAAATGGGGTTTATAACCAACAGGATATTAGTCTCTCGATTGAAAACTCCAAAGATACAGATACTGATTTAGATAAAACTAGATATCTTTCTACGATCACCCTAACAGGATTATTCAATAAAACTCGTGAATTATTATCGCGGATACAACTATTTAGCCCCAGAGATACAAATATAAAATATGACCAAGTCTATGGGCTTTGTAACTTTGCTTATACAAATCCATTTGTCTTTAATATAAAAGAAGAGACTTACAAGTATTATTCAAAATCCCTACCTTCTCTTGATGAAATAATTGAATTCATAAAGAATAATATTGATCCAGATATTTTAAATATAGCATACGATCCCGAAACAGAAAGATTTAATTCAATCATTCTAGTTAGGACAACGGATAAAAATGGAAACGAAGTGATTACAAAGGAAACAAGAGACATAACAATGTTTGGCTCCGGACTTCAATACGTCTTTCTGTCTACTTTACTCTTTGCGTATGCTAAAGACGGAGTTGTGTTAATTGATGAAGTAGAAAATGGAATTCATTATGGCTTGATGAGTAAGTATTCATTATTTCTGCATAAACTAGCAGAGAAATTCAATGTTCAATTATTTATCTCATCGCATAGTGATGAATGTATTAATTCCTTTATAAACAATAATTATAAGACAAATGACATTGTGGGCTATCATACCTATTCGGATGATTCTGATAATTTACAAGCTAGAAGAGTTTCGGGTTCGGATTTAAAAAAATATATTTCGAATTTTGGATTTGATTTGAGAGGCGAAAGTAAATGAGTAAAAAATCTATACTTGTCATCTTCTGCGAAGGCAAACACGATTCTGCTTTTTTATCCTTAGTTTTAAAAAGCATGGGTTACAAATATTTTGGGAAACCTATGAATCATTTGCCATTGTGTTTTTCTTATATCTTAAAAAAAATAGAATCATTAAATACACAGGAATTGACTTTAGGACAAATTGCTGATGATAGATTTATTTTCCCATTTCCATGGATATTTGAGAATGAGCGAACTATTGTTGCATTGTATCGGCTTGATGGGATAAGTAGGATTATTA
The DNA here is from genome assembly GCA_002333425.1 of Leptospiraceae bacterium UBA2033. Lineage (GTDB taxonomy): Bacteria > Spirochaetota > Leptospiria > Leptospirales > Leptospiraceae > UBA2033. The sequence goes on from DDBL01000216.1 coordinate 8,524, forward strand.
ATATTGGCGGTAACTTAGTATTAGCCAGTTCAGTAGAAAAATTACGAAATAAGGGTATTAGAAATGATTTTTTTTCAGAGGAAATAACAAGTATTGAATATAGGACGATCGATGAATTAATTGAAAAAATTATTGAAAAAACCACAATAAGTAAATTAGAAGAAGCAATCATTAGGGCGAATGTCACTAAGCAAGAAATAATTGATACTATACAAGTAATTTTTGACGCTGAAAAATATTTGAATCCGAAAGAAATTGATTTTACAACTCCAGTTCATTTTTCATTCTTTATGGACGCGGATAATGATGGTATATCTAACAGACTACAATCTATAAAGAATGTTTATAATCAGTATTTTAAAGGAATAGACCCAGATTTAAAGGTATACGAGCCTTTAAATCTCCAAGGAAGAAATGTCGGATTATTTATTTTTACAAAAGGTGAAGGAGATGAAACGGGGGATTTAGAAGATGTGGTTATTTCTATAATACAAAAAGGTGATTTTAAAAATTTATACCTACATGCAGATTCTTTTGTTTCCACAAACGAGAGTTTTTCTAATGGAACTACCTTTAAGTATTATCCTAAGAAAGCGAAAATTGGAGTTGCGGGTCAGCTAAGATGTTCAGGTGAAGATATTGAAACCATATTAATGAAAAGTGATTTTTTAAACACTACTCATGAATCTTTTAAGAAGAATTTCAATGTTCTGAGAATCAAAAAATTCATAAATGATATGTTTACTTAAATAAACAATGACCGAATCCAATTTCCTTGCATCCCTTTTATTTAGGATCGGGAAAAGTAAGGGCTCTCACTGAAATTCTGAAAAATTCCGAAATAATTATTGTAGAAACTCATACATGCGAAAAGATTCGACTATAACGAATCGAGTTGTTGAAAACGAGAAGCAGAGATGATGTTTCCCCCGCGCTGCCCGCGCGGGAGAAACATGGTTCTCAATTCTTTTTACAACGACTCACAATATATTACTTAGGAACGGTAACATGGCATTTGATATAGAAATGATAAAAAATTTATACTCCAAAATGGGTGCTCGCATTGAGGCGGCTCGTAAGGTAGTCGGCAGACCTCTCACTCTTTCCGAAAAAATTCTCTACTCCCACCTCTGGGACGGCGACGCAAAGACTGCATTTGAGCGTGGAAAATCGTATGTGGATTTTGCCCCTGATCGTGTGGCGATGCAAGACGCGACTGCCCAAATGGCTTTATTGCAATTCATGCAAGCAGGACGTAAGAAGGTAGCAGTTCCTTCTACTGTTCATTGCGATCATTTGATCGAAGCAAAAGTTGGCTCTGACGCTGACTTGTCGATTGCAAACGAAAAAAACCGCGAGGTCTATGACTTCTTAAAATCAGTTTCCAATAAATATGGAATTGGATTCTGGAAACCAGGTGCTGGAATTATCCACCAAGTAGTTTTAGAAAATTATGCATTCCCTGGTGGAATGATGATCGGAACCGACTCACACACCGTAAACGCAGGTGGACTTGGAATGATCGCAATCGGAGTGGGTGGAGCAGATGCATGTGACGTGATGAGTGGTCTTGCATGGGAATTAAAATTTCCGAAGCTAATCGGTGTTAAGCTCACTGGTAAGTTAAATGGTTGGACTTCTCCTAAAGATGTAATCTTAAAAGTTGCCGGAATTCTGACAGTGAAAGGTGGAACTGGAGCGATTGTAGAATACTTTGGCGAAGGTGCTATTGCAATGTCTTGCACTGGAAAAGGAACGATTGCGAACATGGGTGCCGAAATTGGGGCAACTACTTCTACTTTCGGTTATGATGACTCTATGGCTCGTTATTTAAAATCTACTGGTCGTGCTGACGTTGCGGCTCTTGCTGACGGAGTTAAACAACACTTAACCGCAGACCCAGAAGTTTATGCTGATCCAGCAAAATACTTTGACCAACTAATCGAGATTAACCTCTCTGAGCTTGAGCCGCATTTGAACGGACCGTTTACTCCTGATTTGGCGACTCCTATTTCTAAAATGAAAGAAGCGGCTCTCGCAAATGGTTGGCCTACTAAGATTGAAGTTGGACTTATTGGTTCTTGCACAAACTCTTCTTACGAAGATATTTCTCGCTCTGTGTCTTTAGCAAAACAGGCTTCCGAAAAAAGTTTAGTTC
>DDBL01000099.1 GCA_002333425.1 Leptospiraceae bacterium UBA2033
GCGACAATCTAGAAGCACTCAAAAGCCTTCTTCCTGAGTATGAGGGGCGAATCAAGTGTATCTGCATCGACCCACCGTACAACACTGGAAATGAAAACTGGATTTACAATGATAATGTAAATGATCCCAAGATCAAAAAATGGCTCGCCCAAGTCGTCGGCAAAGAAGGCGAAGACCTCAGTCGTCACGATAAATGGCTTTGTATGATGTATCCACGTTTGCAATTATTGCGTCAACTTTTAGCGGAAAATGGCTCACTTGTTATTAGTATAGGCTATCAAGAAGTAACCAATCTAATGCTAATTTGTAAAGAATTGTTTTCCGACAAACAGATAGTATGCGTTACAGTTCAAACCTCTGGTGGCAAACCTGCTGGAGGTTTTAATTATCAACATGAATATTTAGTTTTTATAGTTCCAAATGAATTTGAACCCAATCCTTTATTATTTTCAGGTGGAATTTCTAGAACCCCATGGGAAGGACTTACTCTTTCAACTTTTGACAAGACTCAGAGACCAAATCAAACATATCCTATCTATGTAAATGTAAAGGATGGCTCTATTGCTGGAATTGGAGAATCACTACAAGAAAGAGTGAAGAATAAGAAATTTACAGGAAAATTAGAAGATTTCCAATTTAATTTTGAGGAAGCACCGGCAGGGACTGTAGCAGTTTGGCCAATTACCAGTAAGGGAAAAGATTGTGTTTGGCGCTTGATTTCAGCAAGACTTTTAAATGATTGGGAGAAGGGGTATATAAAGATTAGCCCTAATCGATCAAAAGATAGTAAGAATCAATTCAGCATTCAATATCTGCCTGAAGGAGTCATAAAAAAAATCGAATCAGGTCTTTTAGAAGTTATTGGTAAAGAAGAAAATTTACCTACATTATCTTTTGGTGAGAATAAAACTGTCGGTAGTGAAATTCCTACTCTTTGGCTTGAAAAATCATTTTATTCTGTGAAAGGCACTACTTTAATTAATGATATTTTTGAAAAGAAGCAATTTAATTATCCAAAACCTATTGAGTTAATTACCGAAGTCCTACGCGCAATTAGTTCTCCAGATGACATTATCCTCGACTCCTTCGCAGGCTCTGGCACAACCGCCCACGCAGTTTTGAACCTTAACCGCGAAGATGGGGGTAATCGTAAGTTTATCCTGATTGAAATGGAAGAGTATGCAGAGACAATCACAGCCGAGAGAGTCAAACGAGTGATTAAGGCAATGTATCCCGTAGAGACGCATGGCAATGCGTCTACACAAATTCCCACGTTTGACTACTATGAACTAGGTGACCCACTATTTGTAGAAAATAATCTCAATCCTAAACTTCCAGTTGAGAAAATACGAGAGTATATTTACTTCATGGAAACCAAACAACGATTACCCGCAACTGATAAGAAGGATAATAAGTATTTGCTCGGAGTGAATTCTGGTGTTGCGTATTATTTTTTCTATAATCCGAAAGAAGACACTGAGTTGGATTATGCTTTTTTAAAAACAATTAAGACCAAAGCGGACGAGTATATCATCTATGCGGATAATTGTCTTTTGACTACAGACTTCTTACAAAGCAAACGAATTACATTCAAGAAAATACCAAGAGAGATTCCGAGGATATGAAGAGAATTATGAGTGTTGAATTAAGAATTTTGAATTGAAGAGCTTGAAGAGTTTTTAAACACAAGTAAGTGTGTAAAAAGTGTCACCCTGAGCCTGTCGAAGGGTAATTGTTCTATTGGAAAAGATTTGACTTTTGGAAATAGAAGAATTTTAATATTGATAGAGGTGAGAATATGAGTATGTTCACAATTTTTCTCTTTGTTTGGGGTTTTGCGATTAGTATTTATCTAATTGCAATTGGAATTTCAAAATTTATTTCTCACGAAATCAGGGTAGACTCTCATAAATGAATCCTAGAATTCTAATTTTAATTGGGGCTGTTTACGTTTCTTTACTCATTGCTCTTTTAAGAACCTCTTCTCAATTTGAAACGTATATTGATACCTTATTATTTGTAATTAATCTTACGGTATCAATTATTGCACTGTGGGAATTTGTAAAAAAAAGAAATACATAGAAGCAAGATGAAAACTGATTCTGATATAATCGAAGAGGGAATGAAAATTCTTTTACAATATATGAGTAAGGAAGAAGTAGAAAGGTTCGTTATGTTGATAAGAGCAGATAATTTCGATTATACCGAGTGGCGGAAAAATTTGCCGAAATTTGATAATGTTCAAGAGTTGAGTAAAACTGCTATGAAAAGTAGAGAAATAAAGGCTTGAAATAAAATTGCTTATTGTTTAAATTGAGAGTATGAAAGTATTAATTGATGTGCCAGATAAAAAAGCTGATTTTATCATTGAAGTTTTACAAAATTTTTCATTCGTAAAAACTATTACGATTACACCTCAAAAAGCAGAGCTTCTAAAAGACTTAAAAGATTCAGTAGATCAAATTAACTCTTTTAAAAAAGGCAAAATTAAATTAAGAAGTGCAAAAGACTTTTTAAAATCTTTATGAAAATTGATAAATTACATCTGACAAATTTTAAATGTTTCGAAGATCAAAGTTTTGTTTTTCATCCAAAATTTAATTTAATTATTGGAGAAAATGCTTCTGGTAAAACAAGCTTATTAGAGGCTATAAAGCATTTTGCGAAATCATTTCTTTTCTGTATTACTAAAATGGATACTACCTTCCTTATTAAAAATGATTTGATTAGAGTTAAGGGTCAGCGATTCGGAGAAGAAATTCGTATAGAAAGGATACTCCCTGTTAAACTCGATTCTGAAATTATTTTTATGGGTGAGGCTTTGGGATGCGATATTCAAAGACAAGAAGAGTTAAATAGCACAACAAGTATTTCATTTCATCAACCAAAAAAGATTACTGATTTAACAGAGATAATTAATAGATCGATAAGATTCGGAGAAATTCCAAGGGTTATTATGCCGCTCATAGCTTACTATGATATTATCAGGCATAAAATGGAAAAAAGAGATTATATTTACAGAATGGATGGCTCTCGTTTGATGGATGGGAGTAGAACAATGAGTCCTGATGATAGCGGTCTTGCTGTTTATAGCACTTCAATGGAATCAGGCATTCCAACTAAAGCATTTGTTGACTGGTTCGCTAAGGAATCTTGGACAGAATTTGAATCCAAGAAAGAGAACCTGATTTTTACAAAAGTTAAACAAGCAATCATAGATTGCATTGAGGGAGCAACCTACATTAATTTCTCTCCTAAAAATAAAGAAATCATAGTAGGGTTTAATGATGATTATCTTTTATTCTCCAACCTAAGCGATGGACAAAAAAATATTCTCTTGTTAATCGGAGACATTGCCAGAAAGATGATTCAACTTAATCCTCATCTAGGAGAAAAAGTTTTAGAAGAAACAGATGGAATTGTTTTGATTGATGAATTAGATTTACACCTACATCCTAAATGGCAAAGAAAAATCATTGGTGATTTAACTCGAACTTTTCCTAAGATTCAATTCTTTGCAACTACACATTCGCCACAAGTGATTAGCTCTGCTCCTTCTGACTCACTTATCTTGCTAACAAATAATAGCGGCAAAATAGAAGTATCCAAAAGAAATAATTCGTATGGTCTCAATTCTAACTGGATTTTAAAACATATCATGGGTGATGAGTCCAGACCAAAGGAAATTCAAGAGAAAATAAATGAAATTGAAAAACTGATTGATAGTGATAATTTAGAAGATATTTCTAAAGCAAGAAATAAGTTAGATGAACTAAGAAAAATTGTTTTGGATGATGAGATTACTAGTTTAGATACCATTCTATCAAATTTGGAGAATCCAGAATGAGATATATCCAAAAACAACATCCGCCTCGATTATTAACTGAGTGGATTCAGAAAAACAAACACGATATAAATTTTAACTATGATTTATTGCGTCAAGATAAAACTGCAATTCAATCTCTATCTGAAGCCTTATTAAAAGAACAATACTATCTTTGCGCCTACACCGGATTACGCTTAGATAATTCAACCTTTCATATTGAGCATTTAAAACCACAAGAGTATTGCGAAAGAGGAGAAGATGTCGATTATAAAAATTTAGTTGCTTGTTACCCAGAACCAAATCGACCAAGTAAACTTCTATATGGTGCACATAAAAAAGATAATTGGCCTTCACCAGAGGAAGAAAAAGATTTCGTTTCTCCTTTAAATCCAGTTTGTGAAAATAAGTTTCAATTTACTAAAGACGGAAAAATAAAAGGAGTGGATAATTCTGCTAATACTACAATTGAAAAATTGGGATTAAATCATTCTGAATTAGTAGATTTAAGAAAGAGTTCTTTAAAACCTCTTTTGGAATTAAAAAGAAGCAAGGCAAGTAAAAGGTTATCTGAAATAAATACTCCTTCAGATGGTAAATTGGAAGATTTCTGTTTTGCAAAAAAGCAAGTCTTAGAAAAACAAATTAACAAATTGGAAGCCATAATTCAATCGAAAGGTAGAAAGCAAACCTAATGGAATTAAAACCCTACCAACAAGCAGTCATAAATGATCTCAAATCGTATTTGGAAAAATTAAAATCTACGGCTAACAGTCGATTAGCCTTTAGGGAATTTTGGAAGGAAAGAGTTACTCTTTCGGATTCCTTTTTAGAAACAGGAATTGAATACAAAAACAATATACCGAATGTTGCACATGTTTGTATAAAAGTTCCTACGGCTGGCGGAAAGACGTTTATTGCTTGTAATGCGCTTGAACCTATTTTTCAGTCTATACCAACACAAACTAAAGCTGTCATTTGGCTTGTTCCCTCTGTTACCATCTTGGAGCAAGCAATCAAAAACCTCTCTAACAGCACTCATCCCTATCGTCAAAAAATCAATACTCATTTTTCTGGAAGAGTAGAAGTCTATACAAAAGAGAAATTACTCCAAGGTGCTAATTTTAATCCAACGTCTGTGATGGGAAATTTGAGCATAATAGTTCTAAGCTTCGACACTTTACGAGTAAAGAAAAAAGAAGATAGAAAAATCTACCAAGAAAATGGTCAACTTGGTTCCTTTGCAAGTTTTGCAAATAATACTGTAGCAGAAATGCCAGATACAGACGAAACTGCGTTAATCAACGTTATCCGCAAACTAAACCCAGTGGTAATTGTAGATGAAAGTCATAATGCAGAAACAGAATTGAGTGTTGAAATGCTTCGTGATCTTAATCCTTCTTTTATTTTAGACCTAACAGCTACTCCAAGAAAGAATAGCAATATCATTAGCATTGCACACGCAGGTCAACTAAAGATAGAAAATATGGTGAAACTTCCTGTTATTGTTTCTAATCATAAGGACAAAACAGAAGTTATCCTCAGTGCCATTCAATTACAGAAAAATCTGGAATCCATTGCAATAGCCGAAGAAAAGGAAACTGGTAAATACATTCGAGCTATTGTTTTGTTTCAAGCACAATCTAAGAACAATGAAGACACTATAACCTTTGAAGTTACAAAGCGGAAATTAATAGAGTTCGGTATTCCGGAAAATCAAATCAAAATTAAAACAGCAAACATAAATGAAATCAAAGGCATAGACCTATTAGCCAAAGATTGTCCTGTTCGATTTATTATTACAATCAATGCATTAAAAGAAGGTTGGGATTGCCCGTTTGCCTATATACTTGCATCGCTGGCAGATAAAAATTCATCAGTAGATGTGGAACAAATTTTGGGAAGAGTGTTGCGACAGCCTTATACAATCAATCATAAAGAAGAATTACTCAATCTTTCTTATGTCATGACAGCCTCCAATAAATTTCTAGATACTCTTGGAAAAATCGTAGAGGGAATGAACAAGTGTGGTTTTGGAAGTAAGGACTATCGAGTGGCAGAATTAGATAAACCGCAAGAAAAAACACAACCCATCCAACCAATGCTTCCAACCCAAGATGATCCTTTGGAGGAAATTGATGTTAGCCGCAAATTAGAAAATGTATTTGTCACAGTAGAAAATCTAACCAAACAAGCTATTCAACAATCAAACCAATACAAAGAAATCATTTCTTCTCAAACAAGTGAAGATGCAATGCTGAATATCCCAGAAGAAATTAAAGGACAAGTAAATTTGATCTACTGTAAGGAAATCTATAAAGATCGCATAATCGACTTTAGCCTCCCACAATTTGTTCAGAAAGTAGAAGGCGGTCTTGGAATTTTTGGGGATGAGGAGTATATTCTCTTTGAAAACGATACTCTCTTGAAAGAATTCAAACTGAGTAGATGTGATATAGAAATTAATTTTGATGAAACTGATTCTGAAATATACCAAATTGATGTAAAAGAAGATAATAAAGACAAGTTCAGTGTTGAGTTTGAAAAAGTTGATAAACTTAGAAAGCAAAAACTCGAAGAATTGATATTAGCCGCACCTAAAGAAAGTCAAGTTAGAGAAATGACCGCAAACATGATGAAGAATATTGGCAATCTAAGACCTATCAAAGACATTGAATTAGAAAAATATTTGAATCATATATTTCAAGACTTCACACCTGATAAAATCAGAGACTGTTTTAATCGAGAATATATTTATACAGCAAAAATTAAACAGAAAATAGAAAGATTAAAAAATAAATACGTCCAAGAACAATTTAAACAGTACCTAGCTACAAATAAAATTACCGTAAAAGAAAATTATAAAATCCCAGTTACGCAAATCGCAGGTGACTTGTTTGATTCTTCTATTACAAAATCGTTATATCCAAAAGAACATAAGATGAATGACTTTGAAAAAAGAGTCATCAATGAAATTGCTAATTTGGATAATGTTTTATTTTGGACAAAAAATCTAGAACGAAAGGGATTTCGCATAAACGGGTTTATTAATCATTATCCTGACTTCCTAGTTGTAACCAAAAAAGGAAATATATTACTTGTAGAATCGAAAGGCGATGACAGGGATAATTCTGACAGTGTAATGAAAGTGGAACTTGGTAAACAGTGGGAAACTAAAGCAGGCAGTCGATATAAGTATTTTATGATATTTGATAAAACTGAATTAAAAGATGCCTTCCCACTTGATAAAGGATTGAAATATATTTCTGATCTTTAGCTCACCCATTTTTCTCCACAAGATTTCCTTGCTAAATCAACCCCGTGCACAAAAATGTCATGTAAGTATTCATACTAAATAAATTTTCACAGGAAAACAAGATGGAAGAAGCGGTAATCATTGACGGCGCGCGAAGCGCATTTGGAAGTTTTGGCGGAACATTAAAAGATTTTGGTGCAACAGAAATGGGTGTGGAAGTAGCTAAGGCTGCTATTGCAAGAGCGGGCATAAATGCGGGCGACATTGGCGAAAGTATTTTCGGAAACGTTGTCCCTTCTGGAAAAGATTCGATTTACTTGGCTCGACATATCGGTCTTAAAGCTGGTCTCAAAGTTGAGACTCCTGCACTCACAGTCAATAGACTTTGTGGATCTGGAATGGAAGCAATCATTCTTGCTGCAAAGAAAATTTACTTAAATGAGGCAAACGTAGTGTTAGCCGGTGGATCTGAGTCTATGAGCCAAGCTCCATACGTTGTGCGAAATGCTCGTTGGGGTGTGAAGTATGGTCCAACAGAATTTGAAGATAGTTTGAACCAAGGGTTGACTGACCTTTATGTTGAACTCCCAATGGGTATGACTGCGGAAAATCTTGCTGTCCAATACAGCATCTCTCGCCAAGAACAAGATGACTGGGCTGCTATTTCCCAAGAGCGTGCAGAGAGAGCTACACTTGACGGAACACTAAAAGAGGAGATACACTCGATTACCCTCCCAGGAAAAACTCCAATCGTTTTTGAGAAAGATGAATTCATTCGAGGAAAAGCATCTAAGGATAAAATGGCTTCTTTAAAACCAGCTTTTAAAAAAGACGGAACGGTTACTGCTGGTAATGCGTCAGGAATTAACGACGGTGCAGGTGCAGTGATAGTATCTTCTCGTTCTTATGCAGATAAGTTAGGCAAAAAACCTCTAGCGATTATCAAGTCTTACGGTCATAGTGGCTGTGATCCTGCTAAGATGGGAATTGGTCCTGCTCTTGCAATACCTCGCGCATTAGCTTCTGCGGGTTTGACTTTGAAAGATATTGGTCTTGTTGAGGTGAATGAAGCATTTGCCGCTCAATACCTTGCTGTGCAAAAAGAACTTGGTCTGAATCCAGAAATCACAAACGTAAACGGGGGAGCTATTGCTATCGGGCATCCGCTTGGAGCGAGTGGTGCTAGAGTAACTCTAACACTTGCTTACGAGATGAGAAGAAGAAAAGTTAAATACGGAGTAGCCTCACTTTGTATCGGAGGCGGTCAAGGAATCGCTATTGTGCTTGAAAATCCGAATCTTTAGTCATCTCCAACCGAGAGGCTAAGGGCTAATAGATACTCAGGAAATGTAATGGTTCTTGAAAACTCCATACCGATCATCGTGTGGGGTTTTTTCTGGAACTCGTAATCCCTTTTCCATGCGATACGACCGGCTACTTCCATGTTATCCCCTGTAGGCCAGTGGAGCACACTACCTTCACTCATTTCATTTACTTCTGGTTGAAAACTGGCTGGCATAATCGCACAAAGCCCTGTTTCGGAAATGTTTCCCAAATACCCGCTGAAATTTTCACCACTTGTATGAAGCTGGACAGCATAATCTGCAAAGTCTTTTGGAAAAATTCTATCTGCTTTTCGTATCTCTGAGTTCATATCAATTGTCTAAAATACACAATGAAAAATGCAAGGAATTTTTTGAAAGAGAGTTAAGCTGCAATGCACAAATACTTATTTGATTCAGTACAAGGCTATTTAAACTTGGTAATTATCCCATGATAAAAATTGGTAACGTAGAAATTCCGAATAATATTGTGTTATCTCCTATGGCGGGAGTTTCAGATAGTCCCTATCGTCAGATTTGTCGCGAAATGGGTTCAGGCTTTGCCTACACTGAGTTTGTCAGTACGGATGGAATCAGTCATCACTCCAAAAAATCCATCGATTTGTTTCGTTTTCAAGAAATGGAGCGTCCTATTTCCTTTCAAATTTTTGGAAATAACCTTGAGATTATCACGGAGGCTTGCCGTATCATCGAAGACCTGGGTCCTGACATTATCGATCTCAACATGGGTTGTTCGGTCGCCAAAGTTTCGCATCGTGGCTCCGGTGCAGGACTTCTTAGAAAACCTGAATATGTAGGAAAAATCATCGAGTCGATGACTCGCACTGTAAAAGTTCCTGTCACTGCAAAAATTCGAATCGGCTGGGATCACGACAGTTTGAATTATCGAGAGATTGTGCATGTTTTACAAGAAGCAGGGGCGCAGGCTATTTCAGTTCATGGCAGAACGAAGTCTATGGCATACACCGGATTTGCCGATTGGAATATCATTTCTGAAATTAAGTCCTTTGCCAAAGTTCCTATTTTTGGAAATGGGGATATTCAAAGTTACGCGCAAGCACAGGAACGGATTAGAACATCCGGTGTGGATGGAGTTTTGATTGGTAGAGCGGCTATCGGTAATCCTTGGATCTTTGGAGGTATCGACAAATCGACATTAACCTTTCCCGAAGTTCGTGCTATGATATTTAGGCACTTAGACCTCATGACAAATTTCTACGGAGAACAACTCGGACTTGTTTTATTTCGTAAACATGTTGCTAAGTATCTCAAAAATTATTTTGGAGTTTCCGAGCTTCGTCATAAATTAGTGACTACTCCTAGTCTAGAAGATTTTGTCGGTTATCTGAATGCATTTAACCCCGAACAATTTAGAATGGAAACAACCGAAGACACTGAAAATTTGAATTGTGAAACATACGCAAGCGCGGCGACAGCTTAAAAAAACGTAACTACTCAGTCTGGTTTGCCACAGAGGCACGGAGTCACAGAGGTTTTTGATTTGCGCTAGTTTTAGTCATATACGTTATGCTAAAGAGAGTTGATGTAAAATAAATTGTTGTATTCTAATAGCAAACAATAAGCCTAAATTAATAAAGCAGCCTATTATACGATGTAAAATTGAATCTCTTTAAATTTCTCTGTGTCTTTGTGCCTCTGTGGCAAAATATTCTTTTCAGTAGTTACAAAAAAACCTTGCTTTTAGTAAATTAATTTCGTATATTTTAAATATGAACTCTGTAATTTTTACTTTAGTGTTTTTTTGTTTTGTTTTTACCAATTCGATTTTTGCCCAAGTGCATTGTAAAAAATACGAATCCTTAAAGCAGGCATTTAAAGATGACCAAGTCACGTCCGTTTGTGAATTAGATCTAAGTAACCAAAACTTAAAAGAATTGCCAAACAATTTTGAGTTACTTGAAAATTTAGAAGTTTTGCATTTGGAAAATAACCAATTAACGGAACTTCCTAGCTCCATAAAGAAAGCTCAAAAACTTGTTCGAATTAATTTGGATAATAATGAATTCACGGAGTTTCCTACTGTTATTTTGAAATTGGAACGTTTGGATAAAATATCTATGAACAACAATCGTTTGAATTTTTTACCTCAAGGAATTGGAAACTCGTCTCAGTTAGTCTATTTGAGTTTTATGAATAACCGAATAAATATGATTCCACCTCAGATTTCTAAATTAAAGAAACTTAAATATCTGAATCTAATTTCAAATGATTTAACCGAATTACCTAGAAGTTTTTATGAGATTCCTCGTCTTGAAAATTTGTATTTAGGAAACAATGAAAAATTAAAAATTTCAGATAGTATTTATGAAATGAAAAATTTGATTCGCCTATCGTTAAGCGCAACATCCTATGATCGAGTGTCACCAGATATTAAAAACTTAAAAAAACTAAAATGGCTTTCAATAAGCTCCACCAAAGTTGAAAGGCTTCCTGAAGAAATTTGTGACCTAAAAGATTTGGAAGCTCTGTTTATCGGATACACCAAAATTCGAATTCTCCCAGCTCGTTTTGAAGAATTGAAAAAACTCAAAAAACTAGGATTAGAAGAACTCGAAATAGGTGTCACCATCGAAAACGATATCCGAAATACTTTCCCTGATGCAGAGATAGAATTTTAATACCCTGACATGGTATAAAAAAGATATGCCACAGAGGCACGGAGTCACTGAGATCATTAGGATTGCGCTATTTTTATTTTTATTCGTCGAATTAAAGAGAGCTAACGAAATATTTCGATTCAATGATCATATTGTAATAAAAAAAACAAAGCTGAATTACTAAAAAAACTCTATAATGAAATAGACCCTCTTTAAATTTCTCTGTGCCTCAGTGCCTCTGTGGCAAAATTTTTGTTTTTACATAATCTTGATTGTTTAAGGGACAAATAGTACTTTGCCGCTTGTCATGTTGTTTTTGTAGAAATCTATTGCTTTAAAACCTTCGTCGAGCGAAAAACGTTTGTTAATCTCCGATTTAAAATCAGTCCCTAGATTCTCTTGCGCGTCGGTAACGATTGCGGAGAATTCATCTGGCGGAGTATCTGCAATCCAGTAACTAAGCCAAAATCCTTCCACTTTCTTTCTTTGGAAAATAAGTGCTCCTGCATTTACTCCAATTGGCTCTTCGGATAATGCTCCGTAGACTACAAGTTTAGAATTGGATGGCATCATGCTAAATACATCTTCTCCGGTTTTGCCGGCAACTGCATCTATTGCGAGTGTGATATCTAGTTTTTTTACAAGCCTATTAAATGTTTTTTCAAAATCGGGAGATGTAGAATTTAGAACGTGTTCTGAGCCAAGTGATTTTAGAAGTTCTACTTGTTCGTCTTTACGGACTATGTTGATTACTGGAAGTCCTTTACGTGTCGCATAACGTTGAATCATTTTACCGAGTGCACTGGCGGCGGCTGTTTGTACGATTCCATTTCGTTTTTCTTTGATGGCAATATTGGTCAGTCCACAAGCGGTTAATGGGTTTACAAAAAAAGTTGCTCCTTGTTCGAGTGTAACTTTTTCAATCAGTGGAATACAGTTGTATTCCGGTGTCACCATATACTCTGCCCAAGATCCATCGCCCATGTAGTGAGCCGAGCAAGCAACTCTATCTCCTACTTTTACCTTGGTAACAGCAGAACCTATAGCAACTATGGTTCCACTTCCTTCAAATCCGCCACCGCATGGTAATTTCTTTTTGATTCCATATAGTCCTCGAATGAACATTAGGTCGGAGGGGTTAATGGAAGAAGCCGCAATTTTTACTAGTACGTCATTTTCTTTTAGAGGATTAATTTTTCGTTGGGTTACACGGATGGAAGTTTCTAGACCGTCGTAGTTGATTAGTTCGATTGCTTTACCTGTTTCTGGAATTGTAGTCATTTAGATTTCTCTCTAAGTTTGGAATTTACCCTAAGCTAAATGTTTATACTAAATGGGTAAAGCAAAAAACAGAATAATTGTAACTACTCAGCATAACAAATTGATTGCCACAGAGGCACGAAGACACAGAGAGCTTTCAAGAGGGTTTGTCAAAGGTATATTGCTTATTTTAGTGATTCAAGTTTGATGTCAGGTTATTATTTACAATGTAATAATTGATTCCCAACTCTTCACCTGCTCTCTTTAGGTTGAAACATATGAAATGAGACCAAGCATAAAATCTCTGTGCCTCCGTGTCTCCGTGGCAAAAAACACTCAGTAGTTACGATTTTTTTAACCTAGACAAACTTTCTTTAGACAAAAAAATTGAATTTATGAATCTCAAAAAACTAGCAATCGCTTCGAATAATAAAAATAAAATTTTTGAATTTAATAAAATTCTTTCTTCCCAATTTACTTTGTTCACTCCGAAAGAATTAGGTCTGAACTTTGAAGTAGAGGAAACAGAAGATACATTTGAAGGAAATGCACGTCTTAAATCAGAACATCTTTATAAAATATCGGGACTTCCTTCGATTGCTGATGATTCTGGAATTTGTGTGAGTGCGATAGGCGGCAAACCAGGAGTATATTCTGCTCGTTACGGCAAACCAGAATTTAACGATAGAGATAGAACAGAATANNAATGGATTTGGCTACGATCCAATTTTCATCTATCCAAAACTCGGCAAACGATTTTCCCAAATTTCACCTGAAGAAAAAAACACAGTCTCCCACAGAGGAATAGCCCTTAGAGAATTCGCACAATTTCTGCTGAATTAATTGGTAACTACTCAGTGTGGTTTGCCATGGTTCGATAGATTCACCACCGGCGCCGGCACAAAGACACAGAGAGTTTTGGGATTGCGCTATTTTTATTCATATTCTTCGAATTAAAGAGAGCTAATGAAATATTTGGATTCAATTTTCATATTGTAATAGAATAATAACGAAAGCTGAATTACTAAAATAAGCAGTATATTATGAAATAGACTTTCTTTAAATCTCTCAGTGTCTTTGTGCCTCTGTGGCAAATTGTTACTTCCTAAAGTAATTGCCAAAATCTATCCTTATTGAAATTGTCAACTTGAGGTGTTTATGATTACTCTACTTGATTTGCAAAAATTGCTTCCTGATTCTAAAATTTATAATACCGACAAACCTGAAAATATACAAATCGAATCCGTCACCACTCTTTATCAGGATAAGCCAAATTCCATCACCTATGTCAGCGACAAATCCTATCAGAACGCTGCACGCAATTCCAAGGCAACCGCAATCATAACCCTCCATGGCTGGGAGACGTTATTCGCTCAACCTGTGTTAGCGGTAAATCATGTAGACCTCGCTTTAATTGAAGTTTTAAATTTATTTTATCCAAAACAAATTCCAACTGGAAAGAGGGAGCAATTTGTTGTTATTCACCCTTCTGCAAGTATTGGAGAAAATACTGACATCGGAAATTTTGTGAGCATTGGAGAAAATTCTAAAATCGGAAAAAACTGTATCATTTCTGATGGAGTGAAGATTGCAAAAAATGTAAGTATCGGAGATGATTCTTTTGTTGGTCCTAATTGTGTTTTATTCGATGGAGTAAAGATCGGACAACGTTTTATTTCGTTTGGAAATACAACGATAGGCGCCGAGGGATTTCGGTACGTAGATGTAAAAAGTATTTTGCATCGTATTCCCCAAGTTGGCTCTGTTGTGATTGGAGATGATGTGCGAGTTGGTTCCAATACTTCGATTGACCGAGGTGGAATTGATGACACGCTAATTGGGGATGGAACCAAAATCGACAACGATGTTCAGATTGCGCATAACGTTAAGATCGGCAAACATGTAATAGTCGCAGGTGCAACGGCGATTGCAGGAAGTGCAGTTGTGGAGGACTTTTGTAAAATTAGCGGATCTTGTGCAGTGGCGGATCATATCACACTTCCTTCTGGAACGATGATAGCTGGTGGTTCAGGACTTCGTAACACTCCTCCGAAAAAAGATATTTATGCAGGTTGGGATTGGAATCTTACCTTTATCGAATTCCAAAAATTTCGCGCGAACGTAAAACATATTTTAAACCTAAACAAACTGGTAAAAAAAGTAAAAGACATTGAAGAAAAATTGGGTATAACAAAAGACTAGATAGTTTATCTAATCATGAAACTGATTTTATTCCTAATTCTACTGGCTAATTCTATTTATCCGCAAGAACGCAAGTTCTTATTTAGGGAACCGGTTGTTCGAGAGTCGGATGCATTTACAATGATTGGAGATAGTAGGACTCAATACATTTTTCAGTTTGGCGCGGATGTTGATTGGGAAAGTCCAGATTATCTAGGAAAATATAAAACTTCTTGCAGTGGAGAAAAAACAGGAATTCAAAACGCAGGAGTTGCTGGCTCTACTACGGAGCATTGGTTAGAATTTTTAAAGAGTGAAAATTACAAACCAGAAGACTTTCATGAAAAAGTTGTTGTAATGATTGGCGGAAATGACATCCAGCGAAATGCCTACAAATGGAAAGGATTAAAGATTAACAAAATCGAAGCCCTCGATGAAGCGATAGACGAAATACACGCAAGAGTATTAGAGATCGTAAATATCCTAAAAGCATCTAATAAAAAAATTATCTTACAAACTCATTTTAGAGTAAATCCTGTAATAAAAAACGCACACTCGAAAGCACTCAATGAAGGCATAGACGCGTTAAACGCAAGACTTCTCTCTACATTTGCGAATACGAATAAATACCCTGATGTTAGCCTTGCTTTTTTATCACCTGATTTTCCTGCCCCTCTGTTTTTAGATTTAGTTCATCTAAACCAATTCGGATTTCAATTGCATTCTTATTTTCTCGCACAAGAATTACAATCTAGATGTTGGTGGTAGCTAAAACGCAGATCAAGGTAAAACCAATAAAAGATTGACTGAATTACTTTAGATATTAAAATTAGACCTATGAAACTTACATTCGAAATTCCTGATTCAATTACTGAGAAGAAAGCATTTTCAAAAAGTAAATTGGAACGTGACGTTCATGCCATTCTATATTTAAAATTGTATCAAGAAGGGTTTATTCCGGATCGGGACATTGGAAATATATTGTCTTCCTATAAGCTGGAAATTTCCAAAAAAAAGAATGAAGCCAAAAATCGAAAACCAAAGAATTCAGAAAATACTCCAGGTAAAAAATTTTTAAAATTACAGGGAATGTGGAAAGATAGAACCGATATGACGGATACTTTAGAGTATGTGCAGAATTTAAGAAAACGAATTGGTAATCGAGAAATATGATCCTTGTTGATACAGATGTTCTGATTGATTCGTTAAAAGATGAAACTTACGCAACTGACTTTATTCAAAATAATGATCTTGATATCCATATAACCCGCTTTACTTTTGGAAGCATTGGCTCAAAAAAAATGACAACTCCATCCTTATTTTTATCGAGGGATTTACAAAGTAGATGTTGGTGGTAAATATTATTTAGTTATTCTCGAAAGGAGGCTAATACTACCTATCCTCTCGTAGTTATATTGGTATACCCCTCCACTTCCTGTTAAGGTAGCTTTTGGATTAGTCAAGATAATATCATAAGGTGTAATATCCTGAATTCGATTTAGAAGAGAAATATTGGAAGGATTTTGAACATCGTAAATCATTAAGCCATCTTGCATGTCACAAATAAAAAGATATTGATTGTCTATCCCTAATCCAAAAGGACTTTTCATCGGATAAGTTTTTACAAGTTTTGGATTTTTAATATCGCTTATGTCCAAAATATCTAACTGGTTAACTGCGTTTATCCCACAACCAGCGCGTAATGTAACGTATGCGTAATTACCCTCTGCCACTACTGGATCGCAACTTCTTGCATGAGTGAAGTCAGATACATAGGTTGGATTTTCAGGAGTAGTCAAATCATAGATAAACATTCCCGTAGTCGATCCAAGCATGAGATAGTTTTTGAAAAGAAAAGTGGTTTCCATCACTGCACCCATATGCGAAACTTTTACAAAACTAGGTTTTTCAGGATCCGAAATTTTGACTATAAAAAGCTGTGAATACGAAAGAACATACAGATAATCCCCGTTAATCGCAAATCTGGAAAGCGAACCTCCTGTTCCTGCGATTTTACATTCGGATGTATTTCTATCATTGCAATTATAGAAGTAAAAAGAAATGTATAGAATTAAAAAGCATCGTAGAAAAGGTGTCATATTTTTAAACCTTAAAACCCGAAAGAATAACCAAGCCTGATATTGCTAAATCCTGTATCAATTTTATCTTTATAATCTGAACTAAAAAAGATTGCTTCTGAAATGATTCCATCTGCTGTGTAATTTTTATCAAGAATAATTGAATTGCCTTTATTAGTATAACGACTAAGCATTCTGTTGTATTCCAGACCGATAAAAAATCCATTTTGAAAAACCCATTGAAATCCAAATCCATAAAATCTATATTCACTCGGAATAGAAATTCTTTCTCGAATCAAGGGGCTATTTTGAATTTGCCCGTTACGAGAAAAATAACCGTATCGATAATCTACTTCTTTATCACGGCGAATCCAATCACGCCCCCATCCACCTGTGATATACAAAGGAAATTTTTCAAAGAGGTAATATCTAAAATTGAGTAATCCTACTTCAAGTGTATTTGTTTGTTCGGTCATTCCTAGAGAGCCAAGGATACTTGCATTGGAATTAAATTGAGTAGAAAAACTTCGTTCATGTAAATGAGTATAACCAATAGAAAATCGAGAAGTTAAATTGTATTCCAAACTTAAATTTAGAATGCCAGGCGTCGGAGAAAAATCTGGATTACCCTCTCCATAACCAAGTCCAACTTCCCATTTTCTCTTTTTTCGAATTTCAGATTGCGTTAAATTTGTATTATCCTTTGAATCATTGTTTAAGTGTGAAGTTTCTTTTTCTAGTTCAACTGTCTTTGCTGGATTATTTGTATTATCCGTAGGAGTAGATTTTGAATTTTCAATGCTTTGCGAGAATAGAGGGAAGGTGAGAATTAAAAGTAGAATGTATTTCATTAAGAATTTCCTTATGGGGTGTAGATTTCTACAATTTTTGCATATCGGGGTGGGGAGCCTCTAGTAATTAAAACTCTGCCATCGTTTAAAATAACGTTTTGAGTATAAGATCTAGCAATGCTCATATTACCAAGATAGCTAAGAGTATTTGAGTTTGGATTATAGATGTTCAGTTCGGAAACATATTTGTCTACAGTAGCGCCACCAACAAGTAGAATTCGTCCATCTTTTAAGGGAGCAATTGAAAAATTGCCAACTCCACGAAGAGATACTTGTAAGGAAGAACAATTGCTTGTAGATGAATCAAATATCTGCAACCCAGCGGGATAACCGTTATCCGCTATGAAAACATTTTTATTAGAAAGCAAAACAGAATTTTCCCCACTAAAGCCGCTAGAAAATTCACAGAGAGAATTATTTATAATAGAAAACAATCCGGTAGCAGGATTGTATATTTCTATAGTAGACACAATTTTATTCTGACTATCATACCCACCAACGATTAAAACTGTTCCATCATCTAAAAGCGTTGCATTATGTCCCCGTCTCGCATAATTCATATTACCCGTGCTTGCAAAAAGTCCTGTTGCCGGATCGTATATTTCTGCGCTAGGTAATGTTGAAGAAGGTGGCTGGAATCCGCCGGTTACTAAGACTTTACCATTTGATAGTAAAGTTGCTGGCGCGGATCTAAAAGCTTGGATCATGCCTCCTGTATTTGAAAATGCCATTGTGTTAGGATCATAAATTTCTACTGTAGAGACATTTCCTCCTAAGACTAAAATTTTACCATCTTGCAATTTAGTAAGGGTAGGAAATATGCGATTCAGTGTCGAATTTGGAATGACAGAAAAGCTAAGTGTGAATGTATCAAAAAGCTCGGCGCCGTTTCCTACAACGAGTAATTTGCCATTATCCAATGAGATTGTCTTAGGACTTGAATGAGTTAGATTCATACTCCCCACTTGCGTGGTAACGATATTTAGGTTTGGAGGAATCGGATTATTTACTAAAAAAGAAAATACAGAAAAGTTCTTTCGGTTGTTCTTAGATTGCGGATTTTCTATATTACAGAAGCAAAGAGAGATTAGAAATATCGAAAAGAGGATAGTTATACTTAGCCGCTTGGCTATTAGATTGAAATACTCTTTGAAATGATTCAAAGAAACGATTTTTCCATTTCCTGATTTTAGCTTATCTTGCATTTCTCTAGGGAAAAAACATCTGTAGTTTTTGTCTAGTTTTATTATTGGATACTATTTTTTACCCAATTTGTCCAGAGACTTTGTATTTTTTAAAAATTGGATCGGCAGTAATAATAGAAATTTTTTCTTCTAGACATTGTGCGGCTAATAGTCTATCGAAAGGATCATTGTGATGAAATGGAAGTTCTGAAACTCGGTAAATATGATTCGAGCGTATCGGCATCATTTGTAAATCTAATTTTTCGATTCCTTGATCCATTGTTTTCTTTAGCCCATCTACAAATTGTAATTTTCCGATTGAGTGCTTAATCGTAATTTCCCACAGGCTGGCTTGACTTAAAAAAAGTTCATTGGATTCATCTTCTAAAAGTAGAATTGCTTTTTTAGAAAGTCGTTTGGAATCTTCTATGGCAAACAGAAATATATTTGTATCAATTAGAAATTTCAATCTTTGCCTTCAAAGTATTTTAGAATTTCAGGGGGTAATGGGGAATCAAAGTCTTTGGAAAATATGATTTTACCTTTTAAGAATCCTAGTTCTCTTTTAGGTTTCTTTTTCTTGGATTCATAAGGCACAAGTTTTAAAAGAGGCTTACCTGATTTTGCAATAATGATCTCTTCGCCTTGCGTTGCGTCTTGCACCAATTTGGAAAAATTAGTTTTTGCCTGATGTATATTATAAATACTCATGAATATACTATACTTAGTCCACTTAACTTAGTCAAGTGAATTTTGAAATATTTAATCTAAGAATAATCTTCCTCTCTGTGCCTTTGTGACTCGGTGGCAAATCTTTTTAGACAGGCTCGAAGTAAGCCAAGTTCTCAGGTCCTTCATGAATAACAATTCTATCAACTTTGCCTTTAGCCTTAGTAACTTCTTCTTTGAGTCCATGATAAAACCAACGCGCAATATTTTCGGAGGTTGGATTGATTCCTTTGAAATCAGGATGGTCGTTGATTAGGATATGATCGATGGAATTTATCAGTTGCGCCAACTTCTGCTTAGCCGTTAGAAAGTCGAAGCTGATTCCATCGGGGCGAATGTTCTCTTCTCCCGAAAGAAAAATTTCTACTTTCCAAGAGTGACCGTGACAGGCTTCATCACTTCCATCAGCGTAGTACTTGTACAAATAGTGCGCGGACTCAAAACGCCCTTCGATTCGAATATAAAATTTGCCTTTTTCTTGATTGAACATATTAATACCAATTACGCAAAATACCAACTCCTGTAACTTTCTTTTTATATCAGGATTAGAATGATTTTCAGGATTACCATGATTAAGAAGTCTTTGCATTTACGAAAGATTGTAATTGTTCCTACGAACTGTTCACTCAGAATGGATGAAAATGCGACTAAAATGTAAACTAGAGTTGTTGAAAAATAAAACAGAGAGAGTGATTTGGGGTTGTGTAAAAACATGATTTGCTCACAGAGCACACTGAGAACACAGAGAAAAGAATCAATAAAACTTGCGCTGAGTTTGTCGAATGCGTCAATACTCTCTGTGAACTCCGTGCCCTCTGTGAGAGATATTTTCTTTGCTTTTACACAGTTCCAAACTTATTCATTTTCTAATTTTTCAACAACTCTACTTGTTTTGATTGGATTTCATTTTCTATTTTACAACGGAAATCTTCTGAGTGAGGAAATCAAAAAATCTAAAACGGTAGAAGTGATTGGAGTTTCACAAGAAGGAGAAGTTGGTAAAACTAAGTCTGTAAAATCTGATCCAACTGGGTTTACGGAAGTCATTGATGCAGAAAAGTTTCGAGGGAAATACACCTCGTTAACCGACGTGCTGGAACGTGAGGCGGGTGTGCGAGTGCGCAGGTTTGGTGGACTTGGATCTTATTCCACTTTGTCTATTCGTGGATCAAATGCAAACCAAGTGCGAATCTATGTAGATGGTGTTCCTCTCAATAATGCGCAGGGTGGAGAAGTAAATCTTTCGGATTTATCCTTTGACAACTTAGAAAAAATCGAAATTTATAAATCAGGATCTTCTCCTGGATTTAGCGGGTCTGCGATAGGCGGAACAGTAAATCTGGTGACAAGTAAAACTTCAAGAAAACCTTCGACTCGATTTGTAGTTTCGGGTGGGAGTTTAAATACATTCAAACTAAGTGCAAGTCAGAATGGAAGTGTGAATAATGTTCGTTATTCGCTATTTGCTCAACAAGAGAAATCAGACCAAAATTTTACATTTCGAAATAATAATGGGACTTTTTTTAATACATTCGATGACTTTGATGATAAAAGAAGAAATGCTCAGTTCAATCGTTATAATTTTACGGGAAATGTTTCCTTTGATATTAGACAAACTAAGATTACGTTTTTGAATGACTTTAACTACAGACAAAATGGGATCCCAGGACCCGGAAGCAACCAAACAAAAAAAGTAGAGCGCGAATACATTCGAAATACTACTTCTCTTGGAACTAGCACAAAATCATTCTTATTCACAAATCTAAACCTAGATACAAGGCTTTTTTATACAGGTGCTAGAGATCATTTGTTCGATCCACTGTCAGAGTTCTCTTCAGGAACACCGAATTCTAAAGCCGATATCCAACAATACGGATTACATGTATTACCCTCATTGTATCTTTTAAACTCAAATCAAATACTTCGATTTTTATTTGCTTTTGAACGAGAGACATTTAACCGAGATAGAAGAAATAAATTTGACGAAATTACCGATCGTTCTACTCGTAAATTTCGACATCATACCACTTGGCAAATCCAAGACGAAATTCGACTTTTAGAGAAACGTTTGATTTTAACTCCTACGATTCAGCAGGAACTTTATATTGATAGGTTTAATTCGCAGGATGATTTATTTAGAAACACACAAAATGATCCAAACAAAAAAACAACTCAATATACAAACTATCGAATGGGGTTACTCGGAATTATCTACAAGAATCCAGAAAATACATTTAGCATAAAAACAAATATTGCACGAGAAAGAAGAATTCCTGACTTTCTAGAACTTTTCGGAGAAAGAGGCTCTGTAATCGGAAATCTTTCCTTGAAACCGGAACGCAGTGTGAATATGGATGCGGGATTTATTTATGATACACAAAGAAAGAATATAAAATTTTCCAGTTCGATTGTATATTTCCAGAAGAGTATTACGGATATGATTTTATTTGTTCCCAATTCCCAGTTTACTTTGCGACCGGAAAATATTGATTCTGCCAGTATTAAGGGAATTGAGTTTACTCAGAATTTAACTCTATTTGAGAGATGGAAAATAGAGTCAAACTATACCTATCAAAAAGCAATTAATACCTCGGACACAAGTTATTTAAAAGGAAAGTATCTTCCTCTTCGTCCTCTTCATGAGTGGCATGGAAGTATTAGCCGCCGCTTTGATAATTTTGAATTGGGTTTGGAAAATATTTTTATTGGAGCTGTATTTAAAGATCGTGCTAACGAATACCAAAACTACCAACCCGCTAGATGGCTTCATAATATATTTTTTACTTATTATATTAAAAAAGCCAGTGAAGAGGATAACCGTGAATTTCTACTGACTCTCGAAATGAAAAACATTACTGACAAACGAGCTGAGGATATTGTTGGTTATCCTTTGCCGGGTAGAATTTTTTATGGAACTCTCAGTGGTAGATTTTAGTTCTATGAATCAGAAATTATAGTAACTAGCCGGCTCTAATTTACAAAGTCCACCTTTTGAAATCAGATTGAGTAAATCAATATTTTTAAAATCACATTTATCAATGGGAGCAGCTAAAAAAATAGATTCACATTTTCTAAAATCTTTTGAGTAGTAGACAACTTCTTCTCTTTCTGATTCTTTCAATGCATTTGTTTTAAATTGTTTTTCTACAAACGAAAAAATATCTAGTGCTTTCGTTGAAGGGTTTACTCCGCCCGAAGAACATTTGCCAATAGCAATCAAATAAAGTCTTTGCCTTGCTTCATTTTCTGTGATATAACCGGGACCATCGGGCGTGCAGTAAAGTAAAATTAGAAGGATAGGTAATACAAATTTCATACTGTGAGTTAGACTTTAATTATTGAAAGAGGTTTTGTAAAAAGATATGTCACAGAAGTTTATTAATCTGTGGCATAGCTTTTTACTCAGTCACTCAATGAATCAAATAAACTTTTCTTTCCTTAAAACTTTTACATCCTGACTAAACGCAATCATTTTATATACAGGGAAATATTTAGTTTGTAGAAGGCTAAATATTTTTTCTGTGAGTTCATTATTTGCCAAAATTTCTATCCTAATATTTCGTCCTTCCCAGTTGTCGTCGCGTCTTACACTCAATCCTTCTCCATGGGCTTCACTTACTGTATATCCTTTTACACCTAAAGATTTTAAATCTTCGATAATTCTTTCTTCCAGAACATCTAAGGAGATAATCGTTATTAGCTGTATTAAACTTAAATTCATACATTCACTCCAAAAATTATTTTAGCAATCGAAAGATACAAAGGCAAACCTAATACTATATTAAATGGGAACGTTATAGCCAGAGCTGATGTTAGATAATACGTAGGGCTTGCTTCTGGAAGTGCAATTCGTATGGCAGCAGGGGCTGCGATATAGGACGCACTTGCACATAATACTCCAAAAATAGTTGAACCACCTAATGATAAACCCAAAAATTTTCCTAAATAAATTCCAATGGTCGCATGTAAGATTGGCATAATTAATCCAAAGAAAATCAGAAAAGGACCTGCTTTAGTTAGATCGCCTAACTTTCTACCTGTCACCAAACCTACTTCCAAAAGAAATAAAGTTAAAACTCCTTTGAAAGGTGTATCAAAAAGAGGGGCTACTTGTTCGAAACCTTTCTTGCCAGAAAAAAAACCAATTAGAAGTCCACCGACTAGTAGAACAGTTCCTCTTCCTGCAAATAACTCATGAAATAATTTTCCCCAGGAAGAAGATTTATCATCCTTATTTTGTGTTCTAGCTAAAAATATCGCAACTAGAATGGCAGGGATTTCCATGATTGCGAGCATAGTCGGCATAAACCCCTCGAAGCTAACGCCCATTACCTCCATGTAAGAAAGACTTTCACTAAAAGTTACAGCAGATACTGACCCGTAATGCGCTGCAATCGCTGCTGAATTGACAATACTGAATTTTCCGATTTTATGTAGAATAAAATAAGACCAGACAGGTATTAAACAACACATAAGAATAGCTCCAAAAGCCGGTTTGTAAAATTCGGACATGGAAGTCGCAGAGAGTTTTACTCCACCTTTGAGTCCAATTGCAAAGAGTAAATAAATTGTTAAACCGATATAAAGACCTTCTGGAAATTTAAGATCACTCTTGATAAGAGTTGCAAAAATTCCAAGTGCAAATGCTAAAACCATTGGCGATAAAAGTTTTGCTATGAGAGAATTAAAAATTTCCATTATTTTTTCTCCTTTGAAATTTTATTTAGATAATTGTCAGGGATTAATTCTACTTTGCCGTTTTCAATATGATACACAGCGCCTACAATTTTTATTTCTCCGTTTTTTACTTTCTTTGAAAGAACTGGTTCAAGATTTTTTAATTGTTCTACTTGTTTGGCTACGTTAACTTTAACCGCATTTTCAACTAAATCTCCATCCATTTCCTTTGCAATTTCTGCGGCAGGTTTGATCGCGTTGATAAGAGTTACGATATGTCCTGGAACTTCAGGAACAGTACATGCAGCTGATACCGCTCCACATTTTGTGTGACCTAAAACTAAGATTAGTTTTGAGTTTAGAGATGTTACGGCAAATTCCATACTTCCCCAAGATGCATAACTCGAAACTTGACCTGCTGTTCTAATAATAAAAATATCACCCAGTCCTTGATCGAAAATGATTTCATTTGGAACTCTAGAATCTGAACAACCAACGATAACTGCAAAAGGTTTTTGTCCACTGGCTAGTTCTTTTACCTTTTCAATAGTTTGGTTTGGTCGAATGGATTTACCTGTTAAAAATCTTTTGTTTCCTTCCATAAGCTTTGCGAGAGCTTCGTCTGGACTGATTTGAGCAAGTAAACTATTTAAAAAACCAATTACAATTAATATAAATAGAGTTATTTTCATTTTTCTCCTCTTTGATTTACGGATTTTTTACAAAATAATTTATGCGTAAAAATATTCAAGTATTTTAATACATGANNCATGTATTAAAATACTTGAATTCCTATTTTGTTTATTGGATTCTATAGATTTAGTCATTTAGAATTAGAGTTATTTTAATAATTTGAGTAAATCGCCAATTGTTTTATGGGATTCAAGTGGGTGACGTAATGATATAGATTCGTGTAACTTGTATTTATTTCGGCGTCCTTCTTTAAAACGAACTAATATTTTAGCAGCTTCCAAATCCTCAATTATACCAATCACAGCTCTCTCGGTAATTCCTACGTTAAAAGCTAAATCTCGGAGGCGAACGGTCGGATCTCGGTAAAGACATATTAGAACATGAGCATGGTTACTTAAAAAAGTCCAATTCGGTTTGGAGGAACTCAACTTTATTATTTTAGATTTTTTCTCTGCCATGTTACGCCTACAAACGATAAGTAACATTTTACTTTTTTTGTCAATTGTATTTTAATTCATGAATACTATTTCAGATTAGTTTTTTACTTTCAAAATATCAGCAACAGCAGCTTTGTAGTTTGCAATGGCTCGATGGTGGTCTACTAACGCATCAATTTCTCGAATAGCAGCCTCTCCTGTTGTTTGCTCACGGATATTTACAACTAACAAAGTTCCTTCGCCCATTACATAGCGAACACGCTCTGCTTCTTCTAGTTTTTTTGCCAGGACAAATTCTTTTTGTGCGAGTATTGCTCTTTGTCTTGTTACGTTTACATTTGAGAATGAGTTGCGAATATCCGCCGTTATCCTGTCTTTGAAAAATCTTTCTTGTTTGGAAAGTTTTTCATTTTTTGCCGAAGCACCATCCAATTTTCCTTGTGCCGTTCTTGTCCTGAGAGGAACATTTAAAACAATCGATGCTTCTATTTCTGGTTTACTTCTTGTGACACTTCCTGTTCCTAAGTCCTGCGAACCTATAATCACAAGGTCTACTCCGGGTCCCATTTGATTTTTGGCTAATTCTTGGTCGATACGATTTTGGTCTATTTGTGCTTTAAAACGTTTTAATTCTGGTCTTCTCTCTAGTGCCATTTCAATTTCTTTATCTAAATTTGTATCTCTGATTTCTTCAAATAAAGAAAACGCTGACTCAGGAATTTCTTCTATCCTAGGATGTCTTGCATTTCCATTTTCATCAGTTAGATAAATCGAAAGTTCATTTGCCGCAATTTCTAGATTTTGTTCTGATCCTATTAAAAAAGATTCTCTTTGGAGCAGCACACGTTCGTTATCCGCTTGTTCTATCGGCGGTAAGTCACCAGCTTTAACTCGTTTAATAATTTGTTTTTCTCTTTGTAAAGCTACATCGTATAAACTTTTTGCAATTGTGTATCTTTGTGCGGCGGCAATCCAATCCCAATACCGGAGTGTTGCATTACGGATAATATCAATTTTCTGCTGTGAAACAGATAGGTCAGCAATTTGGATTCCTATTTCTGCTTGTTTTAATGCGGCACGGTTTTTATCAATCGAACGGTCTCTCCAAAGTGGAACACGGGCACCTGCGCGAATTTCTCCCAATGAATTTGTCGCTAACTTCCCATCATAAGGGGCAAATGAACCTCTACCCATTCTGTATCCACCAAAAAAAGACATCCCGTTGTACATCGTTGGTTGCTCAATTAACATATCCATTCGATTATTCGCATAATATCCAGTTGGCGCAGTTGTTCCATTTGCTTTGATTGCTCCATCAAATGCTCCCTTCGCGCTTAAAAGTTCACTCTCTGCAATATCAATATCTTGAAAAGCGGCAAGTAACAGAGAAAAATTTTTATTGATTCCGTCGATGAGTTTTTCTAACGTTAGAGGTTTATCTTTATTTTGCGCTATTGCGACTGGAACAGTTTTTACAATTTCATTTCGGACTAACATTTTTTCTTTTTTACTTTTTGCCAGTTCTGATCCTTCTAGGTTTATTAGAAAGAAAAGTAAAGTTGCCAGAAAATTAAAGAATAAATAGCTTTGGGGCTGTGTAAAAGCAAAGAAAATACCTCTCACAGAGAGCACAGAGTTCACGGAGAATACTAATTTTATTGATTCTTTTCTCTGTGTTCTTCGTGTGCTCTGTGAGAAAATTATGTTTTTAGAAAGTCTCAAATCATTCTCTCCTTTTTACTTTTTGCGAATGTTCTAAGTTCCATTATTTTTTTGAATCCTTTTTGTCTTTTGTTTTATCCGCACCATGGGAGGGGTTGTAGGGAAGATCAGGTGGAAAATCATTGAACCTTCGCCACATTTCATAAGCAAGAGAAACTTCATTTAAAAATATCCACGCATGAGCTTGCACACCCTGTTTAAGAAAAACTCCAGAAGGCCAGTCTTCTAAACGATCTGGTTTTACGAGTATTCGAAATTTGCCTGTACCTATATCGGTGTTATCCACAAGTACAACTTTTGCGCTAAAAGTTCCGGCAGAAATTCCAGGCCATCCGCTAAATTGAAGAGCTGGAAATCCTTGGAACTGGACTTGTGCATGTTGCCCCTCAACGATAAGCGGAATATCGTTTCCTTCAATCCAAATTTCTGCTGCTTTTTCTGGACTATCTGGAATGAGTAAGGCTAATGGATCGCCCGACTTTACCATCTCTCCATCTTGTGAAACAATTAAACGCATGATAGTTCCATCTCTAGGAGCAATCACACTTTGTGAATGTTGTCTTGCTAATCGAGCGGATATTCGTGGTAATTCGGCTTTTGCATTGCTAAGCTCTGCCATGGCTGCGGCGTAGGATGCTCTTGCGTCAGCAATGGAAGCACCTGCATCTGTTCCTACTTTGAACTGGTCTGATTTTAAAGCAATTTCTTCTGACCTAGCAGCGCTTAATGATGCTTTGGCGCGATTTAAGTCAGTCAATGCGCGCGCTTCTTCCATCTCTGCCATTTCGACGGCACGAGTGGAGGCAAGACCTGAACTTGCAAGTGACTTTTGTCGTTTCAGATTTAAACTTGCTGTTTTGTAGACGGACTCTGCTGCTTCTACTGCATGGAGGGCTGCGTCTACTCGGTCGCCCGACATTCTTGTTCTAGATTTTGCCGCAGAAATTCCGTTATCCATAGATGCTTCTAAAGCTTTAATTCTTGCCTTGAACGATTCAGCTCTTGCTTCGACTGCGGCTATTCGTGATTCGACTGCGGATTTTTCTTCTTGTAATCTCTGCAAAAAATTTGGATCGTTATCAGAAATCTCTACAATATTATCACCTTTTTTGACTACTGAACCTTCCCTTATATGCCAGTGTACAATTCTACCTTCAATCGGTGCTTCAATATATTGTTGACGATCTAAGGGGGCAAATGCAACTACTCTTCCAGTTCCAAAACTTGTCTGTTGCCAAGGGAGAATAAAAATCAAAACAAAAAAACTAACGAACATGGCTAACACTAAGTATGCGAGCACTCGAAGAGATGAATTACTAGATACCAATCGCTCGAGAGAATTATCGCTGTATGCCCCTTTAGTCGTAGGTGAAAAAATATGAGTTTTCATTCTTTTACCTTTCCTTTTTCGGTTGTTTTACCATCTTTTAAAGTGTAAACTCTATCCGCAATTTTTAACACATCTGGAGAGAAGGAGGCAATTACAAATGTAGAGTATTTTTTGTATTCCTGAATGAGTGGAAGAATTTTAGAGAGTGATTCTTTACTTAAATAATTGAGAAGATCATCCATTAAAACCAAACCAGGTTTTGAAATAAAACATCTAGCTAAAACTAACAGTGCCAATTCTTCTTTGATTAATGGATGACCATTTCTAAAAATCTCTGCGTGAATTCCAGTTGGAAACTCTTGAATTCGATTCATTAATCCTACTTTTTCCAAAATGTCTCTGATTTCAGAAGAGTCCGATTCCATTTTCGCCAACTTTACATTATCCGCTATTGATCCACTGAATACTTCTAAGTCACGAAGAAGTGTTACATGGTTTCTCCACTCTGCAATGGAAATATCTTGGAGATGATAGTGATTTACCTCAATCGCCCCGTGTGTGGTAGGACTTAAACCAAAGAGTAAATCTAAAAGAGCTGGCGAACTTCTCATCGCTTCATCTTTAATAACAATAATCTCTCCTTTATTCGCTTCCAGATTTAATCCTGAAAAACTAATATCACCAGATTTGGTTGCTAAATTTTGAATACTAAGCGAAATCGGTGTATCTTTTGGAAATAAAACTGATTCACTCCCACTTATTTGTTCTGAAAAATCTAGCAGATGATTGATCTTATCCACAGAAGCGCATAAGTCATAGTAACTCTCTAAATACTTGGAAAATTTACTTAGATTATCTAAGATTTTTGCTACAATAATTTCAGAGGCGACCAATTGACCGAGAGTAATTTTCCCACCGATTACAAGCCATCCACCAATCCCAAGTAGAAGTCCACTTCCAAAGGCTTGTAGTGTAACAAAACCAATCATTTGTCGCATCAATGCTTTGAAATGTTTTCTTCTAGATTGGACATATTCACGAGCTAGATTTTCCGTTCTGAGGTTTGCGAATATATGGGCTTTCTCCGATCTAAAAACTGTTTTATGAAGATTCATTTCTTCTAACCAAGAGGCTAATTTGTGTTTGCTCTTTGATTCTTTAATACTTGTCTCTACGCCGACTTTTCCGATTAAGTAGAAAATTATTCCTATCACAACTACAATCACAAGAATATCAAATATGATAAAAATAGGATGGTAGATGACTAAAACAAGTAATCCAATTAGAGTTTGTAGAAAAATTCCAAGACCGTCAGTAATTAGAACTGTAGCACTTTTTTGAATGATCGCAATATCTAAAAAGTAATTGGGAATTTCTGATCCATAGTATTTTTGCATTTCAGAATGTTTTGCGCGCGGAATCAGGTTTGTGACTTTAGCCGCTAGTCTTACAAATAATCTTTGTTGAATTAACTCAGCTATATAACTCTGCAAAACGTTCATTATCCCCACAAAACTAAGTGCGATGATGACTAAAAGTGTTAACACTAAAACCGGTTGAAACAAAGTTCCAAAATTTAGTATTGTAACAAGTGACTGAACTCCAATTGGAATTGTAAGAGATAAAAGTCCAATCGCAACAGAATAAATCGCAATTGCCCAAATATCTTTTTTCTCGATTTGAATAAACTGAAAAATTGTATGTTTGTAATTTTGGTGAGAAGGATGTTGGTTTCCGATTAAAAAGAAATTATGATCTAAAACTATCCATTCAGGCAAATCACTATTATTCTCATCAGCAAGGATTTTGGTGATTGTCTTTTTTAAAATCCATTTTGAGTTAGAAGTGGAAATTTCTAAAATTTGCAGAAAAGGTCCAAAGGAGGATGTTAGAATGATCCATCCAAGTTCTTTTGTGAAAACAGCCACCGGTGCGGAGTATGATACTTTTTGAAAAATTTCTTTTGTTGTGGATTGTTTTTTTGCAAAGTGAATTCCAAATTTTTTACCCAAAAAAAGTAGTTCATCAAAAGGATCTATGTCTTTTGACTCGGTTTGTTTTCTTCGAAAAATTTCAAGTTCGGATAGAGCATGAATAGAATCAAAATGAATTCCTAAAATGTCTGTGAACTTTTCAAGTAGTCTTATATAGTTATTATCTTTGAATGGTTTGATTTCCATTAAAACACCTTTCTACTTGCTTTAGACAAGGAAAGTAATATTACTCTCTAATTTTATCTAATTTTGTTTTTTTATTTAATGGAAAAATGTAAAAACTAAAGAACTCTAATTCTATTCGAGATGGAATAGAATTAGAGTTTTACGCGTATTGACGTTGGTTACTCTTTTACTTTTTTGGCGAGTTCTTCATAATCGTTGGCAAGTGTTTCTAAAGCAGTTGCTTCTTCGATCATCTCTTTTTTGTGGGCGATTTGGGTTGCTGCTTTTCCACCTTTTTTGGTGTTAGCAATTTCCTTTAATCTTGCCGCCATCTTTCTCTTTTCTTCTGCCTCTTTTTTGAGGTAGTTATAAATAGCTTTTTTCTCTTGCGGAGAATCTGCTTTTTCCACCATTAGTCTTTCTATGTCTTCAACAGCATAGAGAGATACCGAAACGAATGCTAAAAAAATAAGCATACATATTTTTTTCATTTTTCCTCCAAATGTATAAAAAGTAATCAAATAAGTCTGTTCTGATTACAAACGATATTTAGACTGCTAAGTTCGGGTAATATCTATGCGTATTAGTTAATTTTTGAAAAAAAATTGAAACTTGAATTTTGAAATTTTCGGCAAATAGGTGGAATGATTTGTTTCGAGTTCCTTCAAACTCATTTGACAACCTGCCTTTTTCGGAATTTATGGAATGTAATTGGCTAAAACTCGGCAAATTCGAGTGAATCCTGCGATAGCGATTGTAGCGGAAATTCCTGTCTTTCGTTTAAGTCCACGCGATTCACTCATAGCGGAATTGGAGTGGAAAGCGCGGTTGCGAACCTTTGGTAGTAAAAAGTTTGTGAGCAAATCGCCCGAATGATTCTCCTAAATGATTCTTAGATTTTTTGAGTGCAGGCTAAGCAAGGAAGAAAATACAATGAAAACTACCCCAAGTTCCACTCTCCCTAAATCAACCAACCCACTCGAACCAGCAGACACGTTTTTGAAACGTCATGTGGGATCAAATGCAAACGAAGTCGCAGAAATGCTAAACGCGCTCAGTTACAAGACGTTAGACGAAATGATTGACGCGGCAGTTCCCAAAAATATTCGTTTGAAAAATCCGATTCGTGTGACAGAGCCTAAGAGTGAGTTTGAGGTTTTGTTAGAATTAAAAAAAATCCTTTCTCAAAATAAATTATTCAAAACTTATATCGGAACTGGGTTTAATGATTGTATTGTGCCGGCTGTGATTCAAAGAAATATTCTAGAAAATCCGGGTTGGTATACAGCGTATACTCCCTATCAGGCGGAGATTGCTCAAGGTCGTTTGGAAGCACTTTTAAATTTCCAAACCATGATTATCGACATGACCGGACTTGAGATTGCGAATGCTTCTTTGCTCGATGAATCCACTGCCGCAGCGGAAGCGGTTACTCTTTGTCATGCGGTCAAGGGTGAGGATAACGGAGATACGATTTTTATTTCCGATGAATGCCATCCACAAACAATTGACGTGGTGAGAACTCGTGCGATTCCAGTTGGGATTAAAGTTGTCGTAGGTGATTTTAAAACTTTTAAAGCAGACAAATCCTACTTTGCCGCTCTTGTGCAATATCCTGCTACAAACGGAAGTGTGTATGACTATGAAGATTTTGTAAAACAAGCACATGCAAGCGGAGTATTGATAGTAGTCGCTGCGGACTTGCTTTCTCTTACACTTCTCAAAGCTCCTGGAGAATTTGGCGCGGATGTAGCTGTTGGTTCAACGCAAAGGTTTGGTTTGCCCCTTGGATTTGGCGGTCCTCATGCGGGATATATGGCAACTAAAGAAGAGTTTAAACGCAGTTTACCTGGGCGTTTGATTGGCGTGTCGAAAGATTCTCAAGGTGCACCTGCTATGCGTTTGTCGCTTCAGACTAGAGAGCAACATATTCGTCGAGACAAAGCTACCAGTAATATCTGCACCGCACAAGTCTTGTTAGCCGTTATCTCTTCGATGTATGCAGTCTATCACGGACCGGAAGGTTTAAAACATATTGCTACTCGTATTCATTTACTCACTTCCATTCTCGCTAAAGGAATTGAGTCTCTGGGTTTTAAAATCAATAACGCAAATTACTTTGATACAATTTCCATTTCTGCGGATAAGGGCAAACAATCTGAAATTCGTGCAATCGCTGAATCTAAAAATGTAAATCTTCGTTATGAAGAAAATTCTATTTGTATTTCTTTAGATGAGACTGTAAGTAAAGAAGATATTTTGACCCTACTTTCGATTTTCGACAAAGGTGTAGCGGTTAATGTAAATATTGCGGCAGATACTGTTTCGTACAACTTCCAAAACTCGCTTGTTAGAAGCAGTAAATACCTGACTCATCCAGTTTTTAACACCTATCACACCGAGACGAAAATCCTACGTTATATTCGTAAACTAGAATCTAGAGACGTAAGTTTGACTCATTCCATGATTCCACTTGGTTCCTGCACAATGAAGTTAAATGCTTCTACTGAAATGCTTCCCCTTACTTGGGCAGAAGTTTCCAAACTCCATCCATTTGTTCCAGAAGCGCAAACTCGTGGTTATCTGGAAATGTTTACTCAACTAGAAAAATGGCTTTGTGAAATCACTGGATTTAAAGCGATTTCTCTCCAGCCAAATGCAGGCTCGCAAGGAGAATACGCGGGATTACTCGCTATCAGGGATTACCATCTTTCCAAAGGAGAGGGGCATAGAACTGTTTGCCTCATTCCTACCTCTGCTCATGGAACCAATCCTGCATCTGCTGTGATGGCAGGATTTAAAGTAATTGTAACTGCTTGCGATGAGAACGGAAACATTGACGTAGCTGACTTAAAAGAAAAAGCTGAGAAATACAAAAACGAACTTGGTGCTTTGATGATTACCTATCCTTCTACTCACGGTGTCTTTGAAGCTACGATCAAAGAAATTTGTGAAATCATTCACGCCAACGGTGGTCAGGTTTACATGGACGGAGCGAACATGAACGCACAAGTCGGACTAACCAGTCCGGGTGAAATCGGTGCCGACGTTTGTCACTTGAACTTGCACAAAACATTCTGTATCCCCCACGGTGGTGGTGGACCAGGTGTTGGACCAATCGGAGTTGCCGCTCACCTCGTTCCATTCCTTCCAGGTCATGCGTTAGTCGAAAACGGAACGAAGCGTTCTAGCAATTCCGTTACAAGTGCTCCTTGGGGAAGTGCAAGTATCACTACGATTTCTTGGATTTATATTGCCATGCTGGGTGGAGAAGGTTTGACTTATGCGACCAAGATGGCGATTCTAAATGCAAATTATATCGCTAAACGTTTAGAGTCTTACTACCCAGTCTTATATCGCGGCAACAAAGACTTAGTTGCTCACGAGTGCATAATCGACGTTAGACGCTATAAAGCAACTGCAAAAGTAGAAGTAGAAGACATCGCAAAACGTCTCATCGACTTCGGATTTCATGCTCCTACTATGTCTTGGCCTGTTCCCGGAACTCTTATGATTGAACCAACCGAAAGTGAGTCCAAAGAAGAGCTAGATAAATTCTGTGATGCCATGATTGCCATTCACAAAGAAATCAAAGACATCGAAAGTAAGAAACTCGACGAACTCGACAATCCTCTCAAGAATTCTCCTCACACTGCTAAAATGGTAATGTCTGACAAATGGGATCATCTCTATTCCCGCGAGTTAGCCGCTTATCCGCTACCCTATTTGCGTGAACACAAATACTGGCCTGTCGTTGGTCGTGTGGATAATGTCTACGGAGATAGGAATTTAGTTTGTGCTTGTTTGCCGCTGGATAGTTATAGCGAGTAAGATGGGATTGCCACAGAGGCACATTATGTTGCGACCCTTAGGAAGCAACATTGAGTTTGACACAGAGGGTTGTGAGATTGGCGGTTACTGAGCGAAGTCCATTAGTAAAAAGGTAGCT
>DDBL01000034.1 GCA_002333425.1 Leptospiraceae bacterium UBA2033
ATCAATCTGGCTCGAGTATATGACATGGGCAGAAATTTTTCCAATGTCTGGTCCTTTGTCTTATTTTAGAATGAGTTATGATTTTGAAATAAACGAGAAAAACACAATCTGTCATATCAAAATCGAATACTGCACACGAAAATTTGCATTCTTAGGAAAATTATTTATTCAAAAACTTTTTTCTTTATTTAAAAATACTTCTATGAAAGTCCTACAAAAATCACAAAAGGATGATTTAATGGGGCTTGCCCCTTATTGGGAAAAAGATCCTGAATTAAATATCAATCAAAACGAACTCAAAAAAATATTTTCCGAATTTCATTCCAATTCAGAATTGATTGATAAGATCATTAAATTTTTAGCGTACGCACCAGATAAACATGTAGCTAGAATCAGACCACTACTCGTCGCAGCACACTATCATATTTCTGAAAATGAACTTATTGAGTTTTTTCTCAAAGCAACTAGGCATGGACTATTTGATATGAGTTGGGACATTCTTTGTCCATCCTGTAGAGGTGATAAACGAAAAGTAAAACATCTAGTAGAACTTTCAAAATCAGCTCATTGTGATTATTGTGATATTAAATATGATGCAAGTTTTTCCAAAAATGTAGAATTAACTTTCCGTCCCTCTGGAAAAATTCGAAAGATCAATATCAAAAATTATTGTATCAACTCTCCGGCTAACACACCTCATGTGTATGCTCAGATAAATTCATGGCCTGATGAACCTTTAAATTCGCGTTTTCATTTCAAAGAAAAAAATTATAAATTAGAAGTAGTTGGTTTTTCAACCAATAAAAAGATTCAAATAGACGAAAAGAATGGTAAAGAAAAATTAGAAATTTTTCTGAGTGAAAATTGGATGTTAGAAGAAGAAACTTTAGTCTTAACTTCGAGACCAATCCTTATTATCCACAATAGACTTAATCCAAATTATCCAGTAACTGTCAAATTTCTTTCGGAGGGTTACAGAGATTATGCTCTACTTGCTTCCCGTGTAACCGGAATACAAGAATTTAGAGACTTATTTAGCTCTGAAGTGTTAGCTCCTGGACTTGAATTAGGAATTGAAAATCTGACCTTTTTATTTACTGACCTAAAGGACTCAACTCCCATGTATGAAGAAATGGGCGATGCATCGGCATTTGCACTTGTTCGAGATCATTTTGATATTCTCACAAATTCTATCAAACTAAACAACGGGGCAGTTGTTAAAACGATAGGCGATGCTGTAATGGCAGTATTTCAAACCAACAGAGAAGCACAATTATCCGCTATCCAAATTTTAGTTGATATGAAAACGAAATTTCCAAACGCAAGTGTGAAAATTGGAATTCACAGTGGCTCTTGTATTGCAGTTACTTCCAATGAAAAGTTAGACTACTTTGGCTCTACAGTCAATAAAGCTGCACGTATCCAAGGACTTTCTATCGGATCTGATATCGTAATGAACCAAGAAATTGATAATCCTGATTTATTCTCACCCAATCAATTCCAAAAAGAAATCTTTCAATCCAAGTTAAAAGGAATTTCTGGGGATGTTTCACTGATTCGATATATCTATAAAATTTAACAATTCTAATCAAGATTATTATAATTTACAAATTACTAGTATAGAAAATCTTAGAATTAATTGAAAATTTTCAGAGCAAAACTATAGAGTATAATACGAATTCGCCGTTTATATTCAATAAAACTGGAATTGTTGAAAGAAAATGAATAATAAACAAATCAATCAATTGTGCTGGAAACTAACCTTAGGTTTGGAACTTTTAACCTCTATTCTCGCCGTTCCCATTGCAGTTCTATTTATCATTGCTGCTGGAGATTTTAATTTTTATGAATCCTTTATTGTGATAGGAACGGCTACTTTTGCATTAGTCACATCCTATATTTCGCCTACCGTTCGTTTTTTCCATCTACGTAAAATCTTAAATTTGACTGATGATATCTCCTTTAACAATCTATCCTATGATAAAAAAAATGATTTAAAAGTTCAGCTTTTAAAATTCCCACGTTTAAACCTCATTTATTTTTTTATGCAATGGTCATTGGGAATCCCACTTGCTGGAGTGACTCTATTTTTATTCGTAG
The DNA here is from genome assembly GCA_002333425.1 of Leptospiraceae bacterium UBA2033. Taxonomy (GTDB): domain Bacteria; phylum Spirochaetota; class Leptospiria; order Leptospirales; family Leptospiraceae; genus UBA2033. The sequence goes on from DDBL01000034.1 coordinate 2,101, forward strand.
ACTTTTCAATCAAGAAAATGATGCCCTATTGTTTTTTACCTCTTTTGATCTATCCGATCTTAGGTGTATCTCATTATTATCTAACAGAAATCAATTTAGTAAAAGTTCTGACCCTTCCTCAATTAGCAAAAATTGACTTAGACACAAATTCAGTACCTGTGGTCGGAATCATACCAAGAGTATTTCTAAGTATGATCTCTGTTTTTTCTTTATCAACTACTACTTTAGGTTATCTCCTGATCGGAAAATCAAAAGGATACTTGCTATTAGAAAACGCATCTATCACCTTATTTCTACTTACAGTATTTCTTGTAATTGCAATCATTATTTTGTCTTGGTTATTTGGAAAAACATTAAAGTTAAACACCGAAAACATGGTCTCACAATATCATGCTCTCTCGGATGGAAATCTAAAAAATATTGTTCCTTTAATTTCAATTGATGAACTGGGACATGGTTCTATTGCGCTTAACGCTTTTATTTATAAACTACGCCAAATTACTTCCAACGTAACACAAGAAGCCATTCATTTGTCTAACGATTCAAAAATACTTTCAGACCAGACCAAAGGATTAAGCAATAAAATGTCTGATCAAACTACTGCCACTGAAGACATTTCGTCAGGAGTAGAAGAAGTATCCGCTAGTATACAATTTACGGCTAATTCGGCGAAACTCCAATCGACAACAACCGATCAATCCGGAAAAACAGTAAATGAGTTAGAATCAATTTTGAATGAAGTTTATACTTTTATGGAGAAAACGAAATTAGAAACGAATGTGATGGAACAAGAAACTAACTCAGGAAGAGAAGCATTGGACTCAACGTTACGCGCTATGGTGGAAATAGAAAGGAGTGTAGAGCATACTGCTTCAGTAGTTCAAGTGATAGGTGAAATTTCTGATCGTGTAGGACTTTTGTCTCTTAATGCATCCATTGAGGCTGCTAGGGCTGGAGAAGCTGGTAGAGGATTTGCAGTTGTGGCAAGCGAAATAACTAAGTTAGGCGAACAAACATTAGAAAATACCAAACAAATTCTCACCGCCATAAAAAAAGCAACAGAAGCCACAAAAACAGGACGTATTGCTGTCTCAAACACTAAAAACACTTTTGAGAGAATTGGAAGTTCTATTGAAAAGAGTGTTCATCTGATTAAACAATCTTCTGAAAAAACCAAAAAGCAAGTTACTATTGCGAGTAAAGTTAAAGAAGGATTTCAAAAGATATCCGATTCTGCTATCGAAATAAGTCAAAATACAAAAGAACAATCTCTCACTTCTCAAGACCTAGTAAAAAGTATAAGCTCTATAGCCGAAAATACGGAATACCTAAACCAATTTGCAAATGAAATTGATCATTTAAGTCTTAATCTCTCAAAAAAAGCAGAGAATCTAAAAAGAGAAGTAGGTTTTTTTGTTCTCTAAAATTTAAAGGATAATTAAAATTACCCTCATTTTTCTTACGACAAACTGATTTTAAAATAAATCATCAAGGAAACTAAAATGCAAAACCACAAGATTTTCAAAATGACTTTTGTTAGTGTTTATCCACTATATATACAAAAGGCAGAAAAAAAAGGACGAACAAAAGAAGAAGTAGATAAAATTATTTTTTGGCTAACAGGATATGATAAAAAAAGTTTCCAAAAACAATTAGACAAAAAGGTGGACTTTACAACTTTTTTTGACGAAGCACCACAAATGAATAAAAATGTCTCCCTTATAAAAGGAATGATTTGCGGTTATAGAGTAGAAGACATTGAAGACAAACTAATGCAAAAAATTCGTTACCTAGACAAACTAGTAGATGAGCTAGCAAAAGGAAAAACAATGGAGAAAATACTAAGACAATAACTACATACAAAGAACGTTATGCGCAATCAAGTCTATCAAACTTCCTCACTACCATCCCAATCGTCAGGAAGTCCATGGGATTGATAATACAGAGAACGATTCAAATAGAATTGAGCAGCTACATCCGAAAGGTTAATATCGAGTATACTCTCAAATAATTCAGCCGCTTTTACAAAGTTTTTGGATTCATAGAAATTTAAAGCTTCCTCAAAGTCGGACTTTGTTTCAAGATAGACATCTAACCAAAAGTCAGACTGACCATCCAAAACATCAATCACTACCACACTTTCCTTTTTTCCTTTTACTTTCGCTTTACCTAATCTACGATATTTGAATTTACTTGGTCCATCTGCTTTTAAAAAAGTTTCCTCACTTGTTAAAATTAAGGAACCATAAACTTTTGTTAAACCTTCTAGGCGCGATGCTAAATTCACAGCATCTGAAATAACAGTACTCTCCATTCTATCTTCTCCACCAATGGTTCCGAGCATTAGAAGACCAGAATGAAGACCAATACCTACTTTTATGATTTCAAAATTTTTAGATATTCGATCCTGATTGTAAGCAAGTATTTCCTTCTGCATTTGGATGGCTGCTTGAATTGCATCTTCGGGGCTACGGGCAAACAATGCCATAATCGCATCTCCAATGTATTTATCTATGATCCCATTGTGCTCTTTTATGATTGGATTCATTCTCTTTAAATAGGAATTGATGAAATTAAAATTTTCCTCTGGATTCATTTTTTCAGAAAGTGTAGTAAAGGAGCGAATGTCAGAAAATAAAACTGTCATTTCTTTCTGTGCTTGATCACCCAGTTGAATATCAATAATACTTTTTTTACCAAGAAAATTTAAAAACTCTTTCGGGACAAATCGGGTGTATGCTTGGTTGGTTAATAACAATTCACCAGAAAGTTTTTCTACATTCAAAAATGATTTAGCAAATAGAAGAGATAGAATAAAAGACTGAGAAAAAATAAATATAAAAAGACCAAATGGATAAAGATTTCCAGTTTGAATTAATTCATTATTGTACAGAGCATCATTTACTCCACAGATAAAAAACATAATCATTCCAAGTATGGCGGATAACGCTCCGTCGTGCCCCTGTCTAGTTGCCCGAATCAAATAATAAAAGAATAATAAGGCAAAAACAAGCATAGTCAACTGTACAGGAATTGCAGTATAACTATAAATATCCCCTGTTGTCACAAGAGGGATAAAACTGAAAATATATAACAGAGTCTCAGGGATATAAAATTTTTTTCGATTTACTACATTTGGAAAAGAGTGAATTAAAAAACGTGAAAAAACAGGAATTCCTAATGAAAGAGAAATATATTCAATTTTTAATTGTGCCTCAAAAGAAAGTGGAAAAAAATTCACAAGACTACGTTCGCCTGTAACCACAACTCTAAATCCAGTTAAAAAACAAAATATACCAAAATACAAAACAGATCTATCGTTGTGTCTAAGAGCAAATAAACCAAAATGATAAAAAGCCATGATCAAAAGAGTTCCGAATAAAAACAACTCGAATGCCATAGATTTTTCGCGCGCACTTATAATTTCGTCAGGATTACCTAATTCAAAAAATGCCCAAGTTCCTGCTTTTCTATGATTAAAATTGGCAATATGTAAAATAAATTCTGTTTCTTCCGAGTTCAATTCGATGAACTTAACAACTGGTAGCCACTGAGCTATATTTTCTTCTTTTGTTTTTGCGGGAGTGCCGTTAGACGCAATTAGTTTTTCACCTATATACAACTTATAAGAAGAATACATATCTCCAATTCTAAGTCCCATTATTTTGTTTAGATTTTTGGTTTTAACTAATAGACGGTAGGTTGCAAAACCTGATCCTGGAAGTTTAGTTCCATTCCAGTCATATCCATTCCAAAGAGATGGCACTTCTATAAATTTAGGTATTTCACTTTTAGGTTTTGTAAAATTTTCTGCAGTTAGAAATTCTCCATAGTAAAATTCCCACTGTCCGTATAAGTCTAGTTTTCCATTAGAATCAAAATCCCAATCCCGAATATCCAAAATACCTTCGACTGCCTTTGGTTGTTGAGGTTTATTTTGTTTTGAACACGAATAAATAGAGACCAAAACTATAAAACATAGAAAAACTAAAATACGAAAAAACATTCTTTATGCATAAAGAAATTTCCTACATTGTCAAGAATAATTACTAAAAGTCTCAAAATAGGAACTCCAAGAAAATAGTAGTTACAATTCGGATTTAATCCAAAGAGATACCTTAAATTAAAAATAAAATTAGCTAGAATTTAAAATAAACGTTCTAATATTGTAATGTAATCAACAAGGGGAGTTAGTATTAACAATGAGTAAAACTAAAAACAAAAAAGATTTGTCACCCAAAGAAAAAGAAGAACTTCTTGGAATATTAAAATCACGTTTTGAAAAAAATAAAAATCGACACAAAGGGATTGATTGGACAAAAATACAAACTAGACTAGAGGCTAATTCCGATAAACTGTTGATACTTTTTGAAATGGAAAAAACGGGCGGTGAACCTGATGTAGTTGGCTTTGATAAAAAAACAAGCGAATATATTTTCTTTGATTGTTCGCAGGAAAGTCCCAAAGAACGACGAAGTATTTGTTATGACCGGGAGGCACTAGATTCAAGAAAAGAAAATAAACCCAAAAATAGTGCGATTGATATGGCATCAGAAATGGGTATTGAAATTTTATCCGAAGAAGAATATAGAGAGTTGCAAAAACTTGGAGAGTTCGATTTAAAAACATCAAGTTGGGTCAAAACACCTTCTAATATTAGAAAATTAGGTGGTGCACTATTTTGTGATCGTCGTTATGACACCGTATTTTTATATCATAACGGCGCAGAATCTTATTATGCCGCTAGAGGATTTCGTGGCTCACTAAGAGTTTGAGTTTCTGATTGGTAAATTATGGAACCTTTAAAAAATCAATACTCTAAAGAATGGATTTGGAACTTATCAGAGCACCTGCAGAAAGTAGAACTTAGTCTAAACCAAAAAGAATTTACCAATCAAATTCTAACTAACTCTTGGAAAAATTTTGAACTCAAAGAGCGAATCAATCATATTGCAGAGGTTTGCATAAATTTTCTTCCCAAAAACCCAAAACAACTTTTTCCTAAATTGATTTTACTCATAGAAAATCTTAGAAAAGAAGGAGTTCCTGATTTTAATTTTCCGTATATTTTTTTACCAGATATAATTTCCAAAGTTGGTTTGGAAGATTTTCCACTGAGTATGAAGACTATCGAGAAAATAACCGTATTCACAAGTGCCGAGTTTGGAATTCGTTTTTTTTATTTGAAAGATTTTGATTCGACTTTAAAACAAATGTTAGTTTGGTCAAAACACAATCATCCGCTTGTGCGCCGTCTTGCAAGCGAAGGAAGCCGACCCTCTTTACCTTGGGGAATTGGAATTCCTAAAATCAAAAAAAATCCCGAAATTCATCTTCCTATTTTAGAAAATCTCTGGAATGATCCTGATGAAATTGTGCGTCGCAGTGTTGCCAATCACTTAAATGATATTTCCAAAATCAATCCCGATCTAACTTGGAATTTTTGTAAAACTAAATTAGGTTTTTCTAAAGAAACAGACAAATCCTTAAAACATGCACTTAGAACTCTTTTTAAAAAAGGAGATAAAAAAGTTTTATCCAAATATTCTTACGACACAAAATGGAAACCAACAAAGGTTACTCTTGATTTGTCGGAGTCTACCATTTCTGTTGGAGAAAGTTTGGAATTTAAAATTTCTATTTCTCATAAAGAAATTAAACTTAAAAAATTACGTTTGGAATATAAAATTCTTTTTCGTTTGGCAAGTGGCAAATCGGGAAGTAAAATTTTCCAACTTGGCGAAAAAATTCTAGAACCAAATACAAAACTAGAACTATCTAAAAAACATTCCTTCAAACCAATCACAACTAGAACTTATTACAGTGGCTTACACGAATTAGTCTTTGTTATAAACGGGAATGAAGTTATCCTAAAAAGTTTTAATTTAAAATAGACTCTTATCTCTTTAATAGTTTAAATCCTATATTTCTACCTTGTCCTTGCATCATGGCGAGGTTGATCCAGAAAAAGGCAAATTGTTCCATGAGTTGGAATTTATCATTTCCACCAGCACTATAACACTCGGAAAAACCTGCATCAAGCGCCAACTTTCGAGTAACCTCTTTTCCACGTTCGCTATCACCCGCCATAAATAAATCGAGGGAAGTGTTTCCGTAATTTGGATTTTCCATATTATTAAATCCAGTTGTATTAAAACATTTTACAACATCTCTGGTTTTTGTATTTGCTAATATTGCATCGGCTGTGTTGCTAAATCCAACTGGACCTTTTCCTATCACTACATTCATTGCATCGATGATGATTTTTCCTGTTGTGTCACCGAGTGACTTTGTAACTTCGATAGCGACAGTTGCTGGAGTGGCGATTAAAATAACTTCTGCCGATTTTACAGCATCTAAAGTAGAATGCACTGTAGTATTTGGATTGGATAATAGTGCTTTGCCTTTGAATGTAGTTTGGTCTTGAACTCCCAGAAATATTTGATGTCCAGCATTTGCCCAACGTGTTGCCAATGCGCCCCCTACATGTCCTGTTCCAATAATTGCTATCTTCATAATCTCTCCTTTTCCTTTTAGAATCTTATTATTAGTCTGAAAGAAAGCTACAAAAGGTTGGATTAAATAGAGTTCTTGAAAATTTGCCTGTCAGTTCGAATTTTGAACTCATACAAACGTGAGGCGGTAGTTTTAAAGTAGTCAAAGAGAGTGCTATTTCTAAGATAAAAAATAAACTAATTACTTTTAGATTAAAATGGATTTGGGAAAATATGAACAATAAATTATTAGAAACAATTGTAAAAGAAAGAAGTTTAAAAAACGAAAAATCAGTTGCGATCAATAGACTCTTGGTCATTTTACTTGCCTGTTCTTTTGATTTGATTTCTTATTTTGAAATTTATTCTATTACGCAAATCAAACCTACTGCTATCACTTTGATTGCTGATTTTAGTTTCATTACATTCTCTGCCGGAGTATTATTTTTTCTTTTTAAAAATTATTATAACAACTTAGTTAAATACATTATAATTAGTTTTGATTATTTAATTATAACTCTTATTTTACTCTATGATCCGACCATTTCTAAAGAGGGGCAAATCGTTATTTGGTCAGCGCTTACAGCAAGTTTATTCTTATTCTATTTGAATTTGCTTCGATATTCTAAAGCAGGTACAATTTACTCTGCTACTCTTTCTCTTATTTTATTTAGCTTGATTTCTTTTTCATCAATAACGAGCGAAATAGATATTATCCCCATGTATTTAGGTTTATGCGTTTTGCTTTATATTGGCTACTCTTTGACTATATCCAATCTAACAATGATGGAAGAGGCTAATACTAAGCTCATGATGGAACGTTATTTGTCTCCGCAATTAGTGAATGAATTGTACAAAAATAATACTAGTATCGAACCAGGTGGAAAAATCCAAAGAGTGACCATTTTATTTTCAGACATTCGCTCCTTTACTACAATTTCTGAAAAATTGCCTCCGAATGAAGTTGTTCGATTTCTAAATGAATACTTATCTTTAATGACCGATAAAATATTTTTAAATAATGGGACTATTGATAAATTTATTGGAGATGCCATCATGACTATCTTTGGTGCTCCAATTCAAGGTAAGGATGATTCGCTTCGTGCCATTGTGACTGCCTTCCAAATGCAAGATGCATTATCCGAATTAAACGCAAAAAGAAATTTAACTTCTAGTCCTATGGAAATGGGAATTGGAATTCACACTGGTGATGTGCTTGCTGGAAATATTGGTTCTAATAAAAGATTAGATTACACCGTCATTGGGGATAATGTTAACCTTTGCTCTAGAATAGAAAGTTTAACCAAATATTATCCTTGTAAAATTTTAATTTCAGAAAATACATTTCTAGAAATCAAAGATATAGCTCTCGAAAATAATATTATTCCCAGAGAAGTTGATACAGTTTTGGTAAAAGGAAAAAGTAAACAAATTAAAATTTATGAAGTTCTTTCCTTTCAAAACTCTCTTGAAAAAGAAAAAATTTTAAATCTAAAATTAGAATTTGAAACAGCCCTCAATTTGTACAAAAATAGGAATTTTAAAGATGCATTAGAAGAATTTACAAAAATAAAATCAGATCAACTAGCAAGTTTTTATATGGTAAGATGTGAAGAGTTTTTAAAAAATCCACCTAGTCCAGATTGGAATGGTACATATAAACTTTCATTCAAATGATTCAAATTACATCTAGCTAAAGTAAGACTTGGAGTAGTTTGTATAAAAATACTTTCGAGTAAACTAACGTTTCTCTTGCAAAAGGCAATAAAATATATTTATGGAAATAAATTATTAGAATGGACAATTTTGAAAACTAACCAATTATAAATCTCTACTTATGAAAATTTTAGGTTATCTGTTTCTTTTTCTTATCTCACTTCCAATTTTCAGTAATCCATTTAAAATTGATTTAACACAAGACTGTAAATTAGAAAATTGTACACCGCGCACTTGGTATCTAAACGATTCGTTTGATTCTACGTTCCTAAATTTAACTTCCCCTCCTCAAGATTGGAAAGAAACAAAACAATTTCCTATCTGGCTAAATAAATTTTTTCAGAAAGAAGGAAATCTTTGGACTTATACGATGCTTAGTTTTTTTGATTTACCTGATGACATCGCAATCAATCGGCAAACAGGCATTAGACTCGGTGAGATAGGAGAGGTTTTTGAAATCTATATCAATGGAAATTTAATTGCTAGCGAAGGTGAAATGAACGATGGAAAAATTATTTTGCATAGGACAGTCCGAGGAAAAGTTTTTGAATTTGATAAAACGATTCTACAACCCCAAAATAATACTCTCCTGATAAAAATTTCTGGTGACCCAAGATTTGATCACACTGGATTTTATCTTACTAAAGGTTACACCATTGGTCTTTACGAAGATTTACAATTAGAAGAACAAGATAGAATCACTTTAATTTTAATAGGAATTTATTTTACAATCGGTTTTTACCATCTGTTTTTATTTATCAAACGAAGACAAGAAAAACACAATTTGTATTACGCCTTGTTTAGTATATCACTCGGAATTTATGTTTACACACGAACATCATCCATTTTTGAACATAACTGGGATACAACTCTCATACAAAGAATAGAATTATGTGTATTGTACCCAATGATTTTTTTCATATTTGCTTTACAGGAACAAATCTTCTTTCAAAGAGTAAGAAAGATTACTCGTTATTATGCGTATTTTTTATTTACTTGGTCAAGCATTACACTTTTTCTTCCTATGTATTTTGCTGAATATTTACTTAGAATCTGGCAGATTAGTTTTATCACTCTCGGTTTAGGTATCATAATCAATATTATATATACTTCCGTGAAAAATAAACTACCAAATGGGAGGAGACTCATGTTTGGATTGATATTCTTAGTCTCTGCCGCATTATTTGATATTTTCGATTCTCTAGTATTTAACACAGGATTAGCTTTCAGTAAATATGCATTTTTCATATACGTATTTGGATTTGCAACAGTTCTTGCAAATAACTTTATTGAAGTTCACAATCAAATAGAACATTTGAACAACACCTTAGAGAAAAAAGTTGAGGATAGAACCAAAGAATTAACTTCTAGTTTACAAAAAGTTAACGAACTAAAGAAACAACAAGATGGAGATTATTATCTCACTTCTCTCTTAATTGATCCGTTAGGCGTAAACCATGCAGAAAAAGAATTTGTAAATGTAGAATTTTTACTGAGACAAAAAAAGAAATTTAGCTTCAAAGGAAATGACTCTGAATTAGGTGGAGATCTTTGCAGAACAGAAACTATCCAGTTAAAAAATAAATCGTTCACTGTTTTTTTCAATGCTGATGCAATGGGAAAATCAATGCAAGGTGCAGGTGGTGCGATCGTTGTTGGTGCAGTATTTGATTCAATCATCGAACGAACTAGATTAAGTAAATCAGTCCAAAACTCGTATCCTGAACGTTGGCTTAAAAACTCATTTGTCGAATTACACAAAGTATTCGAAAGTTTTGATTGTACAATGCTCGTATCTATTGTGGTGGGATTGTTAGATAATTCTTCTGGTCTAGTTTATTATATCAACGCCGAACATCCATACCCAGTACTCTATCGTGACGGCAAAGCATCGTTTATCGGAGAAGACCATATCTACAGAAAACTGGGTATGCCGGTCAACGATAGTGCCTACATTTGTGTAGAAACATTTCAACTAAAGTTAGGCGATATACTAATTTCTGGATCTGATGGGCGAGATGATATTTTGATAAAAAACTCTTCTGGTGAAGTATCTCTAAACACGGACGAAAAAGTATTTTTGAGAATAGTAGAAGAAGCAGAAGGAGATCTAAACACAATCTTAAAAATTCTTACGCGAGATGGAGAGCTTACTGATGATTTATCTCTACTGCGAATTAATCTAAATAAAAATCCAACATCGTTTGATCTTTCGGACTTAGAAGAAATTATACTTTTTGATCCTTCCTTTGAAACTATAACTGAAGAAATTTTAAACAAACGAAAGAAGGAATATCTGCAATCTAAAGTAATAGATATTAGAGAATTAAAATTTCTAACTTGCGGTTACATTAGATTAAACAAAGAGGCAGAAGCACTTAATTTTGGAAAAGAATATTTAGATTGTGTTCCTTTTGATTCAGAGATGATTTTAAAAATATCTCAATATCTACGCACACTCAAAGAATATGAAAATGCGATTGAACTAGGCGAGAGACTCAGACTTAGAAGAAAACAGAATTTGAATAACCTAATCAATCTCGCTCAATGTTATATTGCTTTGAATCATTATGATAGAGCCAAATTACTGTTAAACGATGTATTACTTATAGACAAGAATAATCTGGTTGCGTCAGAAATATTGGATCAAATCACTGAATAATACAACTTATACAAAGTTCTTTCAATTTAGATTGAGGCAAAGTAGCATCTAATCGTAAAGCAGATTTTGGAATGATTTTTTCATAAGCTGCTCTAACTTTATTTAATGTCTCTAAGTTTTCGAAATGTTCATTTGTATTTCTTCGCTTTGTGCGCATTAGAGAAATTTCTGGATTTATATCTAGATAAATTACTAAGTCGGGTTTTGGATATTCACGTTCTAAATTCATTTCCAAAATTTGTTCAGGACTAATTGTTTCATCAGATTGGTAAGCCGCCATTGAATAAAAATATCTATCAAGAATTACATGGTTTCCTTTTTTTAAATTAGGATATACATTTTTCTCTAAAGAATCTTTTCTATCTAATAGGAAAAGTTCGATTTGTTCTTCCCGTGTAAGGGAAATTTCTTTTCTTAAAAATTGTCGAATACGAAGTCCAGTTTCAAAATTTGTTGGCTCGTTGAATTTCACAATAGGAAAATTTCTCTCCACTAATGAATTCAAAACCATCGTAGACAAAGTACTTTTCCCACTTCCATCAATTCCTTCAAACACAATCAACTTAGACATATAGATTATAAGTAAGGATGCAAATATATTGTAAAGAAATATTATCCATCCCAAGGACTATGTAAAAACAAAAAATTTTGCCACAGAGGCACAAAGACACAGAGAGTTTATTAAATTATTTTCTAAGATATTATATAAACGTCTATCGTATCCGCATAATCTTGTAATAACGTCTAATATATTATTAACCTCTGTGACTCGGTGCCTCTGTGGCATATCTTTTTACACAACCCCTGGAATGCTCTAATTTTGCTACAGTGTATGTGCACCTATATTTATTTAAAATCCATCTTGACATTGAAACTCTTTTTTCAGATATTTTGGCTATGGCAAAAGTTGAACCCAATGATTTAATTTCGATTTTGAAAGAAAAGAAAATAGATGAATATAGAATGATAGAACAAAAGAAACTATTATCCCAAATATCAGAGGAAGAAATCAAATCAAAGTATGAATCTATCCTTTCGGACATAGAGGAATACGAGGATTTAACTCTTAAAAAAGGAGTCTACTTTGCATTACTCGGCGCACTTTATGCCTTTAAAGACAGAGAATTAGATCCAGTAGATAGAACACATTTTCCATTATTCAAAGTGATACGAGAAGACATAGAAACTGTTTATGGAGAAATTTCCGAATCCTTAGTCGATCAAGAGACGTGGTTGTTTGAAGCATTTGATTATGGAATCAAACATGTATATTACCTAGACTGGCAACTCTATCTTTCTAAAATTTGTTATTAAGCAGGAAGGGTTAATATCTCGTAACCGCTATCTGTAACGAGCACGGTATGTTCAAATTGAGCAGACCATTTCCCGTCTTTCGTTCGAACTGTCCACTTATCCGATTTAGAAACAAGAACATTGTACGCTCCGAGATTTACCATCGGTTCAATTGTAAAAGTCATTCCTGGCTCTAACTTAGTAAGAAGTCTAGTTTGTTTGAAATGAGGAATTTGTGGGTCTTCATGAAATTTTTTGCCAATTCCATGTCCCATTAAATCGCGCACAATTCCATAACCTTTAGCTGTTAAAAATTCGTCGATTGCATTTGAAATATCATTCACGCGGTTACCGGGCTTTACCTGCTCGATGCCAATCCACATTGCTTTCTCGGTATCTGCTACTAACTTTTTGATTTCAGGTTTTACTTTTCCAACCAAAAATGTTTTCGACGTATCACCGTGATATCCATTTAAAATTGGAGTTACATCAATATTAATAATGTCTCCATCTTTTAGAACGTCAGTCGCTTTAGGGATTCCATGACATACTACATCGTTGACAGAAGTGCAAATAGATTTGGGAAAACCTTTGTAATTCAAAGGAGCACAAGTCGCACCATGTTTTAAAGTGTATTCATGACAGAGATCGTTTAATTCCAGCGTATTCACACCAGGCTTAACGAAAGGTTCGATGTATTGTAAAATCTCAGCGGCAAGTTTCCCTGCCGCTCGCATCTTTTCTATTTCAGCTTTGTTTTTTATATGAACCAAATTAATTTCTCAACTAAAAATCAGATGCTCTGACTGTAGATCTTTTATTCGATTTTGTTCTTTCAATTGCTTCGTCAATTAGACGATAGACTTTTTCATTCAAACCTTCTACTACATCACTAGAAGTCATTAACTCTTTTGACTTTATATACTCTTTTACTTTGCTGGAAACGATTAGAATTGCTTTTTCTTCAGACATAAAAAATCCTCTTTTTTGTATTTATCTATCAAAGAAAACGAATCCACATTTTAAGTAAATTAAGAAAAGTATTCATAACAATATATAATAATAAAAAATGCAATATTATCCAAATTGAAATAATTGCAAAATGAACGAAATTTATCATGTAAGCTGATTAATAATTTGTTTACATTTTTAAACAATCTTGTAATCTTTTACTTCTAATTTATATATAAAAAAAGTTTTGGATAAACAAGAAATGGATACTACAAAGATATTTGATTTTATGCTGGGTTTAAGTGTGCAAGTTGCAGAGGAAGCTTATAAATTTAAAACTACTCTAGAAAACGAATACAATAAAATATTGACTGTTGGTTCAAATAATAATTCTGATACAGCAATTGCTATTAGAGAAACAACAGAGCTAGTAGTAGTTTTTTTAGAAGATCTCAGATACAAACTATTGCAAGGTTAATTTAGCGATCATTCGTTCAGAAAACAGGGATTTCACGCCCTGTTTTTTTATGTAAACATCTACTCTTACTAACTTTTATTATTTATAATCGCATCTACTAAAGATTTTTCTAAGTTTAATTTCTCTGCAATCGTATCAGACGTCCAATCAAACTTTTCATACAAGCTTAGTACAGTAGCTTTCTTTCTTTTCAAAATCTCCGTAGTGTCTTTGTCTAATTTGAAATTTTTTGTGTGACTCTTATTTCCTGCACCAGCAGTAACTGCATCTACAACAACCAAGAAGTCTGAAAGTTTATCAAACTTGTCGTCCGCTTCTGCTAATAAGTTTTCAAATCCACCTTTCATTTCCTCTGTTTCCATCTTCAAGGTTTCAATTCGTTTTTGCATGGTTGCAATTTGTTTGTGACGTGCAGAAAGATCTGTCATTAAATTTTCTACTTTATCAAACTTCGATTCAATGGATTTTACATCGATGTTTTTAGAATTTAAAACTTGCACTCTCTCTTCGATATGATTCATTCCTTCTTCGAGTTCTGTTTCTCTGGATTCTATTTTTTCTACAGAGCGTAGAACTTTTTGAACACGATCGTTAATTTCAAAAGTAGATTTGTTTGAATTATTCAAAGACTGTGTTAAATCATTGATTCTTTCATTTACAATTTTTACTTCAGAAAGTTTGAAATCTAGTTCATTTTGAATTCTTTCAATTTCGATTAATTTCTGATCGACAGAGGTAATCATAGAAATTTTATCATGCAACTCATCAGTTCTTTGGTTAATCAAATCACATACGTTAGTCGCACGAGCTAATTCATTTTCGATTTGATCAATTCTGAGTTTATGAGTTTCAAGTAAACGAAGTTCCGCTTCCATTTCTTTTTTGGTAGACTTAATTAACTCAGCATGTTTTAGGAATTGGTTTGCAGTTCCACCTTCTTGTTTCAATTGTTCGAGCATGTTTCCGAGTTCTTTCATTGTGTTTTCGGAATCATGAATCAACTGTCTTGTTTTATCAAATAGTCCCGAATAAGATTGAATATCCTCTACTTTAGAAGAAATCATGTCCAGAGTATTTTTCAAATGATTGCTTTCTTCTTTCACATATTCAGAGAGTCCTTTCTTGATTTCGACAACTTTATCCAAATCAGTATCAATACTGTTTTTTATGCGTAAGAACTCTTCTCTTGTTTTTGTAAATTCATCTCGATTTAATTCCAAGAAATTGGTATTGGACTTTTCTATATCGTTAAATGTTTTTTGAATTTGTGAATTGAAAGATGTAATTTGGCGATCACTATCTTCTTTCGCATTTTTCAAAGTCTGTTCGATATTTTGTTTTACATCTTGAACGTAACTTGTAATTCGAGATTCGAGTTTTCCAAGTTGGAGCTGACCTTTGTCCATAAGAACAGTGAGTTGACGGGAAATTCTTTCATCGATGGTTTGAGTGAGTTTGTCAATTTTCTCTTCTTGTTTTTCCAACAAGTTCATTCCCGCTTTTTGAATATCTTCTAGTAACTCTTCTGACTCATAACGCACTTTTTCTAGTTTGTTTTGCAGATCACGATACAACTTCTCGCCGTATTCAGAAAGGAGAGATTCTTGTTTTTCATAGAGATTGAGTCCGGCTTTTTGGATTCTACCTAACACGTTATCTACTTCTTCTTGCGATTTTTTGACTTTGCCTTGGACTTCTGAAACAATTCCATCCGTTTGGGCAGAGAGAACTTCTTGGTGTTTTTTAAGCAATGCGTCTAATTGCGATTTGCCCATGTTAAATTCATTTTTGAAAATATCAGAAAGTTCTTTTCCTTCTATATGAATGTCTTTTAATCTTTCAACTAAGCTATCCATATCACGTTGAGTTCTAGATTTGATTTTTTCTAGTTCGAGATTCCATGACTCAATGAAGGTTTCAATTTTCCCATCGGTTTTGAGTTTTTCTCTGTCTAGATTTTCTACGACACTGCTGACTTCTGTTTCTACTTGTTTTACAATGTCTTTTGCGCTTTCGAGTAACGCATTTTTCAGATCATAAAAATAGTCATCTACAGTTTTGATTTTTTGTAGTGTATCTTTTCCTAGTTCTCGAATTTTCAATTCAATTGCCGCGATGTCATCTAAGATTTCACTCTTTTTCTTTCCATGAAGAGTTACAAGACTGTCTTCAAGTTCATTCTTGAGAGATAAAAATCTATCGCGTGTATTGTGTTCGATTTGATTAGAAACCCTGTTCATCTCAGATTCAAAATTCTTTAAACTATCAACGATATTTTCTTTTTTCTCTTCAGTTTCTTCGTGAAAAGTTTGTTTGATTCGTTGAAATTCTTCTTGGAATTTTAGAATTTCTTTTAAAAGTTCTGCCTTTTTAAAGTCAGCTTCGCGTAATAGCTTGTTATCCGCTTCTAGATATTTCTCTTGGAACATTTGGATATTGGATGTAATGCTCTCAGCTTGACGGCGAGTGTCATTTAGAAGTTCGTCTCGACGAGTCATGGTTTCGAGACTCATACTTTCTATTTCATCACGAATAGAATCCACTTCCATTTTAAGTCCACCGAGAATTGCTTCTTTTCCTTGGTTTACTTGTTCTAAAATTGTTTCAAAACGGTCTTGGAATTTCTTTTCAAAAAAGCCAAGTTTGTCTTGTACGATTCCGGCAACTGCTTCTGCTTTTTCTTCAAATCGTGTATCTAATTTTTCAATTTTCTCAGCAATTGCTTCTGTTGAATCGCGGTAACGTGCAATTTTGATTTCAAGAGATTTTTCAGACTCACGAACAAATGTATTATAGTCATCTAACTTTCCATTGGCTACTTCTACTTTGCCGACAGTTTCTTCTACCATGAGTTCCGTTTCAGCTTTCAACTTTTCTTTGAACGAATTTAATACAGAGTTGAGTGACTCATCTACTTTGTCAGATTTTGCTTCGAGAAGAGATTCTAATTCTACAATTTTAGTTGCTAAGGATTCTAGGATGTCTTGGGTTCTTGTGCTTAGAGTTTCATTGAATGTGCGGACAATTCCATTTACCTCTTCACGAACTTCTCTGATATCGCGCTCAACGTCTTTGAGACTTTCACGTTGGGTTTGAATGACTTGCATTCCTTCCTGGATGTATTCTGCTTCGTGGCGAATATCGGAAGCGAGGTTAACAACATTTTTTAAATCGTCTGCAATATTGTCCAGATACTCTTTGTTAGCCTTTAAGGACTCCATCAGGTTTCGTGTTTCATTTGCTTTGGCTTCTAAGTCTGCAATCACCTTACGGGCTTGTTTTCCCATGATGTCAAGGTCGATTGTAGTATCCTTGACAGCTTGAATCCCAGCCATGGCAGCTTGGTTAATGTCTTCATTCATTTTGGTGGAATGTTTTTTGATTTGGCTAAGTCGATAATTCGATCTGTCCAATTTTCTAAATAATAGAATTACGATTACGCTCGCGATAAAAGGAAATAAAAGCTCTGAACCCATTTTTTGTAGTATGTCCCATGCTAAGATTTAAGAAATATGTCTAATTTTGCAACAAAAATTTATGTCTCATTTAAAAAAGTAGAAAAATGGAGAGAAGTGTTTTTATAAAATTCTTTACCACGCCCCAGGGCTATGAACACAGATAACGTATTATGCTGTGACTGTTAGGAAGCAACGCTAACGCTATTGAGTTTGGGTTTTAATAATCCTCAAAGGTAAGTTACAGCAATTCCAATTCCTTTTTTGTTCGACTCACAGCCTATATTTGCAAATATGACATACAATCGGGCAATTTGCCCCTACAATTGGAATAGAGGACAATCATGAGCACAAAAACTTTGAGCGACAAACTAAAAAATACCCGTAATATCGGGATTTCAGCTCACATCGATTCAGGAAAGACAACACTAACAGAACGTATTCTTTTTTATACGAATAGAATTCACGCTATCCATGACGTTCGCGGTAAAGACGGCGTTGGAGCAAAAATGGACAGTATGGAACTTGAAAGAGAGCGTGGGATCACCATTCAATCTGCTGCGACTTATTGCACATGGAAACAAACTTCTATTAACATTATCGATACTCCCGGTCACGTGGATTTTACGATCGAAGTAGAGCGCTCTTTACGAGTTCTCGATGGAGCCATATTAGTATTATGCGGTGTATCTGGTGTTCAATCTCAGTCCATTACTGTAGATAGACAGATGAGACGTTACTCTGTTCCGCGTGTCGCATTTATCAACAAACTCGATAGAACTGGTGCAAATCCATTTCGTGTGATTGACCAACTTAGAGAAAAGTTGAAGCATAACGCAGTTGCCGTTCAACTTCCTATCGGACTAGAAGGAAACTTCAATGGCGTAATTGACCTTGTATCTATGAAAGCAGTGTATTTTGAAGGTGCAAATGGAATGGAAGTTGTAGAAAAAGAAATTCCAGCAGAACACCAAGAACTTGCTAATAAAAAACGCGAAGAGTTACTCGATGCAGTGTCTTTATTCAGTGATGAATTAACAGAAGCTATGCTCGAAGGAACTCCAACCGAAGACCAAATCAAACGTGCGATTCGCCAAGGTGTTCTTGATCTCAAACTTACTCCTGTGTTTATGGGCTCTGCTTACAAAAACAAAGGTGTTCAAAAACTTCTAGATGGAGTAGCGGATTATCTTGCTAATCCTACCGAAGTTGTAAACAAAGGTCTTGATCTAAACAGCGACGAAAAAGAAATCATCCTTGAATCTGACCCAACTAAACCACTTGCGTGTCTTGCATTCAAATTGGAAGACGGGCGTTATGGTCAGTTGACTTATGTTCGTATTTATCAAGGGAAACTTGTAAAAGGTATGACGATTTACAATTCTTCTAACAACAAAAAACACAGTGTGGGGCGACTCGTTCGTATGCACTCTGACGAGATGGAAGAAATTTCATCTGCAGAAGCTGGGGACATTGTAGCGTTATTCGGTATTGACTGTGCGTCAGGCGATACATTCACTGATGGATCTTGGAAAATTGCAATGGAATCTATGTTCGTTCCGGCACCAGTTATTTCTTTAACCATTGAATGTAAAGAATCAAAACAACTTCCAAACCTTGCAAAAGCGTTAAACCGTTTTACAAAAGAAGATCCAACTTTCAAAACAGAAATTGATAAAGAGTCTGGACAAACCATCATCAAAGGAATGGGTGAGTTACATCTTGAAGTTTATGTTGAGCGTATGAGAAGAGAATACGGTGTGGATCTTGTTACCGGTGCTCCGCAAGTTGCTTACCGTGAAACAATTACTAAGAAAGCAGAATTCGATTACACTCATAAAAAACAAACTGGTGGTCAGGGACAATTCTCTCGTGTTGCTGGTTACTTAGAGCCTATCGCTCTCGAAGAAGGAAAAGTTTACGAATTCGTAGACAAAGTTGTGGGTGGATCTATTCCGCGTGAATACATCGGTTCTTGTGATAAAGGTTTCAAAAGCTGTCTCGAAAGAGGAGCTCTTATCGGATTCCCAATCACTGGAGTGCGTGCAGTTGTTAACGACGGTGCTTACCATGATGTGGATTCTTCTGATATGGCGTTCCAAATTGGTGCTCGTTACGGATTCCGTCAAGGTTTCGCAAAGGCTGCTCCGATTATCCTCGAGCCTATCATGAAAGTCGAAGTTGACGGTCCGGTAGAATTCCAAGGTGCAATCCTCGGTGGTCTTAACCAAAGACGTGGTATGATTCTAGCAACAACAGAGCAAGATGCATACTGTAAAATTGAAGCAGAAGTTCCACTAGCGGATATGTTTGGTTATTCGACAGTTCTTCGTTCTTCTACACAGGGTAAAGCAGAATTCTCAATGGAATTTTCTCGCTACGCTCCTGTTCCTAGAAACGTAAGCGAAGAGTTAATGAAGAAATACAAAGTTAAACAAGACGAAGATTAAGATTTTCGTCAGTTTTATACGTTATCTGAGTAGAGACAGGTTTGAAACCTGTCTCTACTTAACCGCACAAAAGCCAACGGGTTTACTCGTTGGCTTTTGTATTTTAAAAACTGATAAAAAACGGGTTTGGGCGGTAGCCCAAGTTGCCGACAGGCACTAGTCAACTCACCTTAAGCACTTGTGCGTAAGGTGAGTAAAAAAATACATTTACAGAATATAAAAAACAGAGAATTCTGTTGGTTATGGATTCTAATTCTGAAAGTTTTTTTGTTTTGTTTACTATTTTCATTTGTGTAGATTTATTTATTGCGATTTGGCTTGGGATGTTATTTCTTATTTCGCGTTTGGGTGGTTGGAGTAAGCTGTCTAAGGCATATCCATTTCCCGAGAGAGTTCAGAAAGCTTTTCTTGTCAGAAAATTTCAATCCATACAGATTGGTATTTCCAATTATAACGGAGTAATGACATTAGCCTATCATCCAGAAGGACTTGGGCTAGAAGTTCTGTTCTTATTTCGTTTTCAGCATCCGAAAATTTTGATCCCTTGGCGAGAGATAAAATTAAAAGAAAAAAGTAAATCTCTGTTTAAATGGAGCAAACTAGAAATTGGAAGTCCGGCTATCGCTACAATTTCGGTGAATGATAAAATACTAGAAGAGATCAATTCTTACATCGCAAAGAAAGACAGTTTTGATGACAGATGGTAAAATTATAAGTAATCAGTGATGTTTGCCACGGAGACAGAGAGGCACAGAGAATTTTGGGATTGCACTTTTTTTTATTCCTATTCGTCGATTTAAAGAGAGCTAATGAAATATTCGGATTCATTTTCAATATTGCAAAAGAATAATAACCAAGCTGAATTACCCAAAAAATCTATATTACGAAATAGACTCTCTTAAAATCTCTCTGTGTCTCGGTGCCTCTGTGGCAATAAATTTATCCTATTTAAAGATTTGTAAAAATAACCCTTCCTTCTAGTTTAGAATTACACTATGATAGAAGTTCAACATTTAAGTAAACATTTCAAAATCAAAAAAAGAAAAGCGGGCATTCTCGGCTCCGTTGTATCTCTATTTCACTCCCAATTAGAATATCTAAAAGCAGTAGATGATATTTCGTTTTCGATAAAACCAGGAGAACTTGTCGGTTACATTGGACAAAATGGAGCAGGGAAATCCACAACGATTAAAATGTTAACTGGTATATTGACACCAACAGAAGGAAAAATTTTAATTAATGGTTTGGATCCATCTCGTGATAGAAAGTTCAATGCGCGGCAAATCGGTGTTGTGTTCGGACAAAGAAGTCAACTCTGGATGGATTTACCAGTAGAAGAGTCGTTTGACTTACTTCGTTCCATTTACAAAATTGATGAAAAAGTTTATAAACGCAAATTAGAGTTTTTCTTTGAGCTTTTGGGTTTGGATGAATTTTTTAACCAACAAGCACGTAAACTTTCTCTTGGACAAAGGATGAAAGCAGACTTAGCCGCAAGTCTTCTACACTCTCCATCTGTTTTATTTTTAGATGAGCCAACCATTGGACTGGACTTACTAGTAAAAGAAAAAGTTCGAGAGTTTATCCGAAAGATTAACACTGAGGAGAAAGTCACTATTATCCTCACTACACACGATATACAGGATATAGAATTTTTAGCTCAGAGAATTATCATTATCGAAAAAGGAAAAAAAGAATACGACGGAGATATTGCGAGTTTTAATAAACTACTCGGAAATGATTCTATTGTAAATATACATTTCGTAAATCCAGTAAAAAATCTAGAACTTCCAAAACCATTTGCAATAAAGGAAAAAATTTCAGATCAACAGTATTCTTTAAATCTTCCAGACAACGAACCATTGTCTGGATTGTTAGAAGTATTACAAAAGAAAGGTTTACAAATCCAAGAGATTAACAGGCATAAGCCGGACTTAGGTTTTGCAGTTAAGAAGATGTATGCGAAAACGGGGGAAGTATGACCTATCTAAAGTTCATCTCCAAAGCATTTCAAAGATCTATCGCATACAAATTGGAATATTATACAGGGCTTATGAATGCATTTCTCTACATCTTTATTTTTACATCCGTGTGGCAGACAGTTGCTAAAGAAAGTCCTGGATCCCTCGGAACGTGGAGTGGGGAAACGCTTGTTAGCTACGCCATTCTTTCGACTCTAATCAAAGTTTCGTTCGGTAGAAATGAAGCACTTCTAACAAACAAAATCAAAACAGGTGATATTGTTTATGATATATTAAAACCATATAATTTTGTTATGATGTATTTTGCTGATAGTTTTGGAGTAAGTTTATTTCAACTTTTTGCAAGGGCAATTCCTCTTTTGATTTTTTCTTTGCTTTTTTTTGGAATTATTCCGAGTGTAACGACCGTTAGCCTTTTGCAATTTATTCCTGTTTATATCATGTCCTTTGTGCTTTTTATATTGTTTGGATTTATGATTTCCTCACTTGCGTTTTTCTTTACGGAAGTATTTAGTTTTATGATTTTGTACAGTGCGCTTGTTACTTTGATGTCAGGCTCCGTAATTCCTTTAAATCTTTTTCCTGAATATTTGGTAAATATTATTTCTTGGAGTCCGTTTCCGTATTTGTATTATTATCCTACAACTGTTTTAATTGGAACACCTATCCAAATGAGTTATGGGGAATTATTACTTCGTTACGCTTTAGAACTAATGATTGTAGGAAGTATTACATTCACAGTTTATTTTTCTGGAAAACGCAAACTCGAATTTGCTGGAGGCTAATATGAATTCAACTCAAACCAAAAATATTCGAGAAGAAAATACACTTAGCGAAACTATCTATATCTATCTAAGAATTGCGACGGCTTCTATCAAATCTAGAATGGAATACCGAGCTAGTTTTTTGATTTTTCTATTTACACTTTTGACTTTTTATGCGGCGCAGATTTCTACCATTGGAATTGTAATCACTCGATTTAAAACAATCGGTGGTTGGTCGATGGGAGAGATGGCATTTTTGTATAGTCTTCTCATTTTATCGCAGGGGATAGTCACGTTTATCTTCTCTGGAATATTAGAATTTAGTAATCATGTTAGAGAAGGTACTTTTGATAGATTTTTAGTTAGACCACTTCATCCGCTTTTACAGGTGATTATGGGTGGATTTGAAATTACGGGGTTTGCTCATATTATCCTCGGATTTTTAACTTTCTTTATGGCAAATAGTCTAATTGAAGTTCATTGGAATTTGGTAAACGCATTTGTATTTGTTGCTGTTGTGATTGGTGGAGCTTTAATTCTTGGATCCATTCGGATTATCATAGCGGCTATTGCGTTTTATGCGGTAAATACAAATTCTTTAGTTCATTTATTTGTGTTTTCGTCTCGCGAATTTTTACTTTATCCGCTCAATATCTACAGCAGTGGACTCAAGTTTTTACTCACCTTCATCGTTCCACTTGCGTTTATCAATTTTTATCCTGCACATTATTTTCTAAATAAATCAGGTGAGAACTTATTTCATCCTATGTTTGTATTTGGGACTTTGCCCATTGGGATTGTTATGATTTTATTTTCATTGTGGTTTTGGCATAAGGGGCAAAACGCGTACGAGTCGGCTGGCGGATAATTGGTGTTATGTTGCGAGAGTGATTACCCTATTCATGTATATAACCCCAGCTCTTTAGGATTTGTCTGACTTCATCGCCCATGGCACTTGCGTTTGAGATTTCTTTTTCGCCGGTGAGTTTGGCGTCGTTGTAGATCCAGGGTAAATCTGTATTTTGCGCTCCTTGGGGAGTAGAATTAGAAATCAAAAGTTGGGAATTGCTAGAGATAGAATTTTGATTTAAAATTCCCCATTTTCCAACTCGGAATTTTTCGGAATTTTGATTTAAGTAGAGGCTAAGGGTAAATGAAAAACTTGGATCAATGGTTTCTATAATCATTTCTTTTGGAGAATTATCTCCTTTGAAATTAAAAGTAAAATTTCGTTTGGATTGAAATTGAACTCCGTATTTTTTTACATCTTTGATTCGGTAAATTCCACCTTGGACAAACATAGAGCCAGAGTAGTTGTCAGTGGATTTTTTAGATGGAAATAGAATATGAAAAGAGTTTGTGGTCAGAGAATGTTTTTCGAGTTCTTCTCTGGCTGTTTCTAAAAGAGATTCCTCTTTTGCTAGATTGAATTTTTCGTCAGGATCTTTTTTTAGATCATAAATTTCTTCTAGTTCTCTGTCTTGTAAATGTCTACCGGCTAACTGAGAGTTTGTGTAGGATGGATAGAATCGCACATACTTGTATTTATCCGTTCGTAAAGATTCGGAAAGTCTCCCTTCTGTAAAAATAGAATCCTCTTTCGCAAATGTTTCCCCAAACATAGCACGAGAATAATCAATTCCTTTGAAATCTTTTTTATCGTAATGAATATTAGAAAGTCCTAATAGAGTTGGAGTTAAGGAAAGTAAGGAAACTTGGGTCTCAAACTTGGTATGAATGATTTTTGATTTGAGAGACTTTGCTGGTTTAATGATGTAAGGAACGCGAATTTCTTCTTCAAAGTGAGTCATTCCATGTCCGTATTTCACACCATAAATTCCATTTGCCTCTGAGGTGTGGTGGTCGCTAAAAAGCTCCCCGTGGTCTGCGGTTACTACGATAGTAGTCTCATCGTATAGATTTCGCGTTTTCAAATCTTTTATGATTCGACCAAGCTCTTCATCTGCGTAGCGAATTTCCGCGTAGTATCTTCTAAGAATCGGATTTTCTTTATTCCAGATGGCAGGGTCTGTTTCTTGTTGAAGTTCTTTCAAAATTCTAGCGGGCGGCGCGTACGATCCATGCGGTGTATTAAAATTTACATGTAGAAAAAAGGGAAATTGTTTGTTTCGATTCAAAAAGTCAATGGTTTCATCCGCAATTTTTTTTGTATCATCAATGTCTTTTCCGATTTGGATTAATTCATGAAACCCGATGTCAACTCCAACACCTGTGTAATCAAGTAAAAATACATTGTTCATAATACTTGCGGTATAATAAGAGTTGTCTCTTAGTTTGTTTACAAGATTTTTTCTTCCGTGTGCGTAGAATATTTTCTTTTGATTGGGGCTAATGTCAAATCCAATATTTCCAATTCCCAAATTTGACGCGTATTCTGAATAGAACATAGAGAGCATGGATGGTTTTGTCCAGTTTGCATTTACAAATGCTTTTTTGAAAATGATAGAATCTTCTGCGATTGTGTCTATGTTGGGAGAAGTTGGAAATCGAAACCCAGTAAACTCTAGATTATCCGCTCTGAGTGCATCAATCACAAAAAGTAAAATATTCGGTTTTGAATTTCTATATTCGGCGGGAGTTAAAATTGGATGAGCAACAAAGGCAAAGGAGTGATTTGAATTCCAGATAAATTTTATCTTTTGGTTAATACGAATTGTCCGCTCATACGTCGCCCAAGTTTCTAGGTTTTCCAGCAGAATGGAATTTTCAGGACTCAAAACTCCATCTATTTCAACAACGAGCCTTCCCGCCTTATCTTCCTTATCCGCTAGAATTCCTGCATCAAATCGAAGATGATAAACACCAGGTTCAATGGTAAATTCTAAACTTGCATTGGGACTAAGTAAAATCGAATCCTGTGAATGATTGATAAAGAACTTTTTGTCCGTGTTAAAAGTAATTTGTGTATTCAGCCATTTTTTTGTTTGCGTTAGTCCTGAAAATCTTCCAGGATTTTTTTTCCAGTGAGATACCAACTCTTTTTTTTCGTCAAACCGAAACTGATCCTCTTTGGCAAGTTTCAATTCTCTAGTTAAATCAATTGGCTTTATGACTTTCGGTAAATCCTGTTTTTCCTCGCAGCTGAATAGAAAAGTTAATAGTATTAGAGTCAGTATTTGATTGATTGGTTTCATCGTTCTAATTTGAATAGTACGGGATTTTTTATAAGAAAAATTCTAAATGTTTCTTCGTTTTGTAGATTATTCATTATCCCTACAAACTTATAGCTTGAATGAATTTTTTTCCAAGGATAAAATTTATAAGTTTTTTCCTGCGCAGTCTACCAACTATCATAGCAGGATGAGTATTAAATTGTTTTGCAAAGGCAACTATTTTTTTTTCATTGAGAGGAAACGATGCAATAATTTCTTTTTCTTGTTCTTCGGATAATGTCCATTTAACAGCAAAATTATCTGCTTCCATTTCTTTTTGAAGGTCTTTGTCAGAATATTCAATGTCTTCTAAGAAAATATCTTTTTTACCGTGTAATAAAATATGTCCTGCTTCATGAAAAAAAGTAAACCAAAATATATCGTTTCTTTGGTATCGAGCTGACAACTGGATCAAAGGAGAATCATTTAACCATCTAGTTGCGCCATTAATTGGAGCTTTTGGAAGACAAGGGGTATACACGATCTTTACCCCAGACTTTAGGCAAATGTCTTGCATTTTATAAAAAAAGTTTTCAGGGTGTTTTGCCATTATCGATTTCAGTTCAGGTAATGATTCTTTAAATTTTTTTTCTGAATATTCTACTGAATTTAATTCAGCCGCTTGTATCTCCCCTTTTCTTAACCAAGCAGATATTGAATAAGACTCTTTTATATGAGCTAGTGATATTCTGAAAGCAACTTTTAGTTGTTGGTTTAAATAATAGTTTTCCCATGCTCTTGCATCAGAAACACTGAAAAAATTTAATAGCTGAATCGTCTGTTCTTCTATTGATTTTTTTTTCTCAATCCAATTTTTTTGAACCAAAGTGCTAACAGGAAAACGCTTAGCCCAGTTAGTTGACTCTTGAATAATTTCCTGTCTTCTCACTCTAGCATTGTATTCGTCAAATGCCTTTTGATAATTCAGCCAGAAGTTTGCTGGAATTCTTAAAACATTCTCAAACTGAACTGCCATATCTGGTGTAATACTACTTTCTCCTTTCATAACGGCGATTATAGTCTTTTCTGGTTTTCCAGTTCGAATGGAAAATTCCTTTGTGCCCATTCCAAGCTCATCCAATTTTTCCGCAAGTGTTTCGCCTGGATGAGAATAAGACTGCGGTATATATTCGTTTCGAGTAGTCATATTATTTCTCCTTGTGATAATTCACAATTTCAAGAATTTCTATACTTTTTATTTCAGACCAAATGTATTGCCCATGTTCATTGATAGGAATTGGCTTTTCTTCTGGTTTAAAAATTAAACGATAAGGTTGATCCAAATCGCACGCCCATTGACCTTTCCGATTTTCAATTAATTCATGAAAATTCCCAGGTAAATTTCGGACTTCTTCCAAAGATGTTGCAACTTTTAATTGTTCTAATCTCTTACTTATCTTTGATCCTCGAATTTGTCCGTATTCTGAAATTAGCTTCTTTTCACTAACAGAAGTTTTTTTTAATTTTTTATCTAGAAGATAAATTTTCATGAATCTATGTATTATATTTTAACTTACAGAAAGTGTCAATTAAAATCACTATAATTTCAAACTAATAGGGTATAGTTGTTTTTAGAGAGATGTTTGTAATTTAAGGTAATACCTGTTAAACTGAGTTCTCTCCTACCTGCGAACAGATACTCAAATTAACTGAAAAATTTCACAACGAAGAAATTTTATCGTCGATTACTTTGAGGTAAGAGGATAACTCGTCAGTTTCCACACGGTGGCGGGTTTCGGAGTTATAGGTGTCTAAGATTTTTTCTCCGTCAACGATGTAGTTGTAGAGGTATTCGCCTGGTCGAAGTTTTTTGCGGAGTTTGAAAATGCCGTTTCTGTCTTTGTGGAGGTAATCGTGTTCAGGATTCCATTGGTTAAAATTTCCAACGAGAGAAATCACAGATGCATTTGGTTTGTAGATTTGAAATTCTACAGTGATAAAATCTAAGTCTTCTGTCATTTCATCGGAAAGTACACGAGCAGAAATTTGTTTTTGAAAGTCGATATGCTCTAACATATATTCAGAATAATACGAACCTGCTCCGTCGGAATGTCGATTTGTATTTTCTGAATCAAAGTCGAATAGATTGTCTACTTTGAATTTGTATTCGTAGGATAACACTGGCTCTTCTTTTCTATTTTTAAAATCTGCTGGAATAAGAGCGTGAAAAACTCCGAATTTATTTTTTGTCATTGGTATACAACGCCAAGACGAGAAATTTCCACAAATAGAAACTTCTGAATTTCTAAGACCATTGTATGTAAATAAAATTCCTGAATTTAAAAACTGTCCACGTTTTGCATAGGCATCAATGTCAATCATCTTGATGTAACGAGGTGGAACTGCTTTTTTTAAACTTGCGATTTGCCAGTAGAAGTAAATTTTGTTCTCGGTAACTTTTTCTTCTGAGCCTTCTAATTCTTTACTTGAATAAGAGCCAATCCAATCTACTGTATCTTGTCCAATTACACTAAAACCAAACAGGGAGAGGAATAGAAATAAAAATAGGTATTTTTTCCGAGAAGGTTTCTTGCGAACAATTTTTACTTTCTTTTTGTTATCAGACATGGTAGGGCTAGTGTTATTTTTATTTTCGAACGTATGGCTATAAAAAATGCAATTTTTTTTTAACTTGGGGATAGTTTGAGAAATATTATATCGAAAAATCAGTGTCTTCCGATAATTGAACTGACTCCTTTTAAACCTAACGAATATGGCAAAGTTAACAAAAGACGAATTCAGTAAGATCGCAGATATTTTATCTCCTTTAGATAAAGATCCCATAAGAAATGAAACTCTCAATCCTATGGGGAGAGTGCTTCGAAAAATTAAGGGACTTCCTGAATTAGTTCCTGATAAAGAAGAGGTATACGAAGATTCGCCTCTTGAGCCAGAAAAAGTTGATGGTGGGATTGAGTTTACAGAAGACAAACTCTCTGACAGCGACACCACAGTTCCTCCGACAATGAAATACTTTGACGAGAATGATGTGGATATTGATGAACTTTTAAGTGATGCACCTGATTTAATCGCAGGACAAAAAATTGCTCCCAAAAAAGAAACCACAAACGACATATTTAATACATTACCAATTGAAGAAACAACAGATACATTTGATACAGATAATACATTTGGGTCGGATGATCCATTTGCTGATACAAGTTCACAGACTGAGGAAGACCCATTTGCAGATTCCTTAAACACAGACGAAAACACAAGTGATCCGTTTGGTGGATTTGATGAAGACTCTACCGAACAAACTTCTCCCGAAATAAACGAAGATCCTTTTGCTGACTTAGGATCTAATACCGAAGAAGTTCCGTTTAACAGCGATTTAACTACAGAAGTGAATGAAGATCCATTTGCTGAACTTGGTGAATCCGATACCACTTCGCAAGCAGACGAAGATCCATTTGGAAGTTTTGATACTACAACGGATGAAGATCCTTTTGCTGATGCTGGAAATGCTTTTACGAAAAGTTCCACACCAAGTGCAATGGACACAGATCCATTTGCTGATGTTGTTCCTACTACTGGGGATAATGACGATGATCCGTTCGCTGATTTAGGAAGTGCTACAACCACTTCAGAGGAAGACCCATTTGCTGATTTGGATAGCTTTGGAGCTGAGTCTAAAGAAGATCCCTATACTACAACAAGTGATTCTTCGACAGAGGAAGATCCTTTTGCTGAGTTAGGAGAGGATACGGGAACGATAGACGCCACAGCTTCTAATGAAACAGGCGATATATTTTCTGATATTGGAAGAGATGCTGGACTTGATTCGGATGATCCATTTTCCAGTTTAGGGGATAATCAGTCTATGTCGGACGAGGATCCATTTAGTGGACTTGGCGATGATTTGGGAAATACACAAACCACTACAACTAGGGATTCATTCGGAGATGATTTTGATACAATGGATTCGGATAGTTTTGGAGATACAAATGATCTCGCTGGATTTGATGATACAGCATCTACCGATTCTTTTGGAGATTTTGGCTCTCAAGATACGTTTGCATCAGATGATAACTCTTCTTCCTTTGCTGAGGATACCTATGATAGTTCTTCTGCGTTTGAATCTTCTGGTGTGGACGATGATCCATTTGCCGACATACAACAATCTACCGCTCTAGGACATGACTTTGATACAATGCCGATTGAGGAAGATTATAGTTCTTCTTTTGGTGAACTCGGCGGTGGAATAGGGGATGTAGGCGGAAGCACAGGTGCATCTCTATCAGCGTTAGACGATACATATCAATCTGATGAATCCAGTTATGACAGTCTAGATGAAGACTTAGATAGTCTCGCGCAAGAAGAAGAGCCAGAAGAAGAGTTAAGCGATGAAGAGCTTGCAATCATCCAACAAGAAATTCTAAAGTATCCTCCAAAATTAAAACGAACTGTAATTGATGTAATCACAAACGACAAACTCCCTAAACACGAACAACGTGAATTGGTTGAGTTAATTAAGTCTTCCCAAAAACCAGAGGATATAGCCGCTTATCTTTCCGAAAAACTTGGCTATGATGTTGGGTTATACGATAAGTCAGGCGGTTACTCGGAACGTGGAATTCCTGTTATTGCTACTAAGGATATTTACACAAAAGAAGGGGAGCTTAGAAGAAGAGAATTAATCAAAAAAACTGTTCTTCTTTCGGCTGCTGCTGTTTTATTATTTGTTGGATTGGTCAGCACTTACAAATACGTTATACGCCCTTTCCAAGCTGCAAGACATTACAAAGAAGGAATTGAATACATCAAAAAAGCTGGTGTCGCAAAAGACCTCACTGAAAAAAGGAACGCCCTTGCGGATGCAAAAGTTGCCTTTAGCAAAGGCGAAAAAATTGAACCAAATAGTTTAGAATATCTAAATAAATTTGGTGTCGCCTATGTCAAAATCGGAGAATACGACCAAGCATTTGAAAAACTTTTCGGAACAGTGGAGCCTGATTTTGGATTAGAGAATAATGGAGAGATGGAGAAGTGGACAAAACGAACTGAGGTTCCCTACATTGAGTTGTCTTCTAAAACTCCATGGGATAACGATAAGTTGCCGCTTGGTGGTAGAGTTGTTCCTGAAAATGAATCTATGGTTCTAGTTTCTGGTTCAGGCAAAAAGAAAGTCGAACGAAAAATCAAAACTGCCGGTGCCTACATAGTCGCAAGACTGGAAAAAGGCATTCACGATAACCGAACATATATCAATTTAGGAAAATTTCATTCTAATATTGCAAATCTATTTAATAAACCTCGTGGGAATTCTCGTAGTTACAAAAATGACAATCTTGCTGTTGCTTACTTTAAAGAAGTATTTACCGACGGAGAAGATGAAAATAACGTAGAGGCTACTGCTGGTTTGGCGAAGGTTTACTACAACCAAAAGAATTTTGCTAAATCCGTTTTCTATTACAACAAAATTGTAGAGAAATTTCCCGATAATCCAATTGGTCATGGTGGACTTCTAAGTAACTACATCGAAATGTGGAAGGGAGATCAAAACCCTCAGTTTGTATTAAACCACCACAGACAAGTTCGAAACGCACTTGGAATTGAAGGCGATCTTTCTTTGTTCGTCTTAGCGAAATTAGCCGCTTTCTACATTGACTTAAACGCTTCCGAAGTTCGTATCAAATACAATATCAATCCAGAAGACCAAGTTACTAACATGGACTTAGAGGATAATGTCGAACATCTGCTCAATACTGCTTTTTTCAAAACAGAAAAAGGAGAAGATGGGGAAGATGTAAAAGGTGACGAATTCGCAGAAGGATATTACCAAAGAGGAAGATTCTTAATCAATAAGGGCGAGTCTATCCGAGCTTTGAAACAATTTGAATTTGCCGCTAGTTACGACCCTGCTCACTACCTTGCCGTGATGGAAATGGGTGAGCACTATATGCGACTCCAAAATTATTCGGAAAGCATTGACCTACTAGCGAACGCAGAAAAACGTTATGTGGCATACAAAGACTATTACGGAAATAGAGAAGAAGATGAAACTCTATTTAACGGTGACCCTGGAAGAATTTATTTTGATAAAGGGAAAATCGTATTCATGGAATCGTCCTTACTCACCAAGGATGGAAAAATTTCTGAATTTCCAGATAGAAAAGTTTACCCGGATAAGAGTTTATCACAGTTATCCGAAGAAGAAAGCAATCGTCGTAAAAATCTAAACAACGCAATGCAGAAATTTGAAATTGCACTCAAGTTAAACTTGAAAGATGCCAAACTCAAACGAGAACTTTATTACTACAAAGGTTGGATTGAATACATGCGCTCCAACTTTGAAGCGGCTATTAACGAATGGTCGAACCTAAACGAAGATGACACTTATCTAAACAGCAACGTTATGCTTGGTCGTGCTAACGCATTTTACAACTTAGAACAACTCAATGCAAGTCTTGGAAATTATGTAAAAATCAAAGAAGACTTTGAAGAAAAAGAATCTGCCATTGCAAGACCTACTCCTGAAGAGAGCGCTCACCAAGAGATATACAACGTGTTAATCGCTGTTTACAATAACATAGGTGCCATTTATGAACGCAAAGGAAATACCGCCCAAGCACTCAAACATTATTGGAAAGCCATCGAAGTTGCACGTAAAATTGATCTCACAACTGAAATCGCAAACTACAACAAAGACATGGTATTCAAAGCCAAACCTACTGGCACATTACCACTGTTAGACGACTGGCTTTCTCCAACCATCGACACTGTAAAGGAATTGCAGAACACTAAGAAGGGAAGACTTTAAGATTACCACCG
Source organism: Leptospiraceae bacterium UBA2033 (assembly GCA_002333425.1). Taxonomy (GTDB): domain Bacteria; phylum Spirochaetota; class Leptospiria; order Leptospirales; family Leptospiraceae; genus UBA2033. The sequence continues at coordinate 34,293 of DDBL01000034.1, forward strand.
ATACACACCGAGAACACCGATAGAAGATACGATATGTTTTACTATCTTCCTTCGTGGGCTTCGTGGTTAAAAAATTCTCCTAACGAACTTCCATTTTTTCTGAGTTCGTTGGCTTTGTGTCCGGCAATGCTGGCTTTGAACTTACGTCGAATTCATTTTATTTAATAGAAGTAACCTAGGTTTAGATATGTTATCATTAGTTTTTTTGTTTGACTTTTTTTGTGCTCTTTTTTATGGTGTCGAAAAAGCTTATGCTTTTAAATTGAAATATTGAGTATATTACAGTTGTATTTTTGGAACTAAAACTTTCTGATATATAACTTTGAAAGCATAAGCTAAAAAATGAAAAAGGAAACGAAAAATGTTAACAATTAATAGCAAAAAAATCTAATTTTTTGCTCTTTATAAAAGCCAAAGGAGATATATATGAAAAAACAAATTAAATACTTTATCGTCGCATTCGCAACTATCATAGTAACTGTTAGCTGTCAGAATAATGAAATTCTAGACAACTCAGAAAAAAAGCCATCCAAGTTAGATAATTTTATGAATACCTATGTGGTTTTAAGAACAGCGCAACTAAATGGGAATATTCCATTTAGTTGGTCTTGTAATTCCACTCAGTTTAACACCTGTTCGAATCTTTTCGAAATAGACAAATCAATTAACGATTCTCCCTGTCGGAACGGAACCATATCCCTGACAAATCCCTGTCCACAAGAAAATTCTGTAGGTGTTTGTATTACAAGAACCAAAGAAAATATTTACTATGTGGGTGAAACTGTATACTATTCGCCACAGTACAACAAAGAAACAGCAAATCAAGCCTGTGTGAATTCGAATTCACATATTTCAGAGCTTATTATTCAATTTAACGAGCAATATACTGCTCGTTTCAGCTACCCACCTAATAAGTGACAAAGGAGAAGGAAAAGAAAAAATGAAAAAATTTACATTTATACTTTTACTTTTTTTGTTATCTTGCGAGAGCATAAATGGGGGGAAAACAGGAGAGAAAGAAGAATTAATTGGGAATATACTCATCACCAGATTGATTTGGATAATGCAACTACCCAAGTTCATTTATTCAATAGAATATTCAGGGAGTTCTGAGAAAAAATGTGAAAATTATTATTTTCATGGGCTAGGAATACCAAATGGAGTGGGCACAGAAAAACTTGTCAAATGTCCAAAAACGTCAGACATAGTAGGAGTTTGCGTTACAAAGTCAACGAATGTGGTAGAGACTTTATTCTATTCGGATAAATACACGACAGAAACTGCGAGAGAAGTCTGTTTGCAGATTACGAATAAGAAAGTAGAGTTTCAAACTGAGTACAACCCAGCAGCAGATTATTCACTTTAGAATTTCATTTAGTAAATCAAACCTCGGTAGTTCGCTATCCGAGGTTTTTTCCAAGCACACTATAGCGCTTAACGATCTTTCCGTTTAGGAATTCCATAATGGCGATCATGGGTTTGTTGGAATCTAGTATCCAAGTTGTTTCTATTGATTGGTATTTAATTGGTGGAGTGCGTCCGTCGGAATGCAATCTTTCCATGAGTAAAAGTTCTAGACCTTGGTTTCTAAATTCTTTTTTTACACCGAGTAATACAATGGAACCACGATTGATTTTTCTAAAATTCCAAAGTAGTTTGATAAATCCAAACGGAAACAATCTTCCATTTCGAACTTTTATGAGTGCTTGGTTTAAGTCAGGTAATGGCAAAAGAAAGCCGGCGATACTTCCATTTTTTTCCAAAATGTAAATATATTTGGGATCAGCGAATAAACGAAAATGTTGTGCAAGTAAATCTATTTCGCCTGACGTCATAGGGATAAATCCCCAGTTGTCGCTCCACGCTTGGTTGTAGATTTCGAGTACTGGTTCTAGTTCTTGTCTTAAATTTTTTAAATCCATGTTTCGAATTTGAACAGAATCTCCGGCAAACTTTCGCGCCTTGTCCGCCATCTTCTTGAATTTTTCCGGTAGTGGTTCTTGTGCTTGGACGGAGTAAGAAAGTAAGGAACGAACTTGTGTGTAATTTAGATTTTGAAAAATTGTATTATAATATTGTTTTGTATATTTTAACATAAGCACTGGTGGACTATCAAATCCTTCTGTTAAAAAACCAAGTTCATGATTGGTATTAAAATCCATGGGACCCATTATATTTGTAATTCCCCTTTGTTTACACCAAGTCTCTGCGGCTAATAGCAAATGCCTTGCAACTTCTAAATCATCCTCCGATTCATAAAAACCAAAAAATCCCTGTTTTGTTTTGTAGTGCGCATTCCAAATGTTATCCTCATGAGCTGTAATTCTTCCTACAATTTTATTTTCCTTGTAAGCTAAGAAATAAACAACCTCCGCATGTTCGAAGTATGGATTCTTTTTTGGATTAAAAAATTCTTGTCTTTCTATTCGTAAAGGTGGAACCCAGTTGGAATCATTTTTATAAAGTTCGTATGGATAATTTATAAATTCATCCATCTCTTTTTTGTTTGTAATTTGTTTTATGTGTATCCCAACTTTTTCCTGCAAGTTACCCTCTCCTTTTTTTCTAATTTAAGCTAACTAATTGACTGCAGGGGCTTTCACCGTCAAATAACTTTTAAACAACAATTCCCACGAAAAAAAGACAGACTTTCATCCGTGTCCATCTGTGTTCATAGCCCTGACGGGTGGTAATTTTTAAAAACCAACTCTGCAAAAAAAATCATCATCTAAGGGATTTCCATTAGATGAGCAAGGATTTTCTATTGTCAACTTCCCATAATAGAACTGAGTTGTGAAATAATAAAACTATTATGGTGTGTTGTGGAAAAGCTGTCAGCATTACAATTATTATGCGTTTACACACACCTCTATAAATGGAGATAACAATGGATAAAATAAAAACTCAATTATTAACAAGCAAAGTTAAAATGTATACAATTGTAATTTTACAAGCTATCCTCGGACTAGCTGCTGGAAATTATTTCGTTAGACCTACCTTGGTCACTACTACAGTCACAACAATGACAGTCGCCACTGCAATGGGGACACCTTTGTATGCTCAGGCATCGGACGTTCTTGCAGGCGGTTCGCTTCAATGCCAAAAAGACTTTGAAACTTGTCTTCGAGTTGGTGCGAGGTCTTGTCTTAGTTATCTCAATAACGACTTAGTTTGTGAAAAGGACCGTGATAAATGCTTTGCGGCTGTTTCGATCGTTGCTAATAGCTCTCCGACAATAGCAACAAACACGACAACCGGAACTGGATCTGCAACAGGCACTGGAACTGCGACGGGAACAAGCACTGGAACAGCAACTGGAACAGGCACTGGAACTGCATTAGTTGCGCCAAGCGCACTCACATACACAGGCTCACCGTACACCTACACAACTGGAACTGCAATTACTACAAACACTCCCACAGTAACTGGAACGGTTACAAGTTGCACAGCAAATCCAACTCTACCGACAGGGCTTAGTCTTGCGGCGACAACTTGTGCTATCAGTGGAACTCCTACAGAAAGTTCATCTGCAACTACTTACACCATTACAGCGGCAAATACAGCAGGTAGTACAACAGCAACTATCAGCATTACAGTGAATCCTCCTGCACCAACTGCGTTAACTTATTCAGGTTCACCATACACTTACACCAATGGAACTGCAATTACTACAAACACTCCAATAGTAACTGGAACGGTTACAAGTTGTACGGCAAATCCAACTTTACCAACAGGACTAAGCATCAATGCAACTACTTGTGCGATAAGCGGAACACCAACAGCCAATTCGACCGCAACAAATTATACAATCACTGCGGCTAACGCATCGGGTAGCACAACAGCGACAATTAATATAACAGTCAATGCAGCTGGTTGTTCTCCTGGAAAGAGATCTTTCTGGTATACAGACAGCGGTGGAACAAATGGAATTTCTACGTTGGGGAATTTAGGTGGAATTGCAGGAGCGGATGCTCTTTGCAATAACGCAACAAACAAACCTACTGCCGGAACTTACAAAGCATTTCTTACAGGAGCAACACGAAGAGCTTGTTCTACTGCGAATTGTAGTGGTGGAGTAGGTGAAAACCTAGACTGGGTATTACAACCGAATACCGCTTATTTCATATCTTTGCAAACTACCTTAGCAACGATTAGCATAAATACTTGTCTTGTTTCGTTTACAACTAACGCGGCAGGGATATTTACATCTATGCCAAACCAATACAACCCTAATTCGGTCCGTTTCTCAACTGGATTGAATACTGATTGGACAAACAGTGCGAATAATTGTACAGATTGGACTAGTGCGAGTAATGCCTCGTTTCGAGCTATTGGAGAAATAAACGCTTTTAACGCGGCTAATTTTTATAGTAGTTCTACATCTACATTCAGATGTGATAACGGTAACCTAGTGTTACTTTGTATTGAGCAGTAAGCGGTAAATGCGTATTGTGCGGAAAAATTTCTTTCCGCACAATTTTTTTCACCAAATCATCAACCAAGGAGAAATAATGAAATTTGGAATTACTGATATAGCTTTAGAGAATTTAATTATTTTCGCAGTTGTAACAGTGCGCTTTTGGATTATAGCAGGGATAGCTTACTTAATTTTCTGGGTATGGAAAAGAGAGGATTGGAAACATAAGAGAGTTAAAGTAGAGTATCCTTCTAGAAAAAAAGTAATGTACGAATTCAAGTATTCGATGTTCGCAATGCTTACAATCACTGCAACTGGTTATTTCGTTAATATAGGTAAGGAGATAGGCTTTTTTAAAGTTTATGATTCTATTGACGAATATGGTTTGGGGTATTTTGTATTCAGTATCTTTGCGATTATTCTTTTGCATGATACTTATTTCTACTGGGCACATCCGATGATGCATCACAATTCTACCAATCCTTCGCCATGGGGCGCATTTTCTTTTCATCCAACAGAAGCAATTGTAAAATCAGCAATTTTACCTTTAGTAGTTCTTTTTATGCCAATGCATAAAGTAGCTATTTTTATTTTCATTCTTTATATGACGGTAATGAGTGTGATGGGACATTTGGGATTTGAAATGTATCCTAAAGGTACTACCACACATTGGTTTGGAAAATGGCATCATACGGCTACTCATCATTATCTGCATCACAGCTCTGTGAATTGTAACTACGGGCTTTACTTTAATTTCTGGGATAAAATCATGGGAACAAACCATTTGCATTACACAGAAACGTTTGAAAATATCAAAGCAAGAGAAAACTTGTCAACAAACCAAGCTTAACTATGTTTCCAGAAATAATCATTGGCAATTATCTATTTAGAGGAGAAGGGTTGTTAACCTTTCTTGCGGTTGTTGGCTGTTTTGTGCATTTGCTTTTCTTTACGGTGCCTAAGTCTGGTTATTCTCGAATTCACTTTGTAAATGGATTTCTGTTTGGATTGTTACTTGGAGTAAGTGGTACGATTCTATTTCACTATTTGATTTGGGATTTTGAAAGTTTCATAGCAGATCCGAGTATTCTCATTACAAAAGGGTTTAAAAATTTTTCAGGAAACACAATACTTGGCGGAGTAGTCGGGCTTTTGTTTGGAGTTTGGTTGTATTGCAAAATGGTGAAGGTAAATTTTCTCCATGCGGTGTCTTCTATTGCGGCTATCGTTCCTTTGTTGTGGATGGGGCTTGGCAGAACAGCTTGTTTTCTAAACGGGGATGCGTATGGAATTCCTACAACGTCAGTTTTTGGAATGACTTTTTCTGAGAAGAGCCATGCTTGGATGAATGAATGGAGCGAACACGCATTAGTCTACCAAACAAGTCAAAGACCTCTCACAGAAATCGAAAAGATATTTAGCGAAAAATATGGTCTTCAACTAAAAGACATCCCAATCCCTGATAGTCTAGACAAATTCAAAAAGGAAGGTTACTTTACGTTAGCCGACTTACAAGTATTCTATCCACCTCAAGTTCCGTTTAACGCGAGAGCTTTATATGACAAAGGATTGTATCCATTTCCAACCGTTTACCCAAAGGTTCATCCTACCCAATTGTATGAAATGTTTTCGTTAGTATTCTGGTTTTTTGTATTGAGTTATATTTCCAAAAAGAAATGGACTGAACAAAGGATGATATTTATATTTTTGGTGGTCTATGGATTTAATCGTTTTTGGATAGAATTTTTTCGTTCGGATAAGAGTAGTGGTTTATTTGGATTAACCGGTGCACAGATTCTTTGTCTCGGGTTTATGCTCTTAGGTGGGACTTTGTATTTGTATTATACCAATAAATGGAAGAGAGAAGGAATGCCAGTGGTTGTTTTAAAATAAAGCTAGTTTATGCAAAAATTCATGAATCAACTAAACCAACTTGCTCCAATTATTCGAAATGCGATTATGACTGCGATATTGTTTTTGATAGCGTTACCAGGTTACATGGTAATCAGCTATGTTGTGGATACTACCAATTCGCCTTCATTAGCCATTAGCCTCGATGAAAAAATTCCATTTCTTCCTTGGACGATTGCGATTTACGATTGGATTTATATTATTATATTTCTTCCTCTGTTTACAGTTCGAGATGTGAAATTATTTTTAGCGATTTCAAAGGGATTTGCTTTTATTATTTTTATATCTCTTACTTTCTTTTTGTTTTTTCCAGTGAAAATAGAAAGACCGGAAATTCTTGCTCCCAAAGATTTTTTCGAGTGGTGGGTGTATCTAAATTATAAAATTGATAAACCAACTGCTTTGTTTCCGAGTATGCATGTGAGTAATGCTATTTTTTCTGGATTAGCTGTTTTGTATTGGTCTAAAAAAATTGGTGTTCCTGCTTTTATTTTGTCTATCCTAATTAGTATTTCTACTTTGACTGTAAAACAACATTTTATTGCAGATGTCCTTGCCGGAATATTTCTCGCTTCCCTTTCCTACTATCTATTTCTAGTCCCTTATATTCGTAACGCAGGACAGATGGAACGAAAAGAAATTTTACTCCACGAACAATTGTCTGCCTTTGTGCCAATCGCTGGCATTCTAGGAACTGTTTTTATGTGGCTAATCTATAGTATGTGATAAATCCTATTTTATCTTGACATACTAATTTGTTTTACGCTGCGTATGGATTAAATTATTTTCTTTAGATATTATTTTTCGGTTGGATGTTCTGGCTGACTCGTAAAGAATATTAATTGCCTCTAGGATTTTACTTGTCATTCCAAACATTTCCAAAAACCTATGATTAATGCCTACTCTACACTGGATTGGAAAAGAAAAAGTAATCAACCACCACAGAGATGTTCCGTTTAGGACTCTGGAGCATAAGTATCATTACCCGACACCTCCCGTAGAGACAGGTCTGAGACCTGTCTCTACTCCGATATGGCATACACAAACTAACGACGTGTCGGGTAACAAAATCATCCACGGCGACAATCTAGAAGCACTCAAAAGCCTTCTTCCTGAGTATGAGGGGCGAATCAAGTGTATCTGCATCGACCCACCGTACAACACTGGAAATGAAAACTGGATTTACAATGACAATGTAAATGATCCCAAGATTAAAAAATGGTTAGCCCAAGTAGTCGGCAAAGAAGGAGAAGACCTAAGTCGTCATGACAAATGGCTCTGTATGATGTATCCACGTTTGC
>DDBL01000030.1 GCA_002333425.1 Leptospiraceae bacterium UBA2033
GGTTTTAGAAATGATGTAATCGATTTTTATGCTTTGTTTGATATTTTTACTCTCACATCTAAAGAAGAAGGACTTGGCACATCCGTACTTGACGCAATGGCTAATAGCCTTCCGATTGTCGCAACTAACGGTGGTGGAATTGGAGAAATGTTACACGACAAAAAAGGCGCATTACTTGCCGGAGTAGGTGACTCTCCTTTATTAGCCCAACACTACAAAACGTTAGTCGAAAGTCCTACTCTTAGAAAAGAATATGGCAACAAAAACAAAGAACTTGTAAAAGCATTCTCAATCGAAAATACAATCAAAAAAACAATACAGGTCTATAACTCCCTACTATGAGGCAAACAATATGAAATTAATTATAATCGACGGACATGCATTTGTATTTAGAGCTTACTTTGCATTTCAAACGGCTAATCTCACTAATTCGATAACTGGTAAACCAAGTGGTGCAGTGTTTGGTTTTTTTAAAATGTTATTCAAGATTATAAATGATTTTAAACCAACTCATATTGCTATGCCTTTTGACCCTGGAACTCCACTCGAAAGATCACAGGTATTTGAAGCCTATAAAGCCCAGAGAAAACCAATGCCAGAGGATTTAAAACCACAAATCAGTGAGGTAATCGACATTACCCGCGAATTAGGATTTCCTGTAATGCAAATGGCAGGTCATGAAGCAGATGACATCATTGGAACTCTTTGTAAAAAGTTTGGAAATAAAAAAAATGAAATCCTGATTTTTTCAGGTGATAAAGATTTATACCAAACTCTAAATCCAAATGTAAAAATGTACCGAGGAACAAAAGGTGCTACTGAGTTTATCGAAATAGATGAAAAATGGGTGATGGAGAATATAGGTATTACCCCCGCACAAGTTACGGACTATATGGGAATCGTCGGAGATAGCTCTGATAATATTCCAGGCGTTAGTGGGATCGGAGAAAAGGGTGCGGCTAAGCTAATCGCAGAATACAAAAATCTAGAAGGAATTTATAAAAATCTAGAAAATATAAAAAATCCTTCTCTCAAAGAAAAATTAATTAAGAACAAAGAAAATGCATTTCTTTCTAGAAACCTGGCAACTCTTAGATGTGATCTCGAAGTAGATTTTAAACCGGAAGACTTAGTTTTACCAAAATATTTAGAGATCGAGAAAATTACGCATTTCAAAACGAGAGGTTACAATCGATTATACTCTGATCTCACAAAACAAGCAGGAATTAAACCAGACGCAAAACCAAAAGGAGATACCGAATCTAAAGAAGAAACCTCGACAGAGGATACTTCTAATAATGCGAAAGGAAAATATACTCGAATAAAAACAGAGTCCGAGCTTGTCAAATTAGTAAAAGAATTTCAGAAGTCAAAATTATTCTGTGTAGATACTGAAACTACATCCGTTGATCCAATGCTTGCCGAACTTTTAGGAATTGCGCTTAGTAAAGAAGAAGGAATTGGTTATTATATTCCAATTGCTTATAACCAATCTTTATTCGCAAATAATTGTCTACCTTTAGATACTGTGGTTACTCATATTAAACCGCTTCTTGAAAATCCTAAAATTGAAAAAGTGGGACAGAATATAAAATATGATATGATTGTTCTAAAAAATCATGGAGTAGATTTAGAAAATGTTACCTTTGATACGATGCTCGCTAGTTATTGTATTCAACCTGGCTCTAGGCGACATGGAATGGACGATCTTGCAGAAGATTATTTAGAGTATAAAACTATTACTTACGATGAGTTAGTTGGATCAGGAAAGAAAAAACAAGAACTTTTCAATGTAGATCCAGATAGAGTAACAGAATATGCAGCGGAAGATGCTGATATAACGCTCAGACTCTACCATACTCTCAAGAAAGAATTAAAAACGAGTGAGGCAGAAAATACTTTTTATAAAATGGAAATGCCTCTCATGCCCGTTTTAATGGACATGGAAATGAAAGGTATTGCGATTAACGCTCCTTATTTTAAAACTCTCTCTACTAAGTTCCAAAAGGAAATTGAAAAACTAGAAAAAAGAATTCATATTCACGCTGCCAAAACATTTAACATCGCGTCCACAAAAGAACTCCAAAAAGTTTTATTTGAAGATCTAAAACTTCCTGCAGAAAAAAAAACACAAACAGGTTATTCTACAGATCATAGTGTTTTAGAAGGACTGCTTGGAATGCATCCAATCATCGAGGATTTGCTCGAACATCGAAAATACGCTAAATTAAAATCTACCTATATAGATACTCTCCCAGAACTGATTAATCCTAAAACAAAAAGAATTCACACTAGTTACAATCAAACGATAGCCGCAACAGGTAGACTTTCTTCAACAGACCCGAATTTGCAAAATATCCCGATAAAAGATGAAGAAGGAAAACTGATTCGTCAAGGTTTCATTCCGGAAAACAAAGATTACCTGCTACTAAGTTTAGATTATTCTCAAATCGAACTGCGTATCATGGCACATTTTGCTAATGATAAAAATATGATTGACGCTTACAAAAAAAATGCAGATATACATAACGAAACAGCACAAGCTTTATTCGGAGTATCCGCAAAAGAAGTCACTCCTGAAATGAGAAACAAAGCCAAGATTGTAAACTTCTCCGTCATATACGGCGTAACCTCTTATGGACTAAGCCAAAACTTAAAAGTTTCGAGACAAGAAGCTGGAGTTTTTATTGATAAGTATTTTGCTAACTTCCCCGGCGTAAAAAAATATATGGAAGATATATGCGTTAGTTGCGAAGAAAAAGGATACGTAGAAACAATCACAGGAAGAAGACGTTATATTCCTGAAATCAAATCTTCCCGTAGACAAGAACAAGAAGGTGGAAAGCGCATAGCAATCAATAGCCCCATCCAAGGAACCAGTGCCGATATGATTAAAATCGCAATGCTTTCTATCCATGAAAAACTAGAAAAGAAAAAACTCAAATCCAAACTCATTATGCAAGTCCATGACGAATTAGTATTTGAAGTTCATAAAAAAGAGAAAGATACTGTCTATGATCTCGCAAAAAAAGAAATGGAAACTGCAATCAAATTGAAAGTCCCAATCATTGCCCAGGGAAAATTTGGAGAAAATTGGGACGAAGCCCATTGATTTTTTTAGATAATANNTATGAAAAAAAAAGTTACCAAAAATAATGCGAAAGATGAAATCATTTCCATAAATAACATCAAGATTCATATCCAAATACGAAAAGGAAAGAATATTCCTGTTATTTGCTTACATGGTCTTTCTGGAAATCTATTTTCGTGGGATGTTATCGCTCCATTCTTAAATGAAAAAGGTTATTCTGTCTATGCCTATGATTTGCGTGGAAGAGGAATTTCTTCTAAGCCAGAAATAGAATATGGATTTTCCAATCATATAAAAGATCTTTTTGCAGTAATAGAATATTATAAATTAAAGCGAGTAATTCTTCTTGGTCATTCTTTTGGAGCAATGCTAGCAATCAGATTTGCGATTTTGTTTCCTGAACTAGTAAGTGGAATTATCCTAATGGATGGCGGGGGGTTACTTTCGATTACCCAAAAACTCAAAATTCTAAAAGTATTACAACCCTCCTACGAAAGACTAGGAAAAATTTTCCCGAATAGAGAAATGTATTTAGAGCAAATCAAAAATTCTCCTTTGATTCCTAATTGGTCAAAGACAATTGAAAACTATTTTTCGAAAGAATTGCAAGAAGTAGAAGGTGGGTTTACTTGCCATATGCCTGCGTTTGTAATGGAAGAAGAAATGAAACGTATGGGGGGGGCAATTTATCCAAGTCAAATTTTGACTCAATTTCTATCTAATCCTTTGGAGACAATAAAACAAATCAAACAAGGAAAAAATTTGGACTTTGAAAAAATCGAATGCCGAACTCTAATACTTCGAGCGACTAAGATGAATTTACTCCCAAACGATGACTTACTCCCAAAGGAAAGTTTTGAAGAAATGCTAAGACGAATCCCAAATGCAACAGGGGAGGAGTTAGAGACGAATCATTACGGAATGATTTTTGATGATTTACCCACAAGGGATTTGTTGATTGAGAAGTTTTTGGGTGAGCTGGTTTAGTGTGAGTTGGGTATATAGGGAAAGAAAAAATGATGGGATTTAGGATAAAATTTTTTATATTAATATTATTTGGTTTCTGTACTAAGATAATTTCAGATTCCAATAAAAGCTTGGAAATTTTGAGTGCTCGTGAATGGTATTCAACACTTAAAGGAGACATAACTGGTGTGTGTTTTAATCTAGTAAAATCAGAATACAAGTATAATCTAATAACAAACAATATTGGTTGGTACGGAGTATTAGAGAATGTTCAAATAAGATGTGAAGGTAATCGGTGCAAGGTTTTTTATTTTCTGCACGGTAAAAGTGAATTAATGTTAGCTGTAGACATTATAAATAAGGAGAAAGTTTATGTAGCTTATAGTAAAAAAGAGCTACATATTAGACCGGGTTTTAAAAAAGTGCAGAATTTCATACCTGAAAAAATCTACTACATTCCAGATAAGGAGACATTTTTTAAAGATTGCATAGTTAGGAAATAATGGGAGTAGATTGATACATGAATAGTAAAGTGTAACTTCTCCGAGCGAAAGCGATCAAGGCGTGGTCGGCGTGTTGTGGTGGGTGTCGCATACATGCGATACTTCGAAAGGCTAACGCCGATTCGCCCAAGGTAATAGAAGAATAAAAATCCTTACTTCGAACTCACATTAAATAAGCTCTTTCATCACAGGATGTCTTTTCAATAGCGCAAGTGCTTTTCCAGTTAATGCTTTGCCACTAGGAGTATTATTCCAAACATTGAGCCCAGAAGGATGCGGTAGAGCTATCCAATCAAAGGTTACTCCGTATAATTCTCTCTGAAAGGCTCGACCGATTACGTCATCGAGTTTGTATTTTTTGTTAGTAATTAAAAGATCAATCGCCATTTTACCAATTGGGATGATGAGTTCTGGTTTGTGAAATTCGATTTCGTATTTTAAATAAACACTACAGTTTTGAATTTCTTCGGGAGAAGGTCGTCTGTCTCCTGTTTTAGCTTTGCCTGGGAAACAGCGACAAACAGCGGACATATTTACTTTTCTACGATAAATTTCTTCTTCAATGCCAATTGATTTAAACCATTTGAATAAAGTTTTACCAGCAGTGTAGGAGAACGGCTTACCGTGTTTTTCCTCATGGATGCCGGGAGCTTGACCGATGGAGATGACTTTCGTTTTTTTAACAGAGCCAACGATTGGGTTACCTTGCATCGACTTGCATTTCTGACAAGCATGGAGTGTGGTGATAAATTCATTGTAGGATTTAAATTGCATAAAAAAGATTACCACCGATGCACACCGATAAAAAAACGATAAGAAATGATATGGTTCTAAACCTTCTTATGAATATTTTAAAATTATCGTATCTTTTATCGGTGCTCTCGGTGT
>DDBL01000017.1:0-5170 GCA_002333425.1 Leptospiraceae bacterium UBA2033
ATTTTGCAACAACTCTATTATATAAACGTCTAGCATATCCACGCGATAACGTCTAATATGTTATTAACCTCTGTGACTCGGTGCCTCTGTGGCATATCTTTTTACACAGTCTCATTACTAAGCCTACTCTTCCTTAGCCACAACATCCCACTTTAAATCAATCTCAATGCCAAATTTCTCATAGAGAGCTGGGACAATATCGCAGAGAGCAGAAATTTTATCTTTTAAAAACTCAGTATGTTTTCCGTATAAATAAGTCGGAACGAGGTTCGTTGTATGGGTTCCAACACTTAGATTTTCGAGGTTTCCATGGTCGGAGGTGATGATGAGTTGGTGTTTGTCTTTGTCCATGGCATCGTGGATACCTTCGATAAACCGCTCGACTGTGTGAATCACTCTTTCTGCCATTTCCCAGTTTTGGTCGTGACCAGTTTTGTCAGTGAGGAAATATTCAAATAGCACCAAATCATAGTTATCCGCCATGGTCACAACATTTTTACCAACTTGGTAAGGATCGCGGAGTTCTAGGAGGCTATCGCCGGGCGGTAAAAAGTCTTTTGCGAAAGAGCGGAAAAATTCATGGGAAATATCCATGAAGACTCCGTTGTGATTTCGTAGATCTTCCATATCTCGAAAAGGAATTTTGGAAGCCTGTTGGATCATGGTGGAAGCGGATACATGTTTTGGTTTTTTCTTTACGTTTTCAAAATAAATCGGGCTATAACAATTTAAAAAAGCCGCTTTTTTACCACGTTCGTCTAGAACTTTTAGAATAGAAAACTCGTCTATGATCTTTCGAAGGGTAAATGTGGGGTATCCGCTAATATGCTTTTGTAGGACTTGGGGGGCGTTGATTCCTGTCCAGATAGCAGTCTGCCCCGTAGCACTTTGGGGCAAACCTTTTATTCCCATAGAAGCGTCAGTTTTTACGTAAACCCCTTCCGCCAACTTGCTATTAGCCGGAAGAGGTAAGTTAGCGAGTGGTAGAAAAAAACTTTTTGCAAACTTAGCAAAAGGATTTTTTTCTACATCGTTCTCACCAAAGCCAACGCCATCTATGAAAAAATAAATGATCACAAGCGGAATTTGTCCATTGGGAATTGTTTTGTGATTTCAGCAACTCCAGCTTTTACAGCCGCTTTCTTTTTGTCGTCGGTGATGTTTTCGAGTAGGTCACAAATTAGATTTCCTACTTTTTCGAATTCGGTTTTTCCAAGTCCGCGAGTGGTGAGAGCTGGGGAGCCAAGACGAATTCCCGATGTAACTGCTGGTGGTTTTTCGTCGAAAGGAATTCCATTTTTATTTACAGTGATTCCTGCTTTGTCTAGTTCGTTGGCGGCGTCAAGTCCAGTTAGACCTTTTACAGAAACATCTACTAATATCAAATGATTATCTGTTCCACCACTGATGATTCTAAACCCACGTTTTACAAATACTTCTGCGAGAGTACGCGCGTTATCCACTACATTTTGAATATAGGTTTTGAATTCTGGTTTGAGTGCTTCACCAAATGCAACTGCCTTTGCCGCAATTACGTGCATGAGAGGTCCACCTTGCACACCTGGAAACACGCGAGAGTTTAAAACCTTTTCATGTTCAGTTGAGGAAATAATCAAACCACCACGCGGTCCACGAAGCGTCTTATGAGTAGTAGTCGTTACATAATCACAAACTCCAACTGGCGACGGATGATGACCAGTAACCACAAGTCCAGAAATATGAGCGATATCCGCCATAGTCTTTGCCCCTACTGATTTTGCGATTTCTGCAAATTTGCCAAAATCAATTTCGCGCGGATAAGCAGAAGCACCCACAACGATTAGTTTGGGCTTATGCTCCTTAGCCAGACGAGCCACTTCATCGTAGTCAATTCGGTTTGTATCTTTTGTGACACCATACGGAACTACATGATAATTTCTTCCGCTAAAATTTACAGCAGACCCGTGAGTCAAATGTCCCCCGTGAGCAAGATTCATTCCCATAAATGTATCACCAGCACTGAGAGCCGCAAGAAATACTGCCATGTTCGCTTGTGCGCCGGAGTGAGGTTGTACGTTTACATACTCTGCTTTGAACATTTTTTTGGCACGTTCGATGGCGAGTTCTTCTACTCGGTCTGCATTTTCACAACCGTTATAATAGCGTTTTCCAGGATAACCTTCTGCATATTTGTTGGTGAGAGTCGAGTGATAAGCTTCGAGTACTGCCTGTGATACAAAGTTTTCAGAAGCAATCATTTCTAGAGATTCTTCTTGTCGTTTGTCTTCGTGTTTGATGGCTGCAAATACATCTGGGTCTTGGTTTTCTAAATACATTTTTATTTCCTTTTCTATACTTGAGCTAGAGTGGTTTTAATCCATTGTCATCCTGAGCTCGTCGAAGGATACTATTTCTATTTAGCATGGATTCGACAGGCTCACCATGACACCGAAAACCATTCTGTCTTGAGTATATTACATTTTACTATAAATAAATTCTATATTTGCATATTTTTCGGACATAAGTCTTTTTGCATCTCTAAAAACCTGTCTCAAAAACTTTCTATCGCTCGAAATGACAGGATTCCCTATAAATTCTTGAAAAATTTCGAGTAAGTCTAGTTTGAATTTGGGAACGGAAAATTCCTTTGGGAGAGAAGTAAGGAAATCAGAATGCTTTCGATTCTTTCTGTATTCAGGCTCTTCTGGTGGATGAGATAAATTTTCTAGTACACTTTCAATAATTTTTAAATCTAAAATCATAGTTCCATGTTGGACAATACAATCTCGTTTTCTAAATTGAGCATTGCCTGAAATTTTTTTTAATACTCCGTTTGTTTCAATGGCTATGTCTGATTTTCCGGCGGAGTCTGCTAGAATGTTTTGTTTTGCTAGCGACTTTGTAACTAACCCTAGAAGTTGGTTGTAAGATTCTTTCACGGGATAGAGTTCTTTTTTTTCTTTTGTAGAAGCGAAGAGAGAATAATTGAGATTAAACGCTTCATCGTGAAAAACCGTTCCGCCACCGGATGCACGCCTTGTGATGTAAATGGAATTTTCCTGAAACTTTCTAGATTTTTGTAAACGAGGATACTCTTGATTAAACGTATAAATTTTTTCAGGAGAAATATTTTTAGATACACTATCTGAAATTCCAAGTACAATTGTATTGTGATTTGTCCAAAACCGAACTGCCCCACTATACCCAAACTCAATTAAGTTGATTGCAATTGCTTCTTCCAGTGCAAGATTGAAGTAAGGGCTATACCTTGTTAGCTGGTCAAAAAAAAATATTTTAGAATTCACTCTGAATAATACTTGGTAGATGCATCTTTTAGAAATTGTTTTTCTTTTCTAGAAAGAGAACTCATTCCTTTTTTAGAAATTTTATCCAAAAGTTCATCCACTGTTTCCTTGGCATTTTGTCTTCGATACATTTCTTCTTGGTAACGTTTCATTTTTTGTTTTTGTAAATAGCGGCTAAGGGAAAATGAAAAATTCAATTTGTATTTAGCCACTGCAAAGAAGAATCCTACTCCACCTAAAATTCCACCGAGATGCGCCATGTGGGCAATATTTCCACCACCCGCGAACATTAAAAGCGCCATTGAAATAGGAACGATGAATTTCATTTTGATAGGAAAAATTCCCATGAAGAGTGCTTCTCTGTTAGGCCAAAGAAGTGCAAATGTTGTCATGACTCCAAAGACTCCGCCTGACGCACCAAGAACTACTCCTTGGTTAAAACCTAAATTGTGAACTATCCAAGTCAAAAACCCACCCATAAAAATCGAAACAAAATAGAGAATCAAAAATCGTTTCTGTCCCCAAAGAGATTCAATTTCTCCCCCAAAAAACCAAAGATTGAGCATATTAAAAAAAATATGAAAAAAGTCACCATGCAAAAAACCGTAAGAAATTAACTGAAAGATATAGAAATGGTTGACCATATTAGGATTAAGTGCAAACATACCTTCCAAGATTTTTGCATTTAAAAAAAGATGAGTTGCAGTTTGTAGTAAAAAAACTACAGCGTTACTTATAATAAGAAATTTAACGGTAGGAGTCCAAGCCGGACCGAACCGAATTTCATAATTGCGAGAATTTCCCATAGATACCATAGGTTCGAGGCATATATAACTTGTAAAAACTAAATTGGTATTTATAGTGGTTTAACTATAAAATTTAATAAGACCGACTATCGTGAAAATAAAACTTTATGGAACAAGAGGCTCCATTGCCTCACCGCTCAGCAACAGTGCTTATCAAGAGAAAGTCTTAGAATTACTCGGACTACTCGGAGATAAACAAATTAAATCAGAAGAAGATGCTAAGAATTTCTTTGAGAGTTTACCTGATCACTTGAAATACACAGGTGGTGGAGATACAACTTGTATTTCTGTTACATCTGATGCAGGGCGAGTCTTCATGGTGGACTGTGGAACAGGTGGTCGAGTGATGGGTGATGAACTCATTCGCACTGAGTTCGGAAAAGGCAAAGGTGTATTAGACCTTTTCTTTACCCATACTCATTGGGATCATATCCAAGGTCTTCCCTTTTTCAAACCAGTTTATATTCCTGGAAATCAAATCAATTTTCACTCTCCCTATGCAGACTTAGAAGCAAGACTGATCCAACAGCAAGTAAAAGAATTTTTCCCAATGCCTTTTCACGGTACAGCGTCCACGAAAAAGTTTACAACCATTCGTCGTGGTGAGCCTATCACTTATGATACCATGACCATTGACTTCTATCCACTCAAACATCCAGGTGGATCCTACGCCTATAAGTTTATAGAAAATGGAAAATCATTTATCTTCGCAACTGACGCAGAGTTTACCGGAGATGACATGGACCTAATTCGCTCTATGGCACCTTTTTTCAATGGTGTTGACGTTCTGGTTCTTGACTCACAGTATACTCTAGATGAATCCTTTGCTAAATTTGACTGGGGACATACTTCCTACACCATGGCTGTCAACTGTGCGACCATTTGGAACATAAAAACATTGGTTCTAACACACCACGAACCTGCTTACAATGACAAAAAAATCTACGAAATCTATGAAGATGCAAAACTTCATAAGACCTATTTAGAAGGTAGCCCTCTCGAAATCATTCTAGCTCGAGAAGGAATGGTAATCGATTTATAAAATCTAGGGTAACTATTCAGTGTGGTTTGCCACAGAGG